>DATLUX010000628.1:0-17916 GCA_035577805.1 Verrucomicrobiia bacterium
GAGAGCGGGCGAGGCGCTCCGCTTCCGCCACCTGCTCGGTGGCGCGCTCGTGATGCGCCACAAGCCGGACATCGACTTCGCCGACGCGGGCGCAGTAACCGATCTCCAGTCCCGCTTGGACGAGCGGTTCCAGTGGCCCGCGGATGCGTTCTTCCACCAGCGATTCTCCCAGCCCGGTGGTTTTGAGCGTTCGGCAGGCGAAGGTGCCCTCTCCGATCGGGAAGCGGCGCTGGATCGCCGGCACGACTTGCTCGAGGAACATGGGGTGTAGCTCGCGCGGCGGGCCGGGAAGCAGCACGAGCAGACCTGGCGGCGCGTTCGCAGCCGGAGTGGGAAAATCCAGGACGAGGCCCGGCGCCGTTCCGTGGGCATTCATCAAGACCGTTGCGCCGTTGGGCACGAGAGCCTGGACGCGGGTGCTGGCGGGCATGGGCCGCCGGCGTTGCACAAAGAAATGTTCAATGTTGGCGAGCACGGCGGGGTCTTCGTGCAACGGCAGTCCGAGCAATTCGGCGAGAAGATCCCGGGTGCGATCGTCGCTGGTGGGGCCCAACCCGCCGGTCACGAGGATCAGCTCGGCTCGGGTCATGGCTTCGCGCACCGCTTCTTGGATGGCCAGGCCTGCATCAGGCACTGTCACCTGGCGGTCCACCGTGTATCCGAGGTCGGACAGGCCATAACAGAGCCATTGCTGATGGGTGTTAAGGACGCGCCCGAGCAATAGTTCGCTGCCTGTGTTAATGATCTCGATCCGCATGGGACAGAAGAGTGCGTGCTTCCGAAGTTCATTGGGAAGAGCAAAAACAAGGGCGACGGCCCGGTTGACGGGCCGGCTCGTCATCGAGTCGGATCGGGCGCATTTGGTTACTGCCCCGGGGATCGCGTTGCGCAGATCGCTCTTGCAATGCCCAGAGGCTTGAGGCGAAATGGCTTCACTCAATTTTCGTTGTATGGACCTTGGTGACATTCTAGGGCCTGACCAAATCGAACCCGAGCTGAAGGCGGGCACGCGCTGGGAAGCCATCGATGAGCTGATCGCGAAGCTGGTTACGTCGGCCAAGATTCAGACCCAGCATCGGGAGGCGATCACTACGGTGGTGAAGAAACGCGAGACGTCGATGAGCACCGGCATCGGCTTTGGCATTGGCATCCCGCACGCCTCGACGGACTTGATCTATGAAGTGGTGGGCGCCTTCGGCCGGTCGCGGAAGGGCGTGAACTTCGATGCGCTCGACAATCAGCCCGTCACCTTGGTCATGCTTTTCCTCGTGCCTCAAGGTCAGTTTCAGAAACATCTCCATACCCTGGCCAAGATCGCCAAGCTTCTTCACAAGAAAGAATTTCGTCAGGCCCTCGAAGAAGCGCCCGACGCCAAAGCCATGTACGAGATCATCAAACGCGAGTCAGGCAAATAATTCCAACTCTGACGAGGCGCGGCCTCAGACCCGCAAACCAAGTGAGGTCCTTCCGTTTCCGCGGGTGCATCTTTGAAGCGCATTCTGCCAAATCTGAAATTCTGATGCTTCATCTCGTTCTCCAAAAACGTGTGCAGGAAGCGGTCGCTGCGCTTCTGCCAGACGCGCCGCCCGAGAGCATCCTGGTGCGGCCGTGTCCCGATCCCAAGTTCGGCGATTACCAGACCAACGCGCTGATGTCCTTGGCCAAACAGCGCCAGCTCAATCCGCGCCAGCTGGCCAGCGATGTCGTGGCCCGGCTGCAGGTCGATGAATGGTGCAGCCGAGTCGACATCGCCGGAGCGGGTTTCCTCAATTTTCATGTGAAACCCGAAGCGATCGCGCAAGCGCTGCAGGCAGCGAGGCGGGGCGAGCATCTGTTCTTCGCCACCGCCAGCCAACCGCGGACCGTGGTGGTCGATTTCAGTTCCCCCAATGTGGCCAAAGCCATGCACATCGGCCATATCCGTTCCACCGTGCTGGGGGATTCCCTGGCTCGCGTGCTGCGCCTGCTTGGCCATCGCGTCGTCACGGATAATCATATCGGCGATTGGGGCACACAGTTTGGGATGCTGCTGGTGGGCTGGAAGCGCGACCTGGATCCCGCCGCCCTTCAGGCCGACGCGGTGTCCGAGCTGGAACGGATTTACAGGAAGCTGAATGCCGAATGCCAGGCGAATCCGGCGACGCTCGAGCTGGCCCGGCAGGAATTGGTGAAGCTGCAGGCCGGCGACGCCGAAAACCTGGCAATTTGGCGCGAGATGTTGAGGCTTTCCCAGGTTCAGTTCGACGCCATTTATGCCCGGCTGAACGTGCGGTTCGATCATACCCTCGGCGAAAGCTTCTATAATCCCCAGCTCAAGGCGGTGGTGCAGGAACTGCGCGAACGCGGGGTGGCCCGCGCAAGCGAAGGCGCGTGGTGCGTTTTCTCGGATGGCACCTTCCCACCCAAGGAAGATCCTTTCCTCAAAAATGAGGATGGCGAACTGAAACCAAACCCGTTTCTGATCCAGAAAAGCGATGGCGCGGCCAATTACGCCACGACGGACCTGGCCACGCTCGCCTATCGTCTCCAGACCTGGCAACCCAATGAGATCATCTACATCACGGACGGGCGGCAGCAGCTGCATTTCCGACAGCTCTTCGCCACTTTCCGGCGGTGGCATCCCGAGCTGGCCGGCCGCGTAAAACTGGCCCACGTCTGGTTCGGCTCCATTCTCGGCGAAGACAGCAGACCCATCAAAACCCGGGACGGCAGCGCCGTGAAGTTGGCGGATGTCCTCGATGAAGCCGAACAACGCGCCCTCAGCGTGGTGACCGAAAAAAATCCGGAACTGTCCGAAGCGCAGCGACGGCATGTCGCCCGGGTGGTGGGGTTGGGCGCGGTCAAGTACGCCGATCTTCTGCCCAACCGGCAAAGTGATTACATCTTCAGTTGGGACAAGATGCTGGCGCTGGCGGGAAACACGGCGGTTTACCTGCTTTATGCGTATGCGCGCGTTCGCAGCATTCTGCGCAAAGCAGGGGAGGCGGGCGGATCGGGGGCGGCCGACGGACCGTTGCAGCTCGAGGCGCCGGCTGAATTGGCGCTGGCCAAGCAGTTGCTGAATCTTGGGCTCGTGCTGGAGGCTGTGGCCGAGGAATACCGGCCGAATTACCTGTGCAATTATCTTTACGAATTGGCCGGAGCCATCGCCCGCTTTTACGAGAGTTGTCCGGTATTGAAATCGGAAGGCGTCCAACGCGCCACGCGCCTGGCCTTGTGCGAGCTGACGGGACGGGTTTTGCGCCAAGGCCTGGAAGTGCTCGGCATCGAAACGCTGGAGGAAATGTAGTTAGTGGCTTGGAGCCAGATTCTCGGCCACATCGGTGCGGTACGCTTTCACGGCGGGAACCAAACCGGCCAAGGCGCTGAGCCCGATCAGCGACAAGGGGGCCCAACCCATGACCGGATGCAAGGCCCAAGGATCCAAAACGACGCCGGTCTGCGCCTGCAAGACAGCGGCCGTGCTGAGCAGGATGGCGCCATAAACGGCGAAGCCGGCCGCGCAGCCCAGCGCCGCAATCGCCACTGCTTCCAGGACGATCCAGCTTGCGACCGTGCGGCGCCGAGCGCCCAGGGCGCGCAGGATCGCAATCTGACGCCGTCGTTCGTTCATCGAATTGTAGATGCTGGCGGTGACGGATGCCGCGGCCACGATGGCGACCAGTCCGGCCACCAACGCCAGAACTCGATCGAACCAAGTGATCCGGTTGAATAAATCCACGATGGTCGCGCCGATCGGCCAGGCCCAGGTCAAGCGCGTGCCTTTCTTGTTGTAGAGCTGATCCAAAGCCGGACCGAACGTCGGCCCATTCAAACGCACCAAAACCGCGCTCACTTCTGTGGCCGCGTTGGTCGCGTGCCCGCCCATCTGCTGGACGCCTTCCAGGGGAATCCAAATCACTTTGTCGGCGGGAGTATTGGACGGCTCGAGGACTCCGACCACGACGTATTCTTCTTCGTGCTGGTGTTCTTCGGCAAAGTTCAGACCGTGATACGGATGAAACCGCGAGCCGTAGGTCAGGCCCAGCTTGCGCGCGGCGAAGCTGCCGACCACGGCTTCGCGCAGTGTGGGATCAAATAATCGGCCTGGAGGCCGCACCGCATAGTGTCGGCCGGGCGCATACTCGTGACCCGCGAGCATCTCCGGGATCGTGCCCACCACGCGGTAGCCACGGTAATTATCGCCCATGGCGATGGGCACGGCCAGGGCTACACCTGGATGTTTCTGGATCTCCTGATAATCGGCCCAAGTGATGTTGGCCGGGGACGCTTCGAGATGAAAAATGGCGTTGAGGACCAATTGCAACTTGGAACTGCGCGCGCCAAGAACGGCGTCGAAGCCGCTGTTGACGTGTGTGAAAGCCGCTTGGGCCTGTTCACGCACGGCGGTAACGGCCATGAGCAGCCCAGCGGCCAATGCAATCGACAGGGAAGTGATGGCCGTCGAGAGCGCATGTTGCCGCAGACTCTTGAGCGCCATTCGCCAGAGGCTCATAGACTTGATTCCTCCAGAGACACCGCGCGGTTCAACTTCGCCAATTCCAGCACGGTGCTGAACTGGCCCAGCACATCGCGGTCATGGCTGACCAATAACAATGCGGCTTGGTTCTCCGCGCACGTTTCCCGGATCAGACGCAGTGCCTCGCCGCTGCTGGCGGCGTCCAGATTTCCGGTGGGTTCATCAGCCAGGACCAGCTTCGGACGATTCGCCAATGCTCGTGCGACGGCCACCCGTTGTTGTTGGCCGCTCGAGAGCTGCCGCGGATAATGCCTCAAGCGATCCCCTAAACCCATCCGCTGCAGCAACGCCTCCGCGCGCCCCCGATCGGCTCCCGGCCCAAAAGTCATTCCCAGCAGCACGTTCTCCAGACACGTAAAGGCGGGCAGCAAATTGAAAGTCTGAAAGATGTAACCCAAAGTGCCGGCTCGCAGGCGATCTCGCTCCGGCTCAGCCAGGGCCGTGACTTCCTGTCCGTCCAACCGGATGACGCCCGAGTCGGCTTTCAAGATGCCCGCGATCAAGTGGAGGAAGGTTGTTTTACCCAGGCCGCTGGCGCCGCTTAATGCGACTTGCGCCTTGTCCGCCAAGGAAAACTCCTTCACATCAATGACTGTATGAGTCGATCCGTCCGGCGCGCGAAAAGATTTCTTGAGTTGGCGAATTTCCAACAACGGCATGAGCGCGGAGGGTAGGGTAGGAGAAGGGGAATGGCCAGTGCTCAGTGCTCAGTGCTCAGTGCTCAGTGCTCAGCTCAGCATGCTCAGTGCTCAGCGGGCAGTCCTCGGGTTCGGCACTCAAACTGTTTTCTAACTGCTACCGCTTGCTACGCCGCCAACACGTTCGACGCTAGTGACAAGCAGTGCGGATAGAAAGTGCAGGCGACCATCGGCCTCCTCAATCGTGATCTGAGGCACATCGCTGGCCGCCGCCAGGACGAAATCAGGATGATCGACACGGTACTCGGTCCCATCCGCCATTCGAATTATGAATGGCTCGAACGGACTGGCCTGCAGCAGCTCCCTGATACGTGCTTTCACGTTGGCGCTACGCTACGGGATGCCCAAAAGGTCGTCCAGTCCGAATCGTCCGCGCGTCCGCGGGATCACCGGATCATGGCTTCCTGCCTTGTGGCGGGCGCGGTGGGGGCGCCGGGATCGGTTTGCGCGCCGGGGGTTTGGGCGTTTGAATTTTTATGGGCGGACGGGGCTTGGTTTCAGGGGCGTGGACTCGCACCTCCTTGAGCCAGTCCGTGGCTTGCTCGGCCAGGTTGCCCACCTTCGCGGCGAACTCGCCGGCTTTGCCCACCAGTTGTTCGGCGCGGGTGGCGGCGTCCTCGACGCGGCCGACGATGCTTTGGGCCTGGCCGGCCAACTCGCCAATCTTCCCTTCCGGGAACTTCATCTCGCCCAGATGAAACGGCAGCATTTGCATTAAGGCATCGAGGGGGGCTGCCGAGGTGGAGGGGTTGGTGGATGAAGTTGTCTCCAGCACCTGATAGCCATTCACCAACCATTCCAGGCGGCCGCTCTGGATATCCACCAGCAACCCGTGCACGGGCACACGCGGCCCGATCAGCGGGCTGGCGCGGACGAACTCGGCGGCTTTCAACACATTTTGTCGTTCGCTGGCGAACAGGCCGAAGTATTCTGTGAGATTCTCCGGCAGCTGCGTCCGATCGACGCCCAGCCTCTTGAACCGATCGGTTAAATCCATCATGGAGGTTTTGCCGACCAGACAATCCGTATGGCCAATGATGACGATCTCGCGTCCGCCCTTCACCGCGCAGGCCAGGGCCAGCGACCGCATCGTGCTGCTTAATGGCCCGGTGATGACATTGCCGGCGTTGCGCAACCAGATGAAACGGTCCTCAGGGATGCCAAGCACGTCCGGCATGAGCCGGTTGAGCCGCGGATCGATGCAGGTGAGCGCGATGATCGGCAGCGACTCCGCAAACTCCGCCGGGTGCAAGCCCGCTTGGTCATCGCCGGCGACCGCGCGATGGTTGGCGTCGATAATGGCTTCGAGCAGACGCATCAGTTCCTCATGGAATCCATTTCATCATGACTCTTTCGCCGGCGAAGAGGCCGGGACCAATGGAGCTCCGACGGACGGTTTGGCTGGCAACGGCTCGCGCCCCATCGCGTTTCTTAACGCGGGCACCTGCTCCAATAGTTTCTCGAACCTCACCCCAGTCAGGCTTTCGAGCACGGGAGGAAGCTGCGCGATGATCTGGGTGATGTCGCCCGTGATGCGGCTGGCCCCGCCGCCCGCGCCGTTGCCGGAGTTGATGATGACGATTTTGTCGGTCTTGGCGAGGGGTTCGCTGATTCGTCCGGCAATTTCCGGCAGAACCTTGACCAGCAGTTCGATGACGGCGGCTTCGTTGTATTGCTGGAAGGCCTGGGCCTTGAGGCGGGTGGCTTCCGCATTGGCTTTGCCTTGCGCTTCGATGATGGCGGCTTCGGCCAGCCCGCGCGCCCGATTCGCCTCGGCTTCGGCGAGGCCAGTGGCTTTGTTGACCTCCGCCGTGGCAAAGCCGGTTTGTTTGGCGGCCGCGGCGGCGCCGGCCGCCTCGGTCTCAAGCTGGAACTTCTTGGCGTTGGCCTGCGCCTCGACCTTATAGCGTTCGGCGTCGGCGGGTTTTTGGACATTGGCTTCGAGCTCGCGCTGCTTGCGCAGGATTTCCTGTTGCTGCAGCTCGATCTGTTTCTGTTTCTCGATGATCTGGACCTGGACTTCCTCAGCCTTCACCAACTGGCCGGTCTTGTATTTCTGCAGATCGTAGGCGAGGTCCGCTTCGGCCTTTTTCAGGTTCACCGCGGCCTGGTATTCCGCGACCTTCGTCTGGTAATCGCGCTGGGCTTCGGCGATCTTGGAGTCGGCGGCGAACTTGGCTTCCTGCCCGGCCTGGGTGGCCGCCGCGGAACGGATCTGCGCGTCGCGGTCGGCTTCGGCCTGGGCGATCTGGGCGTCGCGCTTGACCTGAGCGATGCGCGGTTTGCCCAGCGCATCCAGATAGCCCTGGCCGTCGCGGATATCGCGAATGGTGAAGCTGACGATGCCCAGGCCCATGTTCGCCATGTCGCCGGCCGCGACCTCCTGCACTTTCGAGGCGAAGGCATCGCGATTCTGGTAAATCTCTTCCACCGTCATCGTGCCGAGAATGGCCCGCAAATGACCTTCCAGGGTCTGCATGGCAATGTTCTTGATGTCATCCACGTTCTTGCTCAGAAATTGCTCGGCCGCGGTGGCGATGGAGATATCGTCGCCTTTGACCTTGATCTGCGCGACGCCGTCGACTTTCACGGCGACCCCTTTGCTCGTGTAAACCTCCGGCGTCTGCACGTCGATGGTCAACAGTTCCAGCGAGAGCAGATCCACCTTTTCCACCACCGGATAGATGAAGGCGCCGCCGCCCTTCACGATGCGAAACCCGCGCACGCGCTCCGTGCCGTCGGGATCGGCGAAGCGGTGCTTGCGTCCGGAAACCACCAGCACCTGGTTCGGCCCGACTTTGGTGTAACGGCTCAGGACCACCGCCATGCCGATGAGAATCATCAGCACGATGCCGACGATGGCGACGATGGCGACGGCGCCGCCGGGCACGGAGAGTTGGGCGAGGAATGGTTCGGGTGGCATAGAGATATGAGTTGGGTAGTCTTGCGAGAGAACGCCAGTCAGGTTGTTCAGACTGCGGTCACGAAGAATTGCGAGGCGTCCACCCGGGTGATTTTGACCGGCCGGCCATTGGGCACGGCGACGCCGTGTTCCTCTCGGGCGGGCGCGGTGTAACGCGTACCGGCCTGGACGTAAGCGATTTCCCCCACGCCATTCTCCGGGATCGGCGTGATGATGGTGGCGACCTGGCCGACCAGCGACGCCACCTTGGACTCACTGGAGCTTTGCGTGCTCCGAAACAGCTGCCGCAGCATCCCCAGCACCCCGGCGGCAATCGCGAATCCTCCAACCAGCGACAGCGGCCCGCTGATGAACGCGGGCTTCGTGGCGGGGAATTCGTGCAGAATCATGCCAATCCCGCCAAACGCCGTGACAAAGGAAGCGATCACCGTTGGACTCAGGGCGGAGACTCCGGGCGTGTCGCTGCCATCGACCCCGGCTTCCGCATGGCCACCACTGCCATCGATGTGCGTATCGTGGCCGCCGAAGATATGCCCAAAGAGGGCCGTGCAAATGGTAAAAAGCAACCCCACTCCAAAACAGACGAGATAAACAAGAAATGCGCTCATAAGGCCCCGCGGCTGGTTTGCTCAGAGTAAGAGCCTGGGCATCCCATCAAGCAAGCGCGAACCATCGCAAACCAACGAAGGGCAAGACCGTCTTTGGCTCATGCACGGACAGCCAGGGTAGCCGCTTCGCGGCAGTACGTGTTGATCTGGGTCTGTTCGTGCGACGCGGCAGCCCAAGGGGCTGCCCCCATCGTAGCCGCGGGCAGCGCCCGCGGTGCGGGTCCGCAAAAGGTCCCCTCGCCCTGAAAGGGCATCCGAAACGGCGCCGGCTCGGAGGCGAGCCGCTATCGCGGGTTCGGTGTCTCAATACAATTCTCGAATGCCATGTCAGGCTCTTGGCGTCCATGCCGGTATCCAAACCGTCAATCTGGCGTTCCAGAACGATGAAGTATGCTGTGTCGTCTCCTGCTGATATACCAAAATCGAAGAACAGTGACAGCGCCGGCAAGCGGAATGAGCAAAACACCTGGAATCATCGTCGGCCAATTAACCCTTTTGATCATCGAGCAGGTGGAATACATCGGTGCGTATCTTTGATGGATCGGTGTTCCAACTCTCGTCCCAGTGACCATAAATCTCCCAGCAAATATTGGAAAGCCGATGTCCGTGCTCGGCACACCACCGGCGAATCTCGGAATGGGCCTCTCCGAGACGCGCATACGGGCCGAAGTGGGTGGTGGTCACCACCCGACCCGCGGGCAACTCTGAGCAATGAATGCGGTCATTGCCGGCAAACCGTTCGGATACCTCCGCTCCAACCTCGACTAATCCTGCATCCAAATACAAGGCGGTGTGGCGTCCTGGACGCGGGAGATGAGTGGAACGAATGAACGACCAGACTTCGCCACACGCAGCGGGAACGAACTTCGACAGCTCCTGCGGTTGCACGCGGCTTCGGATGACAGCGGTGAGAATCGCCTCCGCATTCGTCAGTCTAATTTGGTAGGGCATACGGACTGTTGGGCTAGATGCTCTCATGGCCGGTCAGCGAAGCCAGAGTCGCAATGCCAACATTTCATAGTGGGTGATGATGCACTAACGTCACGGCTCACCGACGCCGCGCCCGCGGTGGTCAGAATGAACCCGGAGCGCTATCGCGGCGTTCGGTGCATCTGCATTGTTCGCCTCTTCGTACCTCAGTACGAAATAATGGTTGTCGAGAGTGTTCTCACGCTCGATTCGAATCGCACCGGGGTGATACGGCATCGTACAAAACCCCCGGTAAATATTCGCGAGCGCCGGGTTCTCGTCGTTGGATAGCTTGCACAGTCGGGCGCACATCATGCGGAACTTGCCCATGGCGCCATCGACTGGAATGGTCAGCGTCGTGCCATCAGCAAGGTCGAAGAGCACCGCCACGTTCTCCTGTTCCCGCCCCGCGACAAACCGATTTTGGCGAGCGTATGCGAACAGATCCTCGACGAGACCAAGAATGTCCAGGTCGTTGCCTCTGAGCTTGAGCTCAGCAAGTGCCTTGAGGTTCATAGGGCTTATGGCGAAGGTCGCTGCTCAGTGACGCGCCGCCAAGGGTGCCCGACCTGGAACCGTGGCGCAACCGGCGCGTTCACTGGAGCAGCCTGGTTGAACTAAGCCGCTACGCGGCGATGCCGTTCCAGCGCGTTTGTTCCAAAGCAACTGCATGGCAAGCTTCTTGCCGACGCCCTTCCGTTCGAATAGCGTTGGCAAAATGTTGCCGCGATTCACCGGCCAGTCACCAGAATTGGTGACGCGGAGCCGGTGATATTCGTCGACCACCTCGGGAAGTGACCGCGTTTCAAGATGTCTCAAAAAGCGCAGGTTTTCGCATTGCATCGGTGCGTGGCTAGAGTATGAAAGGTGTATGTCCCCCATCTTCCCGAACGGTTCGCTTGATGGAACTGCTGGAGGATTTTCATCTGGAGGACGGCCCGAAGACTTGAAATGAACAGATTACAGCGTAGAGCGGTTCGGTTTTACGCGATGTGCCTTTGGATCATTTGTCCGGGCATGCCTTCACTGTCACATGCACAAGTCGATCAGGCTTGGATGAATACCTACAATGGACCCTCGTTCGATCAAGTCGCGAAAATCTCTGTTGACGCCGAAGGATCCGTTTATGTTGTGGGGTCAATCATCATAAAATACGATTCGGACGGCCGGCCACTGTGGAGCACCAATTATGATTATGCCACGTGTCTACTCACTGGTCCGGATAGCAGCGTGTACGTGGGTGGCGAATCAGGGATCGTAAAGTACGACGCATCCGGGCATCAGGTTTGGAAGACAGCTCTGTTCTACGTGACAGCGATGGCCCTTGATCAGAGTGGCAATCTTTACGCCGTGGGTCGACAGGGCCACACCAATGAGGGTTGGGACTACGGCACTCGGAAGTTTGACACCAATGGGAATCAGATTTGGGTGGCCATCTATGAGGGCCAAGCTCACGCCGAAGATCTTCCGTGTGGCATCGGCCTTGACGAGCAGGGAAACGTCTACGTCAGCGGGTATGCGTCGGAAGTCCTGGGAGCCTATGACTACGATTTCACCACTTTGAAGTACGATTCGAACGGCCAACAGCTTTGGGTGGCCCGACACGATGGCGGGGACACCGACAGGGCAGTTGCGATGGCCGTCGATCCAACGGGCAATGTTTATGTCGTCGGGTTCTCCCGCAATTATGACTCTCAAGGGGACTACTTGACTGTCAAATACGACACCGAGGGACACGAACTTTGGAGCACGTATCACAACCCATACCGACCATGGGCTTGCGGTCCCCGTGCTCTGGCGGTGGACAAAGCGGGCAGTATTTGGATCACCGGAGGATGTGGAACCGCTTCCACCGTCCTCTTAGACACGGAGGGGAGAAAGATTTGGGAAGCAGCTGCCAGCGGGACCAGTATCACCGTTGACGAACACGGCAACGCTTATGTTGCAACGGAGGGCGGACCAACCAAACTTGGACCTGATGGGAAGGTGCTGTGGAAGGCCACTTTTCCAGCAGGTTCAGTCAAGTCGGTCGCGGTAGGTGACGGTCCCAATGTATATGCCACTGGGGACACTGGGTATGAGATCTATACGGTCGCATACCGGCAATCCGCGCCGATATCCAACACCACTCCGTTCGTCGTCGCTTCGAGTCCCCGTAATTCTGCTCTTTACGCGGTTCCCGCCATCATTCCGCTTTATGCGGTCGCTGGGGACGCGGACGGCAACGTCGCCCGCGTCGTTTTTAGAGAGGGAACGAATCAGATTTGCAGTTTGACCAATCCGCCTTACCGCTTCATGTGGTCAAACAACGTTCCTGGGAGTTATTCGATCACGGCTGAGGCCATTGATGAGCAGGGAGCGATTGGTCGCTCATCCCCCGTTCGCGTGCGGGTGAATGCGCGCAACACATTGCCTACCGTTTCTCTCACGAATCCTGTGGAAAGGCGGTTCATGGCGAGGGCGCAAATTCCCCTCGGCGCGGCGGTAAGTGACATTGATGGCTTTGTGCGACGCGTTGAGTTCTATCAAGGCACTAATTTGTTGGGAGTGCGGACGAGTGCCCCATACACGATGCTGTGGACCAATGTGGGGGTCGGGCAATATTCGCTTCGGGCGGTGGCGGAAGACGACCGGGGCGGACGCCACACCTCGCGCCCTGTGAACGTCGCTGTTAATTCTCAGTTCCTTGGAAAAGTTGAGGAAGAGTGGCTTGCTCATTTCAACGGGGCCAAGCACAATCATGATGTTCCCGCAGCCATGAGTCTTGATGCGGCCGGCCATGTGTATGTCACCGGCCTTGCGGACGGAGGCGACATAGGGACGCTCAAGTATGGCCCCGATGGAAGTCTGCTCTGGAGCCGGACGTATGACGGCCCGACAAGAAATGGGGACGAGGGCCGGGCAATTGCGTCTGACGCTGACGGCAATGTGATCGTGGGTGGATTTTCCTTCAGTCCCACCAACTTAAATGATTTTACGGTCATCAAATACGACTCCGATGGGAATGAGCAATGGGTGAGAAATTATCAAGGCTCGCCGGCGGCTAACGAGAATGTCAACGCGGTAACGGTCGATTCCGCGGGGAATGTTTATGTTACCGGTCCTGCCGACGGCCCCAGTTCCCTGGCAGATTATGTCACGATTAAATACGATCCCAACGGCGAGCGCATGTGGACTCAACGATACGATGGAGACGCCCATCAAACTGATGACCCGTACGCCATCGTCACTGATTCATCGGGGGCTGTCTACGTCACCGGACAATCGTGGTTCCCGGAGAGTGGATCGGACATCCTCACGGTGGCGTATGGACCTGATGGCGCGCTCCTCTGGACAAAAAGATTTGGAGGGATCCATGACGACGCGGGTTTTGGAATCGCATTAGACGCAGCCGGCAACCTTGTCGTTGTAGGCGTGAAAGATTCCAACACACAGCGACCACGAATCGTCGCTGTCAGCTACACTCCCGACGGCGAAGAACGAACCAGAGCCACGGCTCAAATCCCAGGGCTGTCTCTTATTCAACTCAAAACCTTCTATTTGGATAGGACGGGTGATCTTTACCTCGGCGGCGAGACACGAAGCCCGATCGGTAAGGAAGACTTTATTACCGCGAAATTCGTTCCTCGCAAAGGACTGGTCTGGTGGGCCAAATATAATGGCTTTGACAGCAGAAGTGATGGAGTCCGAGCGATGACTTCTGACGGCCGGGGCAATGTCTATGTTTCTGGCTATTCCTACATTAACGGCGACATCGACATGATTACCATCAAGTACCGGCCCAAGGTCATTGTCCAGCGCAACATCCGTTGATGACGGAGAAGCTTAGACGTTGAGCTGGAAGTAAATCTCTACCGAGCCTTACGTCACCCTGCTGAAACCCGTTTCCACCGTCAAAAGCGTTTATAGAGGGGTCTGGCGTTGAACTGGCCGTGTGCCAGTGTGATTGGAAGGACTGTAAATCGCGCGCTCCCGGTGGCATCATTTTCAGGTTCGTCTCTCAAGGGGCCATGTGAATTACTTTGGCAGTGTGCGAATTGCCAATACGCTCCGAAACCTCCCTCGTGGCGGCGGTTCGTGTGGAGCGCCTTGTTAGCACGGTCATAACTCATTTTCGGGAAAGGGTGATCGCCAGCCAAGAAACCACCAAGCCTGCGAGAAACACAACTAGCCAACCGGCAGCGATTGGCAAAATACAATATCTAAGAACGTCAATGTCTCTGCCAATGAACCAAAGGAATAAGGCTGGGCCGATGTAGGCTCCACCATGCCCAGCGACGACCGTAGGTGACACCAGCAGAGCAAGCGCCCCGGCGCCAAGGAAAATACGAACGGCTCGATTCGCGACCTTGGCCAACAGCATCCAGCTTCCTATTACTATCGAAAAGCCGACTACGAGATAGATTGCCAGTTCCATGGTGTGCGCAGCGGCAAGTAACAGATATTCGGCCAAACTGGGTTTGGCCCAGCACGACTTTGGCTTTTTGCATTCCTTTTCAACTGGATTACAACTTAGAGATTCACAGCGGATTGGCAAGATTTTGCGGATCCCACTGCGAGCCGAGCACTGGGAACAGAAACGAGGCACCAGCAACCAGCAACCAGGAACCGCAACCAGAACAGAGCCGAACGCTCCGTCCCACCGCCAGCGCGGATCTCCAGCCGTGGGCCCTGACCCTGCGCGCCAAAGCGCTCCCCTGTCTTGCTCCCTCAGCGCATGAACACCGCCCTCGAAAAAAATCGCCAACGCGGTGAGCGCGCTCCTTTTGTCCCGCCGCACTGGATCCCATCCTGCACACACCCTTTGATGTTCGGCATTTTCTATTCTGTGGCTCTTTGAAATCCATCCACGTTCACATAGCCCTTACTCCGCAAAAACTCCGCGACCTCCTTGTCTGATCCTCCGTGAGCCTTGACTGCGAACGCGCCATCGAGGTCCTCTTTTGCGGCCGCGGAAGCTTCCTCCTCGGTTGTCACATGGCATGTGGGATTGACAAGGCAAAAGTGCTCAACCCACTGCTCAGCCGACGCCCGCTGGTAGCAAAGTGCCGATGGCATGAATCCAAGGCCTGGGCCGCCGTAACTCCCGGGCTCGAAGCGGAATCGCGAGCCAGGGATGGGAATAGGCGCCTCAGTGGCGGCGACTAGCAGACAACACTTCTTGTACTTCTTCCCACTCCCGCAAGGGCAGGGATCATTCCTGGAGAACTTCATAAGGCCGAGACCGCTCCGTTGCCGAACGCAACGCTGACCGATGACGAGGAGCGCGCCAGGGGCGTCCGATTTGGAAGTGCGATCTGAGCGCGCCCCTCGTCATGCGGTCGAGCGTCTGGTAGGCGCTCGGCTCATCTAGGTGTACATATTCGGCTGATAAACAGGGCGACCGTCAAAATGAAAACCAGCAGGTAAGCGAGCGTGTAACCCCTGACGAAACCGGCAAAACGGGAAAACTGCTCCTCCTTGAGATCGTAGCTCAGTGTCATGCCGTGCAGTGCCGCAAGTGACGACGCCAGCTCAGTGACCCGGCTCGCGGGACGCGTGGAGCACTTTTGCCTTCTGGGCCTGATATTCTGACTCTGTGATGGCACCGGCCTCTTTGGCCTTCTGCAAGTCCATCAACTGCTGGCCCACTGTCGGCTTAATCGTAGTGGGGCCTGGTCCGCCACCAATCTGCCAGGAGCATCCAGCGAGCAAGGACAGGGCTGAACAAGCAGCCAACAGGAGCATGAATCTCCTTTTCATATGTTTGATGTCTGCGGGTCTTATTTGGTCAAATCGGCCATGCCGCAACTAACGTCGCTGCTCAGTGATGCGCCGCCAAGCATGCCCGAGCTGGAACCAGCGCGCAACATGGAGAATCTGAACCATCTGAACTTGCTGCAACTCCTCGGAAACGTCGTAAAAGATGGGATACGGCCGAAAAACGATCTCTCGCACGACTTCCTAAAACCTTGGCCGAGGCCTGCCAGAAGATCGAGTGGCAGGTCCGTGCCCACTGCATTCAACTGGGCACCTCCAAAAGCGCCAGCGTTAGGCTTGCACACCGAGGACATCAAATTCCCGGTCAGGGAAAGGCCACATTCGCCGATCACGTAGAAGTGCCGCCGGAAATCGCTGTCTCCCAGCGGCGTGATGGTTATGGCTTCTCTTAGGGCCGCGCTTCGAGAATCAGATTGAACGGAGTCTCGGTTGCCCGGCGGCAGACACCAAAGCCAGCTTCCTCCAGGATCAGCTTTCGCAACTGTTTTTCGCCGGCCTGCGCCCCCAGGGCCGCGCCTGTTGGCTGGGCCAGCGAAGTGGGAACGCAGACCATCGTGGATGCGCAGTAATACATTCGTCCGATGGGATTCAGATTGTCTTTCAAGCTGTCGCCTGCCATGGGTTCGACGATCATGACCGAACCGGTTGGTTTGAGCGCGGCTCGGATCTGTTTCAAGGCGCCGACCGGATCACCCATGTCGTGCAGGCAATCGAACATCGTGATGAGGTCGTATTTCCCAGGCAATTCTTTCGCTTCCCGGGTCTGGAAACCAATGTTCGACACATTGTGTTCCTTCGCGTGCTTGCCTGCTTCTTCGATGGACTTCTCATGGAAGTCAAAGCCATGCACTTTAGATTTTGGAAATGCCTTGGCCATGATCATCGTGGAGATGCCGTGACCGCATCCCACGTCGGCGACCTCGCCACCTTGCGCGAGTTTTTCGACGACACCGTTGAGAGCTGGCAACCATGATTGCACCAGATGGTTGTCGTAGCCGGGACGGAAGAAGCGGGCGACCGCGCAGGACAGGCACTGAGTCTGCTCGCCCCACGCGACGCCTTCACCCGTGCGGAAAGCGTCTTTCACTTGCGGCATATTATGCTGAAGCGCCGCCGCAGCTCCGAATGCCGGCGCGAGATAGACCGGGCTTCCTTGGTTGGCGAAAACAAACGACTGCTCGGGCGTCATCGAGAACTTTTCGGTCACCGGATCAAACGTGATATATTTCGATGCTGCCTGGGCGGAGAGCCACTCTCGGAGATAGCGCTCCTTCAATCCCGTCTTCGCGGCCAGTTCCCCGGAAGACAGCGCACCGTTTTCGCTCAGAGTCTGGTACAGCCCGAGGCTTTCCCCGATCTGGACGAGTGGGACGCTAAAGGCGCCGCCGAGGTCTTGGAGAATGCCGCCCACGAGGGCGTTTAGGTTTGCTTCGTTGATCGGGTTGTGTTCCGGTCGTTGCTCTTGACTGCTCATAGATTTGTTCTGCGTTGAGGTACGTTCAGGGTTGTGGATTGTATGATGACCCACCTGGTCACTCCGCGTGGTCAATCGGACCTGGTGCAACTTTTGGAAAGTGTTTCATCCGTTACACCCCATCGGAGGAAGGAGAGGGCGACTTGGTTCCCATCATGGGACGAAAGTTCCATTGGGTCTGAGGGCCGACGGTCGATGGGGTTGAGGCGACAGATCAGGCCGTCGCGGGTTCGACTTCCGCCTTCGGCTCCATATGGAGCAGTCTCGTTGGGTCCATGTCCGGATGCATGGTCAGGGCTCTTGGATAGCTTTGAGGCTCCGCGCGTTCACGCCCCGTCGTGCTCCAGCCGTCTTGACGCGCTCCGCTCAAAGCTACCCTTGGGGTTAGTCGGCACAATGCTGCGAGCTGCCCGGAAACCCATGTGGAAAAAGGGGATGCGCGGAGGAACTCCATGGCGAACAGCAGAACGCATGTGCCCTCCTGGACTGCCGTAGGCACCACCCCGTCGCACACGCAAAGTCCCATCTTCAGGTCCAATGGGATCGCGCTGAGGGTCGGTCGGGTATTGGGCATAGTAATCCCAAACCCACTCAAAAACGTTGCCAGACATCTGATACAGCCCGAAAGCGTTGGCAGGAAAGGCATCGACCTCAAGCGTCCGTTTCCGAAACTGGCCTCTCGCTCCTCCATTGTACGGCGTCAAGCCGTCGAAATTCGCCTGATCTGACGTGACTGTATCCCCAAAGCTAAATGGCGTCCGCGTGCCAGCGCGGCAGGCAAACTCCCACTCCGCTTCGGTGGGCAGGCGATAGCCTGCGGACGAAGAAATCCAACGCACAACTGCGTTTGTAATATGGGGGCCTTCCATCTCAATGTTGGAGACCATGTAGGCGGCTTCCAGTCCGTCCAGTTTACTCAGGCGGTTGCAGAACGACACTGCGTCGAACCAAGTGACGGTCTCCAC
>DATLUX010000629.1:0-5351 GCA_035577805.1 Verrucomicrobiia bacterium
CATGCACAACTAAAACTCGCGGCGTGCACGTCTTCGAATAACCGCGCCACGTGCTGGACGCCGAGCGAGAATTGTCCGCCAGCCAACAGCCTCCCGTCCGGCTGCACGGCCAGCGCAAAGACTTCATCGCCGACGGAGGAACCAACGTCGCTAAAGTCCAGGTCCAGCCCGCCGTCCCCATGCAAGCGCGCGAGATAACCGCGGTAAACGTTGTTCACGAAGACAAACTTGCCGCCGATGTAGATCTTTTGATCGGCCGTCAGCGCAATCGCACGCACGCGCCCGTTCAACTCCGGGCCAAAATCTCTGTCCAAGGTCCCATCGTCCTGCAGGCGCGCCAGATAACGGCGGACTGCCCCGTTGTAGTTGGTAAAATCACCGCCGATTAGGATTCGTCCGTCATTCTGAATCGCCAGCGCCCGCACATCGGCGTCCGGACCCGAGCCCACGCCAAACCCTGGATCCAGCGTGCCGTTGGGCTGCAGGCGGACCAGCCGGTTTCGTGGCTGACCGGCGAAGCTCGTAAACTGGCCCCCGGCCAGCACCTTGCCATCCGTTTGCAGAGCCAGGGACCGGACCGAATCGTTGGCGCCGGTCCCCGGGTCAAAGGTCGGATCCACCGACCCATCGGCGTTGAGGCGCGCCACGCGTCGCCTCGATAAGCCCCCCACCTCCGTGAAGCGGCCGCTGATCAGAATCTTGCCATCGGGCTGAAGGACAATAGCGCGAAGCTCTCCGTTTGCGGTCGCGTTGAAACTGGTGTCCAAACTCCCGTCCGCCAACAATCGAGTGACATGACAGGCCGCAGCCAAGCCAGCGTTGGTGAAATTGCCGCCCACCACGATGCGTCCGTCCGGCTGGCGAACGATTGCGTAAACGTCCCCATTCAATGGGGCCGCCGTTCCCACTCCGGGCTCGAGGGAACCGTCCGCTTGCAGCCGAGCCAAAAAGCCTCGCGCGACGTCGTGCACGGTCTTGAACTGGCCGCCGATCAAGATCCGACGGTCGGGCTGCAAAGTCAGAGCGAATACGTCACTGTCCGGCCCCGGGTTAGTCTGGAATGTCCCGTCGAGGACTGTGGGGAGTTCGTCATCGCGAATTTCCAGGGGGACATTGTCCCAAAAATAAAGGGCGACACCCGGCGAGGGGTTTAGCAAACGCAATTGCGCCGTTCGGCTGCCGTCCACGAGCTTTCCGTCCAGAATGGGCACGGCAAACCCGTTTGACCCTTGGCCGGGCAGGAAGGTAAGCCGGCCGCTGCGCGGCTCGTAATCGATGCCCGGGCGCGCGCCGCCCGGTTCGATCGCGTAATCAATGGAAACCGTTGAGTCCATGTTATATTCACGGATCACGGTAACGGTGGCGACACCCCCGGTCTCAGCCACCACGAAACCGCCTTGGCTGAAATGGACGAACGCGTCCTGCCCCATCAAAGCGGAAGTCCCGACTCCGAGCGCGACAAGGCACCTCAGGACAGAGCCCTTTAGAACTGGGAGTGGCATATGCCTCACCATACCAGTCCTCTACTTCGTGTTTGGGGTGGAAAAGTTTGTCGGGAAATCGCGATCGCGACCCAACTAGACAAGCACGCCCCGGCCGCTCCGCTTATTTCAAGCTGCTCAGGAACTCCACCAGGTCCCGCAAATCCTGCTTGGTGAGGACCTGCCGCAATTCCTCCGGCATGGCGCTCAAGCCGCGTTCGCGTGATTTGATCTCGGCTTTTTTGAGCTTGAGCAGGCCGTCTTCCGGCGAGTTGAGTTCGATCTCAGTGGCGGTTTCCGATTTGACCACGCCGGCATAGACGGTGCCGGTCTGCATGGTCACCAGCACGTTCTCGAAACCGGCCGCGATCTGTTTGTTCGGAAAGGCGATCGATTCGAGCAGATATTCCCGGCTTTGCCGGGAGCCGATGCCCTTCAGATCGGGGCCCACTTCCGCGCCTTCTCCGCCCGCCTTATGACAACGCACACAAGACACCTCGACTCGTTCGAGGAAGATCTTGCGCCCTTCCTCGGCGTCGCCGCCCCGCAGACATTCCCGGAATGACCGCAGCTCGTCGTCGGCCGGGCGGTCGCGATCGAAACGGTCCAAGCGATCTTTAATTTGCTGGTCGGAGCGTTTGTCGGCGGCGTCGAGGACATCCAGCTGCAGTTCCGGAGCCACCTGCCCGGAGATCAGACGGTCCATCCAACGACGCAAGACCGCATCGGCGCCGGCCCCCGGCAGGCTCCCCAGGGTCTGGAGCGCATTTTGTTTTTCCCGCATCGTGCCCTGGTGCAGAACGGCCTGCAATTTCGTGACGGCGTCCGCCGGCTGACGTTGGGCCTGAATCTTGGTGGCCTCATTGCGGACGGCTTCGTCCTTGTCCTTCATCACCGCCTTCAGCGCTTCATCCAGGCGCGAGGATTTCAGTGAGGCCAATGCGCGCAGCGCCTCGATGCGCACGCGGCTGGGTTGATTTCCATCTTTAATTAAGGTCGAGGCCACCTTGGCGCCTTCCTGAATACCCAGTTTGGCGGCCACCTGGATGCCGGCCAGTTTGACGGAGCTGGCATTGTCCTCCAGCAATCGATCGATCCTGGGCCGCAACGCCCGCGCTGCCAGGGCGCCATCCCGTTTTTCCAATGGCCGCCACAAGCCGGTGACATGATCGCGGCCGGATGGTTTGGCCCATTCCCCCAGGACAGAGATCGCTTCGGCGCGGGCTTGCTCGGGGGCAAAACCGCTGGCGGCGAAGTTCACCAACGCGGCGGCGTTCTCTGGCTGGCCCAGGCGAAAATGCGCGTTGATCAGTCGCCTGAGCAACGGTTGAAACAGTAGATCGGGCTCTTGGCCGACGTCTGGTTGTTTCGGATTCTTGAGTTGAGCCGCAGCTTCACGTTGGGTCCGTGAAGCCGTTTCCTGTCGAGCCAAGAGCGCGGCGTCGCCCAGCCGTGCGGCGAGACGCGGGACGGCCAGGGTGATGGGGAGATCGTTGATGGCTCGCGCCGCTTCCAAGACCACCTTCGCGTCCGGATCATCGAGGAAATCGGCCACTTCAACTCGTTCGAGCCGGCGCAGCGCGACCACGGCCGCTAAGCGGACCGCCGCCGAGCGATCGTGATTCAAGGCCTGGAGCACCTTGGGCGCCGCACACCCCACCAACGCCATCACCGCGGCATGGCGCAAGGTCGGATCCTGGTTCTCGTTGGCGCGGAGCACCTCCACGACGGCCGGCACACACTCAGGACGGCCCAGACGCCCCAAGGCGATCGCAGCAAAAAAGCGCGGACGCGCTTGCGCGTCGGTCAGCAGACGAACCAAGCCGTCGTAGGCGGCAACGGTCCGCGCGTCGCCCAACACTTTGGCGGCTTGCGCCCGGACTTCCGGGTCGGGATCGCCGAGCAGCGGCAGGAGCGGGGCGGCCGCGGCCGGGGTCACGCGCAGGATCTGCCCCAACCCCCAGACGGCATGCAGCCGGCTCAAGGGGGCTTCACCATCGAGGGCAGACGCAAGCAGCTTGATTCCCGCCGCCCCCTTGGCGGCCAGCGCGAATTGGGCTTCTTGCCGGACGCGTTGGTCGGCATGTCCAAGCAAGCTCACCAATTCGCCGGCGCTGCGTTGGGCGAATCCTTCGACGAACAGCTTCTTCACGCTGTTGACCAAGGCACTGTCCCGGGTGGTTGGATCAAACACTCGATAAATGCGGCCTTTGCCCGTCTGATTCCAGCCATTGACCCAATCGGTGAGATAAAAGCAGCCGTCGTAACCAAAATCCCCGTCGGTCACCAGAACCTCCCAGATGAAATCCGTTCGTCCCACCAGTTCGAAGCCGGCCCCGCGCGGTTTCACCCCGAAACTGTGAATCCCGCTGCCCGTTCCGCCGCGGAAATCGCACAGGAAAAAGTGATTCGTGAACTGCGCGTTGAGGCCCGTGCCGGGATAATAGGCCAGGCCGGACGGACCGTTGGCCAGGTTCGCCACCGGAGGAAGCATGTACCCCGCCTGCCCGTCGAACTGCGGATAACACATCCGTTCCGCCAGCCATGGCCCGCGGGCATTGGGAGAATTGATAAATTGCCAGCCGATTCGCCAACCGCTGTCGCCTCCTTCCACCACGTGCACCCAACGCGCCGGATCGCCGCCGTCTGAATTGTTGTCGCCAGTCCACAGGTTTCCCTGTTCGTCGAACACCAACTCCTGCGGGTTGCGCAATCCCAAGGCGAAGATCTCGAGGTTCGCTCCATCCGGATCACAGCGATAGACGGCGCCGGTCTCGCGATTGTCGATCAGCTTGCCTTCCTTGTTTTTTACGTAGGCGCCGCGGTCGCCGATGCTGAAGTAGAGCCGGCCATCCGGCCCGAAACGCAGCCCATGCAGATCGTGGCCCAAAAATCCCACGCGCACGCCATAACCGGAGCTGAGAGAAATCTTCACATCGGCCTGGCCGGTCCCGCGCGTATCGCGCAGCAGCCACAGATTCGGGATATCGGCGAAGTAAATGTCGCCACGCCGCGCCAGCACGCCTGCGGCGATGCCATCGGCCACGCCATTGAACCCATCTGCGAACACGGTGGACTGATCGACCTTGCCGTCGCCGTCGCTGTCCCAGAGCAGGCGCAAGCGATCCGAGTATTTCTTGTACTCAGCAATGCGTTTTCCTTCGTGCCTCGTCATGTAGGCCACCCGTTCCTCGACCGTCTTCACGGCCAGTTCTTCGTCCAGCCAATCCATGTGGCTGCGGATGTCCGTCACGCCGGAATGCAAACGGAACGTTTCCACCACGAAAAAGCGGCCGCGTTCATCGATCGCGAACGCCACCGGGTTGGCCAGATGCGGCTCCGCCGCGGCCAACTCCACCTTTAAACCTTTCGCCAACCGAAAACGGCGCAGGGCCAGCTCGCCCTGGCCGGAAGCCGGCTGGACGGGCGGCGGGTACTCCGCGCTGTGCTCGGATTGCTCCGCCCCGTTGAGGTCCACGCCGGTCCACAGGCCAGCGACCAGGAATAGCCCTAGACAACTAACTCGCACTCGTGTTCTACGCATGAGCGAGCATATGGAGACGCGCTGCGGATGAATGTTCAAGCATTTAGGGGCGCGCCCACCCCTTACTCCTTACTTACTCTTACTCCTTACTCCTTACTCCTTACTCCTTACTCCTTACTCTTACTCCTTACTCCTTACTCTTACTCCTTACTCCTTACTCTTACTCCTTACTCCTTACTCCTTACTCTTACTCCTTACTCCTTACTCTTACTCCTCCCACATGATTGCCTAAGGAATATTGGAGCAAGAATAAGGGGAGTAAGAGTAAGGAGTAAGAGTAAGAGTAAGAAGAAGAGGAGGGGCTGGCCTTTGTCCGCCACGTTCAA
>DATLUX010000630.1:0-16040 GCA_035577805.1 Verrucomicrobiia bacterium
TCCCACGGTCCGAAGTCGAGCTTGCCCTTCGTAATAGCGACAACGACTTCGCGTCCCATCACTTGCCGCTTGAGATGCGCGTCAGCATTGTCTTCGCCGGTGCGGTTGTGATGGTAATTCGTCGTCGGCTCGTGCGGCGCCAATTTCTCGAGCCACACTTCGTAGTCATGCAGGAGTCCGCTTTCGTTGTCGTTTATGAAGCAAGAGGCCGTGATATGCATGGCGTTGACGAGGCATAATCCTTCCTGGACGCTGCTTTTTCGCACGAGCCCGGCCACAGTGTCGGTGATGTTCACAAAACCACGCCGGTCGGGGACTTCGAACCACAGATGTTCCGTCAGAGCTTTCACGGCGCTTAGGAGACGGCAGAGCGCTCCCTTAACGCAACTGGTATTTACTGGCCGTCCGCTTGGCCGGCGCTGCGCGAGGGAGATTCAAGCGGCGAAGTGTTTTTGTAGAAATGGGCGCGCTAAGCCCGCCGCCGCAGCAGGACATTCCGCGCGTGATTGAGATCGGAAAAAATACGGGCTGGAGATTTTACCGTCACCGAGAGGCGAATAACACTTCGCCACAGCGCTGGCCACTCCGGTAGGTATCGAGCATCCTCATCGGGCCCTCTGAACCACGGCGGGAACAAAATTGCTGCGTGCGCGTGCTAGTTCGGCTGCAAACCGATTGCACTGTTCCGGATTCATCACAGCAAAGGTGACCAGGTTCTTCTTTTGCTGTTTTGGCCTTCGCCGCCTGTCTATACTCGCATGAAGTTCATCGATGGAGAGGAAGCCTGTCTGCGTGCAGGATTCGCAAAGGTGGCCGGTCAAAAGGAGACTGAAAGGTGACCTGGATCGCGGTTCCGAGAGCAACGTGATCACTCGATTCAGATCACGTTGCGCGAGCAACGGACTGGCGGCCTGGCGGCCTTGTCCATGAAGAAGGAGCGCCTTGGCTGTAGTCCAGCACCGGCATGCCTCACAATACGGACGTTTGACCGCAGCGTTTATCAGCCACATAGCGATCACCAGGATGATCAACGCTTCAGAAGCCCAGCCGGCCACAACCCATCCTTCCTCGAGGTCGGCGGCAACCGCTCGTGAACTGGGCCTGCCAGGTGCTTCAACGAACTTTACGCCGGCCTTCATTCTTAACTCGAACCATCGACGAAAGCTGATTTCCTTTCGAATAGTTGTTGATGTGAACTGCGGGACTGCTCGCGCCAACCGCACGAGGCCCAGTTGATAGTCCCAGAAATACGAAGCCAAGATCGACGAGGTGACCAAAACTAAACCGAGAATCCAGGCCAGGATCACATTTCGGCAGTGGCCCAACCTCACCGCGTTTGCTCCGGCGAAACCGAGTGCCAAGGCAAACCCACAAACGAGAAGGCCGCGAAGAAGCAAGACGGGGATCAGCCGTTGCACCGCCTGATAGGCCAAGGCAACCGCGACGCCGGCGACGACCAGGCCGAGAAATGTCGCAACCGTGGAAAGTCGAAACTCTCCCGAACGCCGGTAACAGGGCAGTGTGGTCATTGTCGTATTGATGGATGAATAACTCGCGACCTCCGCCAAGAACGGCTCGAGAGAGTTCAGTGCGCCAGCACGAGCGCGGTGGCGTCCACAATCCTGGGCACAGGAAGAACAACGTTCTCGTGAACAGCACTGGGATCGTTGGCGGGCACAGCGGTGGAGGCGAGTTTTGGATCAGGTTGGTTGAGAGAGTTTTGTAAGCTCATAAGATTCTCCGTTGGTCTCGATCTGTGTTGGTTGGTAAGGCAGCGGCCTAAATGGGCACACATTCAAATACGCGAGATAAACGGAAAGCTTACGGAGTTTTTGTGGCTAAAATTTCAACCTTTGCGTGCAGCCGGCGGTCGGCGGTCGGGTCCAGTCCCAAATTAGAGTTATCACTCGTCGCGTGTCTGTGCCCACCTTGATGATCAAGCCACCTGCCGGCGCACTGGTTCATGTTCGGTCAGCGATTTCACGCGGCTTAGAAACTGTAGAGCGCACTCTGCATGCAACAGGAATTGCGTTATTGCGCCTGCTGGGCAGCCTTCAGGGGCCCGCGAGTGGCGCGGTTTACTGGTGGCTGCCACTGCCCAGGCACCACTGGCAAAACCACAGCCCAACAGTCAATCCCAGCAACCCCAAGGCGAGCAGAAAGTCAGCGGGCCACCCCATCCAGCCGGTCGGAATCGCCAGTCCCAAGGTGTCGATCACGACAACGCACCGGAAGATCAACGTGAGACGGTCGGTGGATTTGAGCTTCTTTGCCATTGCCGGAAGAACAGTGCAGTCATCTCGGTCTGAGATGGCCTGTTTAGCTCCGCAACCGTTGCGCACATCTGGTTCTTGCAGCGCGGCGGTCATAGACCGCGGACGTGTTTAGTTAGGGCCTGTCCCGGGCCTGTCCCAGGAACGTTCTCGGGACAAACTTTGTCGGAATCTTTGTCGCAAACTTTGTCGAAATCCCAACATGGTCACAAAGTCCTCGACAAAGTTTCCAACGAAGTTTCCGACAAAGGCCGAAATCGCCCTTTTCGGGACAAGCTCTAGTTTAGTTAGCGTCCCCGGAGCACGGGCTTCAGCCCGCTTCAAGTTGGGAATCGGAGCAAGCGCTTGCAACTCCCACCGCGGCCGACCCGCCGGACATTGAAGCGACGTAAACGCCGCGCTCCCTCGCGCGCTAAACAGGTACTAGACCGCCGCCACAGCAGGGCACCTTCTGCACTCAGCTGCCAAAGTTGGGAGAAGGAAGGCAAGCCGAGGAACGGCCTGCCTTCCTTGAGGTTGCGGCGATCCCGAAGAATCGCGGATCAATCGCGAGGGAGGCGCCCTACGGTTTGGCGTCTTCGGGCTTGGGATCCTTGGCTGGTTTCGGACCGATCCGAAGCGACATGACTTCCAGGCGGCCGCTTTCGCCCATCAGGTAAGCGCCGCCCACCTCCTCGCCCACGACGGCATCGCCGATGGTGGCGGGCTTGCCGTCCTTGGTGATCTTGGTGCCGGAAGTGACGTGGAACGTGCGTTCACCGATCTTCAAGGTGCCGGCCGCTTTGTCCAAGGTATCAACCTTGCCGTGGAAGGGGATGTGGCGTGGTTTTTTGTCGCTCTTTTCAGTCTTATCGACGGGAGCCGACGGGTTGTCGGCGGCACTGAGGGTTGAAACGTTGCTCAAGGCGGTAATAGCCGCGAGCAGGCAGAGTACGAGTAGTTTCTTCATGCTATTTGGTGTTGTTTTCTCCTTGTTAACTACAACGACCTTCCGAGCGCATTAACGCCCGGAGCACCGCCTGCGCACAAGCTTTTTCTCCAGAAATTTCTCAGCGAGACGCACCCGCGTCGCAATGAAAATGGGCGTCTTGACCGTCAGGCCCGGGTCGAGCCACTGGGATATGGTCAGGCGTGCACGGCAGGCTTTTTCGGGGCGACGAAGGTTAGGGGTTGCGCGATTCCGGCAATGGCAATGGCAGAGCGGCAGGATCCGAGTCGGTTCCGTCTTCCGGCAATGCGCGCGGCAGCGAAGGCAATGGATCGAGGTTGGCAAGCTGGCGTGCGGTGGACGCGCCGCCGAGTTGGCTGATTTTTTCGCCGGCCGGCCGGATCATGCGGTCGTAGCTGCCGACGGCTTCGTTAAATGCGTTGGTGGCGCGTTCCAAGCCGGAGCGGACGCGCTCGAGGTGTTCGGTGAACTTGCAAACGCGCGTGAACAACTCCTGGGCGGCTTCGCAGATGGCGCGAGCATTTTCGCTCTGAGCCTGTTGTTGCCAGGTGACGCTGACGGCCCGGAGCAAGGCGATGAGGGATGCGGGGGTGGCCAGCAGGATTTGTCGTTCGGCGGCCCAGACGATCAGATCGCGGTCACCTTCCAGAGCGGCGCTGAAGAGAGATTCGGCTGGAAGAAACAGGATGACGTGATCGAGGGCATTGGGAAAGTTTCGCGGATACTCGCGGTCGGCCAGAGCTTTGATGGTGGCCCTGAGTTTGGTCGCGTGCGCGCGCAGAACCTCCTGGCGCGGGCTCAGCTCGGATGGCGGAGCGGAGTGTCCGGGCGGGGTGGCTTCGGGGGCATCCAGGAAGCCGAGGTCGGGCACCTTGGCGTCGATGAGAATCACGCGGTTCCCAGGCAAATGAACGATGAGATCGGGTTTGCTCTCGCCGCTTTGCGGTTGCTCGGTGAAGTCGCAGTGGGGACTCAGGCCGGCGGCTTCCACGACGCGGCGCAAGGTTTCTTCGCCCCAACGGCCGCGGGCCTGATTGGAGCTCAACACCTGCCGGAGTTTGCCTGTTTCCTGAGAAAGCGACTGGCTTTGGGAAGCGAGGGTTTGGAGGTGCCGCGTCACTTCGCCCAAGGCGGCGGACTGGTTGAATTCAGTTTGTTGCAGGCGCTGCTGGTAGAGTTTGAGTTGTTCCTCGAGGGGTTTAACGAGCGTGGCAATGGCTTGCTGGCGTTGCGCGAGTTCGCCCTTGGCTGTCTCCTGGAATCTGCCCAACGTCTCGTTGGCGAGCCGGAGAAATTCGGGATGCGTTTGCCGAAGGGCATCCGAGCTGAGGGCGGCAAAAGCCTCACGCAGATCGGCCAGGGCTTTGGTCTGGGCCTCGCGGTTTTGCTGGAGGGTGGCGCGGTGCAGTTGGTTTTGTTCGGCGAGCAACTTCTCGGCGGCGCCGCGGCCGGCTTCCGCGGTGGCCTGAGCGGCGGTGACGCGGTTGAGTTGCCGGGTGAGTTCCTGGATCTCAGTCTCGCGTTGGCCTGCTTGATGGCGCAGTTCCTCTTCCATGCGAGTATCGGGTGGACGCTGCGAAGCCTTGCGCCAGGCGGCCAGCCAGCCGATGAGCGCGCCGAGGCCTGCGCCCACCGCGAGCCCGATGAGCATCGATAAAACGGCGGTGGTCACGGCCGGCTTGTTTTCAGCAAGTCGCCCGCGCGCACGCCGTGATTATAGGGGCCGAGGGCGGGGGCCGCCTGGGCGGGTTTGATGATGGTCTTGGTCATGATCGCGGATGGCCGTGCCATGGCGCGAGCTTAAGGACTGGACGGATGGGGTCAAGGGACCGTTGCCGCCGCCGCGTCTTGGTGGGTAGGTGAAATTCGGCGAGCGGGTTATGGTGGTGCTTGCTTTTCCCGGTTGGCGAGGGTTGGCTTGGGGCGGTCGAGGTCCTCGAAGAAGGGAGCCTCCCACGCAACAAGTTGCCACCATGATCGCCACACAAATACGCCAGAAGGACGCTATTTTTTATTTTGTCGCTTACCCTTCCGAAGATCTGCTGAGCCGGGTCCGGTTTATCAGTCGGTTTTACGATGAGGAAGGGGCGATGATTAAGCCGGGGCAGGTGGAGGAGGACGACGAAGTGGCCCAATTCATCGCGAAGATCGAGCGAAGCGAAAAAGCGTTCCAACGCCTGTTGTCGAAGGCCAAGGTGCGTTCGATCCGGAACTTTTACGAAACGGCGCTGACCCAGCCGCCCATTCCGGGCACGGTCCTGTTGTTTACGCCGCAGAAATTGCGGTTCGACCCGTTGAATGCCGATTCCGCGGTGGGCCGGTTGCAGCAGCCCGAAGACAGATTCCTGATCATCGACGGGCAACATCGGCTGGCGGCGCTGCAATTCTACGAGCGGACCCACCGGGACGAAGCCCGGAACATCGTGGTGCCATGCGTCGTTTTCGACGGGCGCAGCGAGGATTTCGCGACCGAGATGTTTGTCATCATCAACTCGACGCCCACGCGCATCAACAAGAGTCATCTGGTGGACTTGTATGAACGCGTTTCCTGGGCGGCCCCCGACCGGCGGTTTTCGGCGCACATCGTGGAGATGCTTTACAGCGAAGGCGACAGTCCGTTGCGTTATCGCATCAACCGTCTGGGCGGACGCAGCCGGCAGGAGAAGTGGATCTTACAGGCGGAACTTTACAACGAGGTCTATCGCTGGGTCCGTCAAGCCTGGAAGAAAATTGAAGGCGAAGGCGCCGACAAACGCGCCGCGGCCCGTTATTACGCGATGGCCCGCGACTTTCTTAAGGCCGCCGCGCAGGTCTGGGGCGAGGCCTGGGGGCAGGACAATTACATGGTGACCAAACCGGTTACCATAAAGGCCATGCTGCGGGTTTGTGCCGATCTGGCCGGGCAGGACGCGGATCCCGAGGATGGGCGCATCAACCGCTGGAAAGATCGTCTGGCGCCCTGGAGCGAGCAGTCCCGGGCCTTTCGCAACGAGGGCTTTTATGAACGATTCCCGGCCAAAGGCCAGGTGGAACGGGTCGCCCGCATTCATCGCGAGCTGGGCCGCAGCGCCAGCATCGTCCCGCGGTCGGCGAAGTCAAAATCCTAGCGACGCCGGCCTGGGGACCCGAGCCAGGCCAGTAGCCGCACTGCCTCGCTGAGGCGCATGTCGCATGGCTGCTCCCGGGTCTGAGCACAACCCGCCCAGCGCCGAGGATCGGTTCGCCTCGACTCACTGGAGCGTCGTGCTGGCCGCCGCGCGCACAGATTCTCCGGAAGCGCAGCTGGCGCTCGAAAAACTCTGCGCCGGTTATTGGTACCCACTTTATGCGTACCTCCGCCGCGCCGGCTCCAGCCAGGAAGAGGCCGAGGATTTAACCCAGGAGTTCTTCGCCACACGTGTGATCAACAAACGTGTCCTGCATGGACTGGATCCCGGCTCCGGCCGTTTTCGTTCCTGGCTTCTGACCTGTCTGCAGAATCTGGTCCGAAATGAGCGGGACAAGCAACGGACGGCCAAACGCGGCGGCGCGCAGCCCCATGTGTCGCTGGATCTGAAGGATGCGGAGGGACGCTACCTGGCCGAACCCGCCCACGATCTCACGCCGGAACGTCTTTATGAACGGAGTTGGGCGCTGACCCTGCTGGACCGGGCTCTCGAGTCACTGCGGCAACATTATCTGGATTCAGGGCGGCAGACATTGTTCGAAGCGTTGAAAGGATTTCTGCCTGGCGAACGCAGCGCGCAACCGTATGCGGAGATCGCGCGCCAACTCGACCGCAGCGAAGATGCCGTTAAGATGGCCGTGAGCCGTTTACGACGCGAATACGGGGAGAGGTTGGTCTCGGAGATTCAGCGAACGGTCGACAGTCCTGCTGACGTCGAGGCGGAACGGCGATATCTGCTGGCGGCGCTGGCCAGGTCGGTTACAGCACACTAGCCGATGAATCCGGGCGTGTATCTCTTGACGGTATGAGTTCGCAACGCCGATGCGCGGAGTGTGATGCCGTGATTCCTGAAGGATCAGCGGAAGGCTTTTGTCCGCACTGCCTCTTTGGCCTGGCGGCCACCATGGTTGCGAGTCCCGCTCTTGCCGAATCGAATCCCTGGCCGGTCACAGCGGCGGATCCGCCACGGATGTTCGGGCGTTACGAAATTCTGGAGCGCATCGGCCAGGGTGGAATGGGGGTGGTTTACAAGGCCCGCCAGCGCGAGCTGAACCGGACGGTGGCGTTGAAACTGATGGTCTCGGGCCCGCTGGCCTCGCCCGCGGAGGTGCGCCGTTTCCGAGGAGAAGCCACGGCGGCTGGCACTTTGCAACATTCCAACGTGGTCGCCATCCACGAAGTCGGGGAACACGAGGGCCGCCAATTCTTTTCCATGGATTACGTGGATGGCAAGAGTTTGTCGGACATCGTGCGGCGAACGCCATTGCCCGCGGCCCGCGCGGCGCGTTATGTGAAGATCATCGCGGAGGCGGTGCACTATGCGCATGAACGGGGGATCCTGCATCGTGATCTCAAGCCGCACAACGTGTTGATCGACCAGAACGACCAACCGCGCATTACCGATTTCGGGCTGGCCAAACAAATCCAGGTGGACTCGGACCTGACCGTTTCGGGGGCGGTTTTGGGCACGCCGAGTTATATGCCGCCGGAACAAGCAGCGGGCCGGCGCCGTGAAATCGGGCCGGCCAGCGATGTGTATTCGCTCGGAGCTATCCTTTACGATTCGATTACCGGCCGGCCGCCCTTTCGGGCCGACACGCCCATCGACACGCTGCGGCAAGTGTTGGATGCGGAACCGGCGCCGCCCCGGTTGTTGAACCGCAAAGTGCCGCGCGATTTGGAGACCATCTGCCTGAAATGTTTGGCTAAAGAAAAGCAGCAACGTTATGCGACGGCGCGCGAGCTGGCGGAGGATCTCGAACGATTCCTCCAAGGTGAACCGATTCGGGCCCGGCCGGCGGGCCGCACGGAGCGTCTCTGGCGCTGGGCGCGCCGGAAACCAACCGTCGCCTCCCTGCTCAGTGCTACGGCCGTCTTGCTGTTGCTGATGGCTTTTTCGGCCGTGCTATTTCGGCGGGACATCCTCGACAACAACGCCCATGCCGCGCGCCTGGCCGCGCAGGCCATCCAAGTGGAGCTCGAACATCTGGCCCGCGCGGTCGAACAAGTTTCAGCCCGTCCGGAGCTTCTGCCCTTGCTCCGCGCAGGCCAGGCCAGCGGCATGGTCCAATTTCTGGCAGGCGCTTATGCGGAATACGGCACCAATGCCGCGAGTTGGCTGCAATTCGAGAGCTGGCTGCTGCTGGACTCGCAGGGACACAAGCTCGCGCGTTGGCCCGAGGAAAGTCATCTCTATGACCGTTCATTTCGTGATTATTATCTGGGTCCGCTCCGGCGCTGGGGAACAACGGCCACAAATGGTGTGCACTTCTCGCGCGTGTATCGCAGTTACGACGATGGACTGCATAAGTTCGGGGTCAGCCGCCTGCTGCGCGCTCCGGACGGCCGTGTCGCGGGCGTGATCGTCGCCTCGGTGGGCACGCGTTCCACCGAAGGCACACTGGGCCTGACCACGTCCCAGCGCAAAACCGTGCTGGTGGCCGCTTGCGACACCAATCTGCCGCCGGATGCTTCCGGGACGCGGCCAGCATCGCCCGATTTTGTCATCATGCTGCATCCGGCATTTCGCGCCAACGAGCCGGCTGTGCCAATTGAACATCCCAACTTGCGCGCGCTACGCGAAGGAACATCCGCTGGATTGCGCACCGATCGGGACTCGTGGTTTCGGGACCCGGTGGCGCGCAGTCATCCTCAATTCCTGGGACGTTGGCTGGCGGGATTTGCGCAAGTGGCCGGGACTCCCTTTGTGGTGATTTATCAAACGCGTGATTGGGTGGCTGACGCGGTCTTCTTCGCGGCGGTCGCCTTGGCGTTGATGGTGGTCGGGGTGGTAGGCTGGCGATTTCTGTCGAGGCACCGCGCCGCGGCGGCGGTTTAGCAGGTGTTACGAATGGCGAGTTTCCCTGTTGCAGGAGGTGAAAGGAACCTTATGAGAACAGAACATCAAGCACTCCTCGAACGGGTAAACAAACACGCATTGGACGATGGGACGATAGCGTTGCCTTTTTCGGAGCGCCTGGCTCGCGACCAGGGTTGGCCGTTGGTTTACGCCCAACGGGTAATTACTGAATACAAACGGTTTGCCTTCCTGGCGGTGGCAGCTGGACACCCAGTGGCGCCGCCCGCGGCCGTCGATGAGGCCTGGCATCTTCATCTCCTACATACCGATGCCTACTGGAACCATTTTTGTCCGGCGGTTCTGGGCAGCGCGCTTCACCATTATCCGTCCCGCGGAGGCGCCAAGGAACGAGACAAATTCAACGATTGGTACGGAGCCACGTTAGCGAGTTATCGGAAGTTCTTCGAAGAAGAGCCTCCCGGTGACATCTGGCCTGCCAGCCACCAGACACTGGCCCTGCGTCACGTCGATGTGACACGTCACTGGATCGTGCCCAAGCCGGCCTGGGTGCGGACCAGCCTCGACTGGTTGCGCGGCGTTTGGTCCGTGGCCAGGCGCATGGGCTGTTCGATCCGCCGGTCGACTTCCAGCGCGATGGGTGTCCCTCTGCTCATGCTTGCGCTCAGTCTGCTGCTGGGGGGATGCGATGTGAATTTCGACAATCCGGACTCTCCTCTCAACATGAAAGGACCCGATTTTCTTCAGTTCTACATGGTCACGGCGACGATGGGCTTTTTGCTCGCGCTCTTCCTGCGCCGGCAATTACGTGGTTCGGGCGGGGACGGTTCGGACGTGCCGAGTTGGGCGTTGGATCCTTACGCAATCGCCTGCCTGGCGGGCGGCAAGGCACTAACCCTCTCCGCGGCTTTGACCAATCTTTACCACCGAGGTCTCATCCAAATCTCGTCCTGTTTTAAGCGCGTGTCGGTGACCTCCGTGCAGCCCGAAGCTCTGCATCCAGTGGAACAAGCGGTCTATGATGCCGTGGCAGAACGGGGAGGCACGGTCCGGGAAATCAGGCGGCACACTGCCAAGGCGGCGAAGCCGTTACTCGCCCAACTGAGGGAACTGCGCCTGGTGCCCAGTTCGGAGCGGGCCTGTTGGGCTACGGTACTTCCATTGGTGGTTGCTGCCGTCGTGCCCGCGCTGGGGGTGATTAAGCTCTTCATTGGGCTCGAACGCGGTCGGCCGGTGGGGTATCTGGGCGTCTTGAGTTTGGTGGTGATCGGCTTACTCCTTTGGTTGTTAGCCAGACCGCCGCTGCGCACGCGCAAGGGGGATCGAGTTCTGGCCAGACTGCGCGCGGAACAAGCTCCGCTTCGGGCCAGCGTGGCCGACCGGTTCGCGGCGTTGTCCGGAGACGCCCTGCCGCTCGCGATTGGCCTGTTCGGTCTGGGGATTCTGAGCGGCACACCGCTCGACGAACTGCGTAAACAAATCGTTCCGGGATTGGGGAGCTACTCGGTGGATTCGGGCGGAGGCGGTTGTGGAGGAGGAGGCTGCGGCGGTGGAGGCTGTGGGGGCGGCTGCGGCGGCTGCGGCGGTTGTGGCGGCGATTAGATTCAGAGGCAGACGCAACGAGGCGAACTGTAGATCTAGTCGGCGCCAGCGTCAGCTCTTCTGCTGACGCACTTCGTTTTTTTTCTCTTCCAGTTCGGCGTTCAACGATTTTCTTTCGCTCACAATCTGCTGATCGATTTGTTGAGCGGCTTCCCAATCACCTTTCGCGACGACCTTGGCGTGCTCATCTTTAAGGAAGATCTCGCGTTCGGCGATTTTAGCGGCGTATTTGGCGTCCAGATCGGCGAGCTGTTTCTTCTGGGCATCGGTAACCTTGGGGGTCGGGGCTGATTTGCTCAGCCGTTCCATGGCCAGTTCGTAGGCGGTTTTCATAAGCGAACTTCGATAGTCATCCGTCGTTTCGCAACCTTAACTCGGGGGAGTCTATGGTGGCAATGCGGGACTGGGGAGACATCACCAGGACTAGGCCCAGCCGACCACGGCGGTCCAGCACGGCCCGAATTTGGCCTGGACCTTTTCTTCCAGCTGCCGCGCGTCGGCTTGGCTGCGCGCGACGGCGAAGGTGGTCGATCCACTGCCGGACATCAGGGCGGCGCATGCTCCGTGTTCCCTGAGGAATTCCTGATATAACGCCAGGAGTGGATGTTTTTCGAGCGCGGGCGTCTCCAAGGCGTTGTAGAATCCTGCGCTGGCCGCGGCCAGGTCACCGTTGCGCAAGTGTCCGATGAGCTGCCGAGCCCGGCCCGGCTTCCCCTGCAGCGCCTTCGGAAATCGGACCAGAGCCTGGTATGCCCACGCCGTGGAGATGCCGAACCCGGGATGGATGAGCAGCAGGGCGGTCGGCGCCAGGACGGGAAATCGTTCCAGCGGTTCGATCTGTTCTCCGCGGCCGCTGGCCAGGGCCGGATGGGGCTGGAGAAAAAACGGCACATCGGAACCCAAAGAGGCGGCCGCATTTGCCAGTTGCGCGCTGGACAGAGGCTGTCCGAAAAGTTGATTTAACGCCAACAACGTGGTGGCGGCATTACCGCTGCCTCCACCTAACCCCGCGGCCATGGGGATGCGTTTGTCCAGATGGATCCGCACACCGCGGTCTTCGATCTGTGCTTGGCGAAGGAACAACGTCGCTGCCCGATGAACCAGGTTGCTCGCGTCGACTGGGAGGGTTGGCTCCGAACAAGTCAGATGCACACGGCGGGGCCCGAGGGTGAACTCCAATCGATCGCAAAGCCCGATCGGATGCATGACCGTCTCCAATTCGTGAAATCCATCCGGTCGTTTGCCCAGGATGTTCAGCAACAAATTGACCTTGCAGGGAGAATCTTTTTCCAAAGTGTCCGGCATAGGACCTGGTCGAGGGAGACAAGAAACCGCAACGCTGTGTGCTCAACCTTCAACCGCCTTGCACCGTTGAATGGAGGATGAAGCTTGAAGGATGAAGGTCGAGGTTAAAGGTTGAGCGTTGAACGTTGCCGTAGAAAGTCCCGGCCACGCGCCCACTCCCGCACTCCGCCTCCGCCCGGGTCTCAGTGGACGTGAAACTTGCTGCCCGGGATATTGGGGGCAGCGTCTCCACCAGCGAAGCCGGTCGAACTGTCGGTTTCGAAGAGGGGTCCAGCCGGGAAGCCGGGTTGGTAGCTATCCGGGAAGACCGGTTTTTCAGACAACTCGAGGCCGCCCCATGGATATTTGCGGGATCTCATGGACGGATCCGGATAAAGGTGGCTCTTGGGAACCAACAAGGGTTCGTAAGGCGGAATTGGGAACGTGATCACTTCATAGATGCCGATGCCCGTGCGGGCCATGGTTCGGGTAAAACCGCGCGCGAACCCGACTGGTGCCTGGCTGGCCCCGTCCCAGAGCATGGTTTGCTCGATGGAACGGCGCATCTCCCCGCCGCGCACGATCTCGGTCATGTTATTGAAGCCACGGCCGAACTTGTTTTCAGGCCCGGCGCATCCGGTGAGGGTCACAGCTCCCAGAACGGCGGCAAGGAAAAGAGCGCTACGCATAATGGATGAATGATTCAATGACGATGACTGCAGGTTACTCGGAACCCCGCGGCTGTAAAGCACCTTTGCGCGTTCTTGTGTGAAAAATTGGGGATTGCATTTGCCCACGCCGATCGTCATTTTCTCCTCCCTTGTCGGGGCGTAGCGTAGCCTGGTAGCGCGCTTGTTTCGGGTACAAGAGGTCGTGAGTTCGAATCTCACCGCCCCGACCATTTCTCCCATCCGTGCTTCCGCCTTCCTACTCCTTCTTCCTGCTTCCTATCTGGGACGCGGGGTTCACGCCGCTTGAGTGTGGGGCGATCCCGAGCGCAAGGAAGTTGGCCAACGATCATAAGGCGCAGGACTTAAAGATCGACAGTTTCCAGGCGGACCGTTCGCCGGGTCATTCCTACAAGACCATGAATCTGGCGGCCTTGTTCGTGCGGGAACGGGGCTTGTTCATGAATCAGCAAAACAAAGGGCGCTTCTATCACGATGGATGGTTTCAAACGTTGCTGGATGTGGTCGACAGCTACAACACGCGATTTGGCCTGGGATTGACCCAGCAGGAGGAGGGGGATCTGGTCGAGTATCTGAAATCACTCTGAGGGTCGACCTCGCCAAAACCGTGTCCGGCAAACCTTTGCTGCGGAACGGTGTTGCCGGGGCAAGCGCCTTCCTCAAGCAGCTTCGGTGCTTGGCTGACGGAGGATGAAGCGAGGGAAACGCCTCGGCACCTTGCTTGTGCGAGCGCAGCGCCTGGCCCAGCCAGCCGTCATTGCCAACATTGCCAGCATTGCCTGGGGCGACCGGGTATGGTTATCTTATGTCTTGATGACTCCACTCCCTCGGTTTCTGCAGCCTGATGCTTATCTTGGGCCGGGCCGGTTAGCCGTCCGAAAATCGGCGGCGAAAGTTTTGCGGAAGTGGAGTTACTTGTTTCCGTTGTTCTGGGCCTTGTGGTTTACCGCTGGCCACGCGCAAACGCACATAACGTTGGTGCCTCTCGCCGATCAACTGTGGCATTACAACGACAGCGCGATCGACTTGGGCACAACGTGGCGCGCCTCCTCTTATCCTCTGGAAAACTCCTGGCCACTCGGAACGGCCTTGTTCGGCGTGGAAAGCAGTTATCCCTACCCTTACGCTGACCCGTTGCGGACACCGTTGGTTCTGGGCGCGGGCCGAACCACTTATTACTTTCGAACGCATTTTACCTTTAATGGGCCAGCCACAAATCTGCAGCTGCTGGCAACGGCCACCATTGACGATGGAGCAGTTTTCTATCTGAACGGTGCCGAAGTGGGCCGCGTGCGCATGCCTGCCGGGGCAGTGCAATTCTCGACGCACGCGCAATTGAATTATCCGGAGGGGCCGCTGGCGGTGCTGGAATTTCCGCTCAGCGCGCTGGCCGCTGGAGATAATGTGCTGGCCGTGGAAGTGCATCAAGCCAGCGACACCAGTTCGGACGTGGTCTTCGGGATGGTGCTGGAGACTTATGCACTGGAGCGGCCGTTCATCACCGTTCCAACCCAGCCGGCGGACATGATGCTTTCCCCTGGTCAAGCGGCTACGTTGGAAGTCTTCGCCTCAGGTTATCCGCCGCCGGCTTACCAATGGTACAAGGAGGGCTTGGCGATTGCCGGCGCCACGGCGTCGACGTTACAGCTCACGGGCCTGGGAGCGCAGGAGGAAGGTCGTTACTTGGCGGTGATCACCAATCTTGTTGGCAGTGTTACCAGCCGAGTCGCGCTGGTCACGTTCCACGCCGATATCACACCGCCCCGAGTGATTTATGCGTTGGGTCTGCCCAGCCTGAACGAAGTGCAGCTGATCTTTTCTGAGCCGGTCGATCAAAGTATCGCGGAAGATTATCTGAATTGGTCCATGGAAGTCACCGGGGGCGGAGCCTTGTTGTCGGTGGTTGACGGTCGGTTGGAGAACAGCACCAATCTGGTGTTGACCACCGCGGAGTTTCGCGAGGCCGGGACGCGCTATGAAGTCGTTCCCACCGTGCCGATCCCCGATCTGTCCGAGAACAGCATCCCGGCGGGCACGGTGATTCCAATCGCCCTTTTTGATACGGTCTTGGTGCCGGACTTGCCCACGCAGCCATGGCGTTACAATCAGGCGGGCGTCGATTTGGGGGCCGACTGGGTCCGGCCGGAGTATCCCGATCAAGACTGGCTGTCGGGCCCCGCCCCGTTCGATGCCTACCGCTCGACCGATCAGAGTCCGGCCTGCCGGGATTTCCTTCCGGGTCGGGTCCCGGTCGGCACCTGTCTGACTCTGTCCAACGCGACGGGAACCGCGCAGATCCCCACCAGCTACTTTCGTACTCGGTTTCAATTCCTGGGCGATCCAGCCAGCGCGGTGCTCCACTTTGAGACCACGATCAATGACGGAGCTGTTTTTTACCTGAACGGGACGGAAGTGTTACGCGTGGGCATGCCGGACGGACCGCCCCATTATGATACGTTGGCCAATCGCCTGGCGGGGGATGATCTAGAGGAATTTGACGCACCGGCGCCGAGTTTGATCGCGGGCGACAACGTCCTGGCCATCGAATTGCATCAGCAAAGTTTGAGCAGTTTTGATCTGACTCTGGGGCTTAGGGCAACCGGCATCTTCCCGAGCCCACCGCAAGTACGCCCGGAATTGCAAGTGCAGATTGTCGCCGGCGATCTTGAGATCAGCTGGTCGCCTGCCTCGGCCACCTTGGAGTCGGCGTTAACGCTGGACGGTCCTTGGACGGTCTTGAGCCCAAGCAACCCCGGGCGGCATGTGACGCCGATGGTCGACCCACAGCGATTCTATCGCGTCGTCCTACCCTGACCCTCACCGCAGCCTCACCGGTGACCCAAAGAAACGGATTGCCACCCAGCCCGGTGGAGGGCCAGGATGCCCGGCTCTGTCCTGAGCAAACAACCGAGACAGCATGTTGAACACCGGCCCATCCAGCCGCTCCGCGCACGCCCTGGAACAGCCTTCGACCGTGTCCAGGGCCTCTCCTGAGGCCGGGTCGGCGCCGGTCCGGAAAACGAAGCCAAACCCCTGGCGGCTGATCCGTGACGTGCTGGCCCACGGCGGGCCGGGATATTTGCAGTTCGCCATCACGAATGTATGCAATGCGCGTTGCGATTTTTGCGGGTTCGCGGTGGACAAGTTTGATCCCAAACAGCGGCGCAGCGTGACTTTGTCCGAGGCGCGGGATGTGGTCGACATCGCGGTGCGCAATCATATCGGTTACCTGCTGTTTGTCGGTGGGGAGCCGCTGGTG
>DATLUX010000631.1:0-6578 GCA_035577805.1 Verrucomicrobiia bacterium
GGGGGAAGCTCCGGTTACACCTACGCACCGTCCACCGTGACCATCCCGTCTATCACTCTGCCTGCCGCGCCTTCAAGTCTATCGGCCACGGCGTTGACCAGAGGCAGCGGCATTCGGCTTTCTTGGAGTGACCGATCCAACAATGAGCTGGGCTTCCAGCTTGAACGCAGAGTGAACCCGACCGGCAAAGGCGCCGTTCCGGGCCCGTGGCAGCTTGTGATCACGCTCGCCCCGAACACCAGCGACTACACGGACACAGCCGCCGCTTCCCTCACCTCCTACACGTATCGGCTACGCGCGTTCAACCTGGCTGGAACGTCGGCCTACTCAAACGAAGTGACGGTGAAGGCCAAGTAAGCGTGACTGCGGGCCCACGTAGGGCGATGTGTGCCAACCAGTCAGAGCAAACCCGGCAGGATCCCTCAAATCTCACGAAGAAAGGAACGTAATGAGCCTCAATCGAAACGATCCTTATCCAGATCGATGCTCCGGGAGCTGTGATTGGCGGCATGCGCTTAAGCGCCTGAACGTCATGTATTGTGCACTGCTAATCACCACCAGTCTGCGTGCGCAGGACGGTGCCCTCGATCTCGACTGGCTGCCGCGCGACACGCTCGGGCAAGAAATATGGACGGACAACATCGGCGCGCTCGTGCTGCAACCTGATGGAAAGATCCTCGCCGGCTCCGGACAATTCTTCACCTCTAGTGGCCGCTTGAATCTCATCCGCCTATATCCCGACGGAACTCTGGATACCAATTTCAACCAATTTCCAAGTTTCTACGAATACTTCTCACGCCCGGAATGCCTGGCTGTCCAGCCCGATGGACACATCGTCTTCGGTGGCGGACCCTTGGCAGTCAGTCAAGTGGCACGAATTTCAGGCGATGGCCTGTCCCTCGACTTTTATGTCCGTCTCTGGAGTCGGCAAGGCGACCTGCGCGTAAAATCGGTCGTGCTTCAACCAGATGGAAAAATCCTTGCAGCCGGCGTGTTCGACGGACTTGGCGCGGACCCGCGCGAGGGACTTCCGCTGCGACGGAACATTGCTCGCTTCCACTCCGTCGGTTTGTTGGATGAGTCGTTCGATCCCGGAGCGGGTCCATCGAGTGAAGTGCGTTGCACGGTACTGCAACCCGATGGGAGAATTCTCATTGGTGGGACATTTGCGGCCTACAACGGCATCGAGCGGTTCCAAGTGGCGCGCCTGAACGCGGATGGGTCCTTGGACACAAGTTTCGTTGTCGATTGGTCGCAAATCGGGATCGCGAATGGCCTCACCTATGTGAATGCCATGGTCTTGCTGCCCAACGGCCGAATTCTGATTGGCGGCGGCTCAAACTTTGCGGTCACCCAAAGCCAAGTCTGGCGATTGAACCCCGATGGTAGCTTCGATCCAACGTTTTCGCCCACACACCTCGGCACGCCAAACGCGGCGGTTGAGATCCGTGCGTTGCTGGTCCAACCCGATGACAGGATCGTGATCGGCGGCCAGTTTTTGACAGTTGCCGACGTCAATCGGCGTTGCATCGCGCGCCTGAATGCCGATGGCTCACTGGACACCACGTTCGATCCAGGCGAAGGAACGTTCGCACCAGTGGAGGCGCTCGGACTGCAGCCCGATGGTTGTCTGCTTATCGCTGGCTCACAAATGCAGAGCATGAACGGTGTGCCGCGTCCATGGATAGCGCGGCTGCACAGTTCATTCGGCCCGCCGCCAGATCGCACCGCACCGGTACCCGATGTGGCCGAGTTGCCCACGATGACCGGGCAATGTTCGGTCACCGTTGCTGAACGCCCTACCGCCACGGACGACACTGCGGGCGTTGTCTACGGCACGACCACCAACCCGTTGACCTACACTGAACAGGGAACGTACAGGATTGACTGGCATTACGACGACGGGCACGGAAATGTCTCTGTCCAAATGCAGACCGTCATTGTCCGGGACACAACGCCACCACAAATCAGCTGCCCAACCAATGTGTCCGTTCCGTGTGCCGTGGATGTGTTCGTGCCGGTAACATTCAGTGTTACGGCAACGGACAACTGTGATTCGGCGCCGACGGTGGTCTGCACGCCCGCTTCGGGTTCGGCCGTGTCGATTGGAACCACCTCGATCACCTGCATCGCCCGCGATGACGCTGGAAACGAAACCAGTTGCAGTTTCAATGTGTATCGGGCGCCGATCAATTTCAGCGGTTTCCTTCCACCGATGGGAGGAGCGGATGCCACTGGAGGCAGCTTTGGCGAGCCAGTTAGAACCTTCAAAACGGGCAGCGTGGTGCCGGTCAAGTTCACCGCCAGTTGCGGTACGTCGCCCGTTCTTGCCGGCGACCACCGCCTTCAAGTCATTAAATACACCAACGCCACAACCTACGGCGATCCCATAGACGCCACTCCTCAGGGTTCTGCGACGAGCGGGGACCAGTTCGTGTTATCGGATGGCGAATGGGTATTCAAGCTCGACACCAAGGCAACCGGCATGAGCCGTGGGATTTGGCTCTTCAAAGCTGTGTTATCTGACGGCAGTCAGCACACAGCGTGGATCCAGTTAAAGTGAACAGTTGTCCCGCGCTAACGGGCTGTGAAACCACATCATCATAACCTGAAGCTTTATGAACCCAACTCAACGCCTTAGCGCTCTGCTGCTGGCCGGGGCCCTGGCACCCTGGACTGGCTTCGCTCAAACGAACCTTACGCCGCCCCAAGTGCAGAACGTCCGGGTCGCGCAACGGTCGGGCGCGATTTTCGTGGATATCACCTACGACCTCGTGGACCCCGACAGCACCAACATTTACATGATCGCCGAGTTCTCCTCCGACGGCGGGACCACTTATGGCCTGCCCATCTATTCTCTCAGCGGCGATATCGGCCCCGTGCGGCCGGGCCCGGGCCGGCACATCGTCTGGAATGCTTGGAACGACTGGGCTGGGAACTACACGACCAACGGAAGAATCCGGTTGACGGCTGATGACAGCAATAGCGCCTTGCCACCATCGCCGACCAATCCACCGGCGCCTAATCTGGTCTGGATTCCCTCCGGCACGTTCGACATGCTGAGGATAGGCCGGTATGTCTATCTTAGCCGCGGATTCTGGATAAGCCGCTTCGAAACCACGCAAGGCGAGTATGTTGCCCTCATGACCAACAATCCAAGCCACCACACTGGGACCACGAACCTACCGGTCGAGAACGTTACTTGGGACGAGGCGTTGGAATACTGCCAACGGCTGACGACACGGGAGCGCGCGGCCGGACGGATTAACAACAATTTGGTTTATCGGCTGCCCACTGAGGCCGAATGGGAATACGCCTGCCGAGCAGGCACTACTAACCAGTTCCCCTATGGCGACGATCCCAACTACGTGCGCCTGCAAGCCTATGCTTGGTATACCGCCAATTCGGGCGGGCACACTCAACCTGTGGGAGCCAAGATCCCGAACCGATGGGGATTGTTCGATATGATGGGCAACGTTTGGGAATATTGCTCGGATTACTGGGATTCATCATTGCCTGCAGGCAACTACACTGACCCGCAAGGGCCAGAATCAGGAAACTACCGCATCGTTCGTGGCGATTCCTACGGTAGCGATGCGACTTCATTCGCTCTCCGCAGATACTGCGACCCCGGGTGTGGAGGTCTTGGTTACTATTCGGTCGGCTTCCGGGTGGTCCTTGCGCCGACGCCCTGAAGCTATGTGTGGCAAAATGATTCCTCGCACACAATCTTTCACCGTTCTGCTGTTCGGAGCGACCCTGCGGTTTGCCGTGGCGCAGCAACTGGTGGTGGTCGCCGAGTCCCCGCAGTTCACGGTCGACACCCGCTTGCCCAGTGGCGCCAGCGCGACGGCCCTTCCGGTGACGACCGAATCGCCGGCCTTTATGCTCGACTCCCGTCTGGCAGGGAGCAGCCCAACTCTCGCGGCCTTGGTGAGGGCGGAATCGGCCGCCTTTGCGCTGGACACTCGACTGGCTGGCGCGCTCGACGACTTGATCGTTCACACGGTATCCCCGGTTTTCACACTGAACACGATCTGGGTAGGCATCCGCAAGACCTCTCGTCTGACCAGCAGTCCGGTCGAATTGTATTGGCCCACGAACGCCCCCGGATTCCGGCTCCAGTTGGCGGATCCGCTCCTCGGGCCTCCGACTTTCTGGATGAATATGACCAACACCGTCAACGAATCGGGGGGATTCTATCGTACCCTGCTTCCTCCAGAGGGAATCGAGGGCTACTTCCGTCTTAAACTGTGAATGCGCACAGAACCGCGGCGTGCCATGCCGAGAGCTGAAAAGCAGAACATTGCTATTCATTGCATTGAAACCAAGGCGGTCAAGGACTCAAGGCTCGTGAGCCTCAAGAATCTGGCCGGGGGTGTCAGTAGATTTGTCAGTATTCCGCAGCGGCTGAGTTACGAAAAGTAGTGAGCGAGTAGGCTTGATTACTCTGGCTTTAGGAGGAAACTGCCCTCGGATCATTGGCAAAAACGATGGATTTCGGGACGAGTCCTTCCTCTGGAGCCATTCTGACGTGCCTTGAGCTGTCTTCAAACATCCCGCAGGCCGAGTCGAATGGCCCCCACATTCCACTAGACCGGAATCCAAACCCGAGACACACTTTGCCGCACGAAACCAAGGAGGTTTATTTGTTGTGGTATGTCTATCTGCTGCGTTTAAAGAACGGCTGTATTTACGTCGGTTCCACGAATGATCTTGAACATGTGGGAGGGACGGGGAGCAAGACGACTTCGGATTCTCGCCCAATCGAGTTAATCCACTCCGAATCTTACGCGGACCGATCGGTTGCGTTGCGCCGCGAGCAACAGCTCAAAGGATGGAGCAGGGCCAAGAAACTTGCGTTAGCCGCCAGCAAGGGGGCTGAATTGGAGGGCCTCGCCAAATCACGCGAGGCATAAGCCAGGCCCACGCGGGATCTTTTCATGTGAGTCGATGTATTTCGAAACGGAGGAAGAGCCGTTGCCACAGATCGGCCCTGGACGATTCACAAGAAGAAACAGGAATCACCTGCTGGGCTTGTGGTTGGAGCCAATCCGCGGAGACCGGTTGAGGGGAGAAAACCTCAATCGCCGGGATCGAATGGAACTAAGGATCCATTTCGTCGATCACGGCTCCAAAGCCGCTCGCGCCTTCACTTTCGAAGTTTAGGCAACCGCGAAGAATCCGGCCGGTCCCGACCCGAAGCGAAACAAGTCTCCTACCAACAGGGCGGTGCGACCATTCGCGAATGCTGCCTCATCCGAAGTAACGGATGCTGCTTCTTCGTCGACCACCTCCCACAGCGCTTCGATTACGATTTCTGGGTTGAGCCTCAGGCTTCAGATGTCAGCACGCGCGCCAGCGAAGAGTTTGATCTCAGGCGACGCGACGGGACGGCCTGCGCGCGAATCGGTGCAACGTTCTCCTACAGCGACAGCGCTCCGCAAATTTCGTGATTGCTCAAGTGTCCTGGCTGTGATGGGGTGGACCATCAGCGACGGTTCACAGTAAACAACATCCTATTTATGAGGGGAAATGTACTTCTTTCTTATTGCCTCCTTCTTTCGGTCGGGTTCGCCAATCGCGCCGCGGCGCAAGTGAATGTCGTACGGCCCGGTGACCCGATCATTCTGGTCAATGGCGTGAACGACGGCGATGCCGACTCCGGCCCGCCCCCTGTAGGCGAAGGAGTGGAGCACGCGACCGACGGATTCATACAAAAGTATCTCAACTTCCTCGATCTCGGCTCAGGCTTTATTGTGACTCCTTCTGCCGGCCCGACGATCGTTAACGGCCTGCGGTTCTACACTGCCAATGATCAGGAACCGAGAGACCCGGCCAGTTACGTCCTGGAAGGTTCCACTTCGGGCACTGGCCCCTGGACAATAATCTCGTCCGGCAGCCTCAGCCTGCCTTCGAATCGAAATCCGGGTGGAAATATTCCAATTAATCCTGCGGTGCACTTCAACCAACTGGTCAACTTCCCCAACACGGCCGCTTTCACCAGCTATCGTGTCACCTTCCCGACGCTGAAAGACGCTGCGTCGGCGAATAGCATGCAGATTGGCGAAGTGGAACTGCTGACAACGCGCATCAGCGTGGCGAGGCAGGGCAGCGGATTGATCATCAATGGAATTGCCACCGAGCCGGCGAACCTGGCGTTGGAAACTTCAACCAATCTCGTGAATTGGGCGTGGCGCGCCTACCTGACCGCGGACATGAACGGCGCATTCCAGTTCGTGGAGCCGGACATCACTGCGCCCCCACAGCGTTTCTATCGTCTGATATCAGCAGGGCAATTTCCTTCCGGGCTGGTGACGTGGTGGCGCGGGGAAAACGATTACCGCGACAGCTTTGGGCCAAACCACGGCAGCGCATTTTCGAATGCCGGGCCAACGTTTGTAGCCGGGCAGCGGGGGCAGGCGCTGAGCTTCAACGGAACGACGGAAGCGATGTTCATCGGGGGTGCACCCATACCGAGTCCGTGGACGGCTTGCTTCTGGGTAAAACGGCAGGACGCGACGGAGCCTTCCGCCGCGTTGTTGACCGACCCCTCCACGGGGCTGAAGCTGGAACAA
>DATLUX010000632.1:0-2808 GCA_035577805.1 Verrucomicrobiia bacterium
CGGAACCGACATCCTTGGCGTGGTACATGAAACGACCACGCCCGCCATGCAGAGAACAGCGAGATTTGCTTTGCCAAAATGCCGGGAACCTAGCACCATATGGTCTCCTTGCCTGACCCAGGAGAGGATAGTACTTCCTGAGGTACGTTGCCAGTTGCGTCCGCGCGGGTCTGGACGCTACCGGCCCGCGGGGCGGACGCCGGACCTTTGCGCCATCAGACTCGATGGCCAGATATCAGCCCTCGCGACAAGGATGCACCCTTCAAGCGGCCTGCGTCCGCGGCGAGAAGGTGAGACATTGGAGCGAGAAACTGGTACTCAATTATTGCTCAAAATTATCTATAATTGCTCGCCATGAGCAAGGTTTATCGGATCAACGAATTCGCAAAGCGCATCGGCCGGGCTCCGAGTACGGTGCGCCGCTGGGAGCGCGAGGGCATCCTGGCGGCTAAGCGCCTACCTTCCGGACATCGGTACTTTGACGAGTCCGATGTTCGGGCGATGCTTGGCGGCGGGCCTGAGACGCGATCGACAGTCGTGTACTGTCGCGTCAGTAGCGCTGGACAGCGCGACGACTTGCAATCTCAGGTGGCGGCGATGGAGGAATATTGCCGGGCTGGCGCGATTGCTGTTGACGAGTGGATTCAGGAAGTCGGCGGCGGCATGAACTTCAAGCGCAAGCGTTTCCTCGCGCTGATTGAGCGCATCCAGCGTGGTGAGATTGAGCGAGTTCTCATCGCCCACAAGGATAGACTCGTTCGCTTCGGCTTCGACCTGCTCGACCATCTTGCGCGCGGGAACGGTTGCGAGATCATCGTGGTTAATCAGGAATCGCTGTCGCCAGAGCAGGAAATGGTTGACGACCTGCTTGCCATCGTCCATACGTTCTCATGCCGCCTGTACGGCATGCGCAAGTACAAAAAGCAGATCAAGGAAGACTATCCGGGTAGCCAGGAACCGAAGGAAATTCTGGAATGACAACCGTCACCCGCACTCTCTATGGGACGTCGTCGTGCGTGCCTGCGCTTCGCGCGGTGTGCAGGGCGACGGCGTTCGTCCGAGCGGACCTCTGGCGTCGCTACGGCGCGCTGGGGAACGTCGGCAAGCGTGCGGCCGACATCCGCAAGGAAGTGACGGCTGGCGGCTGGTATGCGTCGCTCGCGGTGGACGGCACGATCCGGGCCGAGACCACGAAGGATGCCGTCAACGACATCCTGACGTACAAGGCGGCCGCATGCGCGAAGGTGCGACAAGCCATCGCGAAGCGGACCTCCGACGAGGCAGAGCGAAAGCGGCTCTATACCCTGCTCAAAAGTGACAAGTGGCTCGAAGACAAGTACCTGCACCGGATGATGCGCAAGTACTTTCGGCACGGCGTTTCGAGTTGCGACAATCAGTTCATCGTCCGCTCGGACAAGCATGAGAGCCGCGTCAGAGACGGGCACCTTGTCATCACCATCCACATCGCCAGGCAGTATGGCCCATCGATCGAGCTCACGACGAACAGCAACGGCAAGCACGTGGACCTCACGGGTTGCAACCTGCGTGTGATCGTGAAGGGTGACGCGGTCGAAATCCACTACGCTACTGCGAAGGCCGAAGGGCGCCCCTGCGGCACAGGGGAAATTGGCGTCGACAAAGGCTATACCGAAGCCTTCGCCGACTCAGATGGCGAGCATCATGGTCAGGGGTTCGGCGCCGTGCTGAGCGCTTACAGCGACCAGGTTTCGAAGACCGGCAAAGCACGAAACCGGCTGCATGCCCTCGAAAAAGCCCATCGCAAAGCCGGTCGCATCGCCAAGGCCGAGCGCATCAGGAAGTGCAACCTCGGACGCGTGAAACTGCAGGCGCGCAGGGAGCGCACGAAGCAGCGGTTGCGCACGATTGCCTACCAGTCCGCCCATACCATCGTGGACAAGGCGGCGGTGGTCGGTTCGGAAGATCTGACGTCGCCCATCAAGGGGAGGGGTCAGTGGCGGAACTACAACCGCCGCATGAGCGCATGGGCCAAGGGTGTACTGGCTCAAGCGCTCGATGAAGTTTGCACGCAGCGTGGGGCGACGCACGTCGTCGTCAACGCCGCCTACACGTCGCAAATGGACTCGTTCACGCGCTTGCTGCAAGGCAAGCGCGTGGGCGACAAGTTTTACCGTGCCAACGGGGACGTTCTGCAGGCGGATACCAATGCTGCGCGGAACGTGCGGGACAGGATTTACGATCGGGACATCACCCGGTATATGCCTCACCTCCAGGTGAAGCAGATTCTGCTCGCGCGCTCCTCCGGCGCAACTGAGCGTCAAGCGGCTTCAGTTGGGCGGCGCAAGCCGCGTCAACGAAGTGCGGATAAATCCAATGCTCAACTTTGAGCAGATTTTATGGAACAGAAGAGAAACATGACTGACTTCGTCACTACAGAAGTCCAGGGTGGCATCGGCTACCTGACGCTGACCCGTCTGCAGGCGCTGAATGCGCTGTCGCTCGACATGATTCGCACCATCACCCAGGCCCTCAACGGATGGGCTGCAGACCCGAAAGTGGTGGCCGTTGTGGTGGCCGGCGCCGGTGGCAAGGCCTTCTGCGCTGGCGGCGATATCCGTTACTTCCACAAGGCCGCCCAGGAAGGCGACCCGCTGCTCGACCAGTTCTTTGTCGAGGAGTACGCGCTCAATTTTCTGGTCCACCGGTACGCCAAACCCTATATCGCGCTGATGGATGGTGTGGTGATGGGCGGCGGCATGGGCATCTCGCAGGGTGCGCGGCTACGCCTGGTTACCGAGCGCACGAAGATGGCGATGCCGGAAACCAATA
>DATLUX010000633.1:0-13987 GCA_035577805.1 Verrucomicrobiia bacterium
CAGAACAACAGGAAAAGAAAGAAAACCGCTCGGAAGAAGAGAACAAGAGTTTTTCAGTGAATCAGCGCGAACAATATGGACCCAAGAAGACGGTTACTTTTACACCGCCATTTTCAGATCACTTTCCCGTCGCCCTTGGCAGCAAACGACCTCCCGCACGTGCCAAAGGCCCTCTGTATACTGTCAACGGGCGTTTGAAGATGGCAACGGACTTCCCAACAAAGTTTTGAGGCGCTAAACAATGCCATCGAGCCTCCGCGCATTGGGATGGCCCCTCGGCGGGGGCAGAGTCTGAATACATCCCCGTTCGTTTCAGGCGAAAATAATAGTTGACTAGTCAGTAAACTTGAGAGAGACTGCGCGCGTGCTCCGGCTCCAGTCGGGCACAGCAAACACTAGAAGCCAATCATTATGGGCCGAACCAGCGATGCCAAACAACGGTTGATGGAAGCCGTTGGCGAGTTGTTCTGGACCGGTTCCTACGACAGCACCACCATCGATCAGATTTGTGAAAAGGCGGGCGTCAAAAAGGGGAGCTTCTACTACTTCTTCGAAGGCAAGGCGGCTCTAGCCGAAGCCGCGCTGGATTTTGAGTGGGAAAAATATCGACCGAACCTGGACGCGATTTTTTCGGCCAGTGTACCGCCCTTGGAACGGATTCAGCGTCATTGTGAATTCACCTTGGAAGAGCAAACCAGCATGAAGGCCGAGCACGGTTGTGTGCTGGGTTGCCCGCTCTGCACGCTGGGTACGGAAATCAGCACCCAGGACAAAGGGCTGCAGAAAAAGGTCCAGAGCATCATGGCCCACAGCCTGAAGTATCTGGAAACTGCCATCCGCGACGCGCACGCCGCCGGCGTAATTCACGCGCCCGATGCCCACGCCAAAGCCAGCGTATTGCACGCGTATCTGCTTGGTTTGCTCACTCAGGCCCGGATCGAAAACGATCTATCCGTGCTGGCTAACCTAACCAGCACGACGTTCGAGTTGCTCGGAGTCAAGCCACCCAAAGCGCCGGCCAAGATCCGTCGTCCGACGCAGCCGCTGGAAACGAGTTAAATTTTTTTACCCTTTAATTTGACTAAATAGATAGTAAACAAAACTCACTTCAGACTTCTATGAAACCCATCTCGCTCCCTCCCGCCTCGCGCCCGTCACGATCCCCACTCAGTTGGGCCGCGGCCTCTTTCGCGGTCGTCTTTGCCCTCGCTCTGGCCGGATGCAAGCCACGAGGAGCAGGGGGCGCCGCGCCGCCGCCTCCGCAAGTCACCGTGGCTCCCGTTGAACAACGCGACATCATCGAGTGGGATGAATTTACCGGACGCACCGAGGCAGTGGAACGAGTGGAGGTGCGCCCGCGAGTTTCCGGGCACATTCAGCAGGTGCGTTTCCAATCCGGGCAATTGGTTAAGACAGGCGAGGTGCTGTTCGTGATCGATCCGCGCTGGCACCAGGCCGAATTTCAACGGCGCCAAGCCGAGTACGACCAGGCAGCAGTGCGCGCTGAGAATGCCGAGCGGGAAGCGGCGCGCACAGGGATGTTACTGGAAAAGAAAGCGATCTCCACGGAGGAAGGAGAACAACGGCAATCGCGATACCGCGAAGCGGCCGCCGGTTTGCTGGCGGCCGAAGCGGCGCGGGACTCAGCCAAGCTGGATCTGGAGTTCACGGAAATCCGCGCGCCCATCGACGGACGCGTGAGCCGCGCGCTGGTGACAGCAGGTAATTACGTCAGCGGCACCGCAGGTTCGGCGACGGTGCTGACGACCCTCGTGTCGGTGGACCCGGTTTACGTCTACGTGGATGTCGATGAAAACTCGCTGCTTAAGTTCAATCAACGCCGGCGTGAAAGCGACGCGGCGGCGGACTCCGCGGTCCCGGTCGAGCTGCAGTTGGCCGACGAAGAAGGTTTCCCGCATCACGGGCGGATCGAGTCTTTCGACAACCGGCTGGATGCGCAATCGGGGAGCATCGTTCTGCGCGCGGTTTTTCCAAACTCCGATGGGCGTATTGTGCCGGGATTATTCGCGCGCCTGCGCTTGCCAGGCGGGGCCAAGGCGCCGGCTTTGCTGGTTGAAGAGACGGCGATTGGGACTGACCAGGCGCAGAAGTTCGTCCTGGCGTTGACCTCGACCAACACGGCGGCATATCGGCCCGTGAAGTTGGGAGCGGTGATCGACGGCAAACGGATCATTCGAGAAGGCGTAAAGGCCGGGGAAAAGATCGTCATCAACGGTCTGGCCCGGGTGCGTCCGGGCATGCCGGTCACGCCGATGGAAGGCGTGTGCAACGGAGACCCCAAAGTAGCATCCCGCTAGGTCTTGCTGCCGGAACCCAACAACGACTCCCACGTTTTTAATCAGGCCATGAAATTCTCTCACTTTTTTATCCGGCGCCCAATTTTTGCGGCGGTGCTATCCACCGTGGTGTTCCTGCTGGGGGCGATCGCGATGATGCGATTGCCGATCAGCGAGTATCCGGAAGTTGTGCCGCCGACGGTGGTGGTCATGGCCAATTATCCGGGCGCCAATCCAAAGACCATTGCCGAGACGGTGGCAGCGCCTTTGGAGCAAGCGATCAACGGGGTGGAGAACTCGCTCTACATGTTTTCGCAAGCCACAAGCGACGGAGTGCTGACCCTGACGATTACGTTCAAGTTGGGCACCCGGGTTGATGATGCGCAGGTGCAGGTGCAGAATCGGGTGGCGCAGGCTCTGTCCAAGTTGCCTGAGGAAGTGCGGCGGTTGGGTGTAACCACGACCAAACAATCGCCTGACCTTACGATGGTGGTGCACCTGCTCTCGGACGGGCGTTACGATGAGATTTACCTTCGCAATTACGCCACGTTGCAGGTCAAGGATGTGCTGGCCCGCATCCCCGGCGCGGGTTCCGTGCAATTGTTCGGGTCCGGCGATTATGCGATGCGGATCTGGATTGACCCCGACCAGGCGGCGGCGCGCGAGTTGACAGCCAGCGACATCGTGGGGGCCTTGCGCGAACAGAACGTGCAAATTGCCGCCGGCGCGATTGGGCAGCAGCCTCTGAGCAAACCGGTGGGACTGGAATTGCAGATCAATGCCAAGGGCCGTTTGTTGGACCCGGAGGAATTTGGCAACATCATCATCAAGACCGGGCGCAATGGGGAGAAGACTTTGCTGAAGAGCGTCGCTCGGATTGAGTTGGGAGCCTCCGGTTACGCGTTGCGTTCGCTGCTCAACAACAAGAAGGCGGTGGCCATCCCGATATTCCAATCCCCGGGCGCCAATGCGCTGCAGCTTTCTACCGATGTGCGCGCGACCATGGCCGAGCTCAAGAAGAGTTTCCCCGAGGGGTTGGACTACGCGGTGGTTTATGACCCGACGGTGTTTGTGCGCAGCTCAATCCGCGCGGTAGTCCAGACACTGTTTGAAGCGGTTGGGTTGGTGGTGATCGTGGTCATCCTGTTCCTGCAAACCTGGCGCGCTTCCATCATCCCATTGGCCGCGGTTCCAGTATCGTTGGTGGGAACATTTGCGGTGATGCTGGCCCTGGGTTTCAGCATCAATATGCTGACCCTCTTTGGTCTGGTGCTGGCCATTGGCATTGTGGTCGATGACGCCATTGTTGTGGTCGAGAACGTCGAACGAAATATCTCGCTAGGCTTGTCGCCGGTGGACGCGACAAAAAAGGCCATGGACGAAGTGACTGGGCCGATTATTGCGATTGCTCTGGTGTTGTGCGCGGTGTTTGTGCCCACGGCTTTTATCAGTGGCTTAACCGGGCAGTTCTACAAGCAGTTCGCGATCACGATCGCGATCTCCACGGTGATTTCGGCGTTCAATTCGTTGACGTTGTCTCCGGCGCTGTCGGCTGTCTTACTCAAAAGCCATGAAGCACCCAAGGATGGGCTGGCGCGTCTGATGGAACGGGCCTTTGGCTGGTTGTTCCGCCCGTTCAACCGCGCCTTTGCCTGGGCGGGGGGCCGTTACAGCGCAGGCGTGGGAGGTGTGCTGCGCAAAAGGGCCATCGCCCTGGTGCTGTATACGACCTTGCTGGGTCTCACCGGCTGGAGTTTTCTCAAAGTGCCGACCGGGTTCGTGCCTGCGCAAGACAAGCAATACTTGGTGGCTTTTGCGCAATTGCCGGACGGGGCGTCCTTGGATCGCACCGATGCGGTGATGCGGCGCATGGCTGAGATGGGGTTGAAAGTGCCCGGGGTGCAGGACGCGGTGCAATTCCCCGGACTGAGCATCAGCGGGTTCAGTGTGGCCGCCAACGCAGGGATCGTATTCTTCGCGCTCAAACCGTTCGAGGAACGGACCACGCCCGCCTTGAGCGGGCCGGCGATTGCGGAGACGTTGAATCGGGAGTTCAGCGGCATCCAGGAGGCCTTTGTGCTGACGGTCATGCCGCCGCCTGTGAATGGATTGGGCACCATCGGCGGCTTTAAGCTGTTCGTGGAAGACAGAGCGGGTCTCGGTTATGATCAACTCTATCAAAATACGCAGGCGCTGATCGGTCGCGGTTACGGCTCCGGCCAGATGGCCGGGCTGTTCTCCACGTTCACGGTCAACGTGCCGCAATTGGATGCCGAGATCGATCGAGTCAAGGCCAAATCCCAAGGGGTCCCCTTGCAAAATCTCTTCGAGACGATGCAGATCTATCTGGGATCGCTTTACGTCAATGATTTCAATTTGTTTGGACGCACCTGGCAGGTGGTGGCTCAGGCCGATGGAAAGTTTCGCGATCGACCTGAAGACATCACGCGATTGAAAACCCGCAATGCTGCCGGGCAAATGGTGCCCTTGGGCGCGCTGGTGCAGGTGAAGGAATCTTACGGGCCGGACCGGGTGATGCGTTACAACGGCTATCCAGCGGCGGAGATCAACGGCGGGCCGGCTCCCGGGTTCAGTTCCGGTCAAGCCGAGGCGCTGATGGCGAAGCTGGCCGGCGAAGCGTTGCCGAAAGGGATGTTCTACGAATGGACTGACCTGACGTATCAGCGCATTCTGGCTGGGAACACCGCCGTGTATGTATATCCGCTCTGTATTCTGCTGGTGTTCTTGGTGCTGGCCGCGCAATACGAGAGCTTCCGTCTGCCCCTGGCGATTATTCTGGTGGTGCCGCTGTGTTTGTTGTTCGCCATTGCGGGCGTTTGGCTGAGCGGCGGCGACAATAATATCTTCACCCAAATTGGTTTGATCGTGCTGGTGGGACTCGCCTGCAAAAATGCCATTCTCATCATTGAATTCGCCAAGCACAAACAGGACGAAGAAGGGCTGTCGCCCGTCGCGGCGGCCATCGAGGCGTGTCGGTTGCGTCTTCGCCCCATCCTGATGACGAGCATCGCGTTCATCGCCGGGGTATTCCCGCTGGTCATCTCAACGGGCGCCGGCGCCGAGATGCGGCGTGCCATGGGTGTGGCGGTGTTTTCCGGGATGATCGGCGTGACCTTGTTTGGCCTGTTTTTGACGCCTGTATTCTACGTGGCGCTCATGAAGCTCGGCGCGCGCCAGCCCGCGGCGCAGCCGGCCGGCGCGCCCGGCCCCGCCGTTGGTCCCCATTCCCGGCCCCGGCCGGGCACGAACCTGGCCACGCTCAGCCTGCTGCTCGCGGCCGGTTCTTTACTGGCGGGCGGTGTCGCTCGAGGCGGTTCGCTTACGATTGGGCCGGATTACAAACGCCCGCCCAGCGCCGTGCCGGATGGATTCCGGGATGCCCCGGCTTGGAAGGATGCCGTTCCTGCGGACACGTTGCCGAAAGGCCGGTGGTGGGAAGTTTTTGGGGATTCGGAACTGAACGCGTTGGTGGAGGCTGCCACGACCAACAATCAATCGTTGCGGGCGGCACTGGCCCGGCTCGAACAAGCGCGGGCCGCGGCACGGGTCAGCCGCAGCGAGTTGATGCCCACCGTCGATCTGAATCCGGACCTGGAACGGCAGCGGTTCTCGCAGACTCAGCAACCTGACTTTGGTATCGTGAACACCACGACGTTGCGGGTTCCCTTGGACTTGAGTTATGAGGTGGATCTTTGGGGGCGCGTGCGGCGTTCCTTCGAAAGCGCCCGCGCCGAGGCCCAAGCGAGCGCCGCGGATTTACATAACGCCCTGCTCAGCGTGCAGGCTGAAACGGCGCAAAACTATTTCAGTCTCCGGGCCGTCGATCGGCAGCGCAAAGTCGTCCGGGAAACGCTGCGGCTGCGGCGCGAAGCGCGCGATGTTCTGCAGGCGCGGGTGGACGCCGGAACCGCCCCCGAGCTCGACCGCGCTCGCGCCGATACCGAAGTGGGCTTGGCCGAAACCGACGAAGCTCGCTTGGAGCGGGAGCGCAGCGCATTTGAGACCGCTTTGGCTGTGCTCACAGGGACGCCGGCTCCTCAGTTCGCCGTGAGTGAAATCGAAAATGCGCCAGCATCACTTCCCACCATCCCGGCCGGGTTGCCTTCGGACCTTCTGGAACGCCGGCCCGATGTTTCGGCAGCCGAGCGGCGGGTCGCCGCCGCTAATGCCCGGATCGGCATGGCGAAAGCCGCTTTTTTTCCAGTCCTGCGTCTGACTGGTTCGGCGGGCTACGCCAGCGCTGAACTCGAGTCGCTCTTCAATTGGGAAAGTCGGGTTTGGTCGTTTGGCCCCAGCCTGTCGCTGCCGATCTTCGCGGGTGGACGCAATCGGGCCAACCTGGGACGCGCCCGGCAAGCGTATGAAGAGAGCACGGCGCTCTACCGCCAACAGGTGTTGGTGGCTTTTGGCGAGGTGCAGGAGAATCTAACCGCTCTGAAATTCCTGGCTGGACAAGCGGCTGCGATCAGTCGCACACGTGAGGCCGCCCTCCGCACCTATCAGTACGCTCTCGCTCGCTATGAAGGAGGCATTGTCAGCTATCTGGAAGTGATCGACTCCCAACGCACTTTGCTGGCGGCCGACCTCGATCTGGCGCGGATTCTGGGTTTACGGCAGGCCACCGCTGTCCAACTCGTCAAAGCCCTGGGCGGCGGGTGGTGAATCCAGGGTTGCGGTCGTCCAGGATCTGCCAAGATACACAGCGAACGCGTGAGGTGTTCTCACCCCTCACCCTTGCCTCTCCCCGTTGAGGGGAGAGGTAGTGCGCCTGTGCATGTTCTTCTTAGCATGTGCAGCGCGCATGAAAGGCTGCCAAACAAGTACCGGTCACAGACTGTCGCTACAGCAATATTAGGACAGTCCGGGAGGGGATCGTTGGCTTGATCCAGGGCAGCTTTCATGGTGCAATTTCGACAAATGTTTTCCCGCAGGGATCTTCCGCCGGGCTCACTCTGGCGGCTACCGGATCGTTGTAGTGGGCCCCTGAGCTTCCTTCTGAACGAGACGGGCTCTATTTTGTTCGGTCATAGAAAAAGGATACTTCGGTAATAAAACGGTAACACGCTCTTCCCAAGCTGCCGGTGTGAAAACCAAATCATATTCACAGAAGTTGGCCGGCGCACTCAGCAAGATATTCGTGCGGAGTCTTGCGCTGATGTTAGCCTTATTGCTGGCGGGGCGTTCCTCTCAAGCCGCCTCGTTGCCCGAGTTGCTGGAAAAAGGCATCTACACCGAGGAAACCAAAGGCGATCTCAAAGCCGCCGTGGAGATTTACCGGCAAATCGCCGAGGACGCGCATGCCGATCGCAGCCTGGTGGCCCAATCACAACTCCGTCTGGGGTTATGTCAGCTCAAATTGGGCAACCGCCCACAAGCCATCTCGGCCTTGGACCGGCTCATGCAGGACTTCCCGGATCAGGACAAGCTCTTGGCTATCGTGGAACAGCACATGCCCCAGGTCCTCGATGAAATCGTGGGACAAATCGAGCGGAACTATATCCAGGAGGTGGATCGCAGCGAGCTCATGGAAACCGCCATTCGCGCGATCGTCGGCAAACTCGATGCGCGGGGCAGTTTCCTGCGCACCAACGATCTCGAATTCTTCGGAACCCAGGAGCTGAGCCAATTCAACGATCACCTCGAACAAAAGCTCGCTGGAATCGGCGCCATGCTCAAAGCGGAGTCGGGCGAGGTGATCGTGCAAAGCCCTTTGGCCGGTTCTCCGGCGTTTGAAGGCGGTCTCAAGGCTGGAGATCGGATCGTTGCCATCAACGGCTCCGAGTTGCCCGAGCAGGGAGCGTTGGAAACGGCCGTCAAACTCCTCCGCGGTCCTGTCGGCACACCCGTAAGTGTGGGAATCAAACGCCCTGGCTCGGACGAACTGCAAGAAATCAAGCTGACTCGCAATACCATTCGGCTGCCCAGTGTATTAGGGGACCGCCGCAAAACGGATCATAACTGGGAATTCATGCTGGAGGAGGAACGCAAGCTCGGCTACATCCGCCTGACTTATCTAGGCAAACAAAGCGCGGAAGAAATGCGCACCGCCCTCGAAGAACTCCAAAACCGCGCCATGAAAGGTCTGATTCTCGATTTGCGAAACAACCCCGGCGGGATGCTCGACAGCGCGGTTGCGGTATCCGATCTCTTTGTGGACAGCGGCCGGATCGTCACGGTGAAGGGGCGCCAGGGCGAGACCGCCTATGACGCCAAACCGGAGGACACCTTTCGTGGTTTTCCCATCGCGGTGTTGGTGAATCGGCGGACCGCTTCGGCTGCGGAGATCATCGCCGCTTGTTTGCAGGACAACCAACGAGCGGTGGTGATCGGCGAACGCACCTACGGCCAGGGAATCGTGCGCAGCATCTTCCAACTCAAGAGCGGCGTCGGCGCAATGAAAATTCCAGTGGCGGCCTACTACCGGCCCAATGGCCGCACCATGAACCGTTATCCGGAGGCGAAGGACTCCGACGACTGGGGCGTCAGTCCCGATCCGGGTTACGCCATCGCTTTCAGTGATGATGAGCTAAAGCAATATGAGAAGGACCGGTCGTTGCGGGATACTTTGAGCAGCGAAGCGACTCCCAAACGTGGTTTCGAGGATGCCCAATTGCAAAAGGCGCTGGATTACCTGAAGCGCCGGCTCGCACAGCAGCCCTAAGGCGCATCTTGAGGAAAATCATTAGAACGATCCGGCGCCTGGGCCAGGACAATGATGCCTGGCCCGTGGTGCTGTTATTGCTGGCCGTGTTGGGGCCGGCCGTGTGCCTCTTCTGGTTCATGCTGGCCGCCATCCGCAATGAACACTTCGCGTCCCGTCAGCGCTTCGCGGAAATCTGCCGCGTTCAGCTTTCCTTCGCGCAAACACGACTGCAACAGCACTGGACCGACGCGGCCGCGCGGTTGGAAAAACTGGCCGCGATCACTCCCGCTTCCGGCGCCTTCGAGCGTTGCGTCGAATCCGGTCTGGTGGATAGCATCGTGCTCTGGGATGGGGCAGGTCATCTCGTTTATCCGAATAGGCCGGCGCCTTTCCACGGCGACTTCGGCGAGGGCGGCCCCATTTGGGTCGAAGCAAGCCGTCTCGAACATCTGCGGCAGCATACCGAAGCGGCGAAACGCTACCAAGCTGTGGCGCGGGAAACAACCAATACCCACGCCGCGGCCCGAGCGCTTCAGTCCGCGGCCCGCTGCCTCGTGCAGGCGGGCCAATTTGAGTCAGCCATCCATCTCATCCACGACACTTTCGGCACCGAGCGTTATCGGTTCGTCACAGATCCGAGAGGTCGGCTGATCGCTGCCAATGTAGAGTGGCTGGCGCTGGATGTGAGCACGAATTGGCAGACCCCTGAGCTCAAAGCCATCGCGCGCCGCCTGTCTGGACGGCTGACTGATTACGACAACCCGGTTCTGGCCGCCCCCCAACGCCGGTTTCTGATGAAGGAAATGCAAAGAGTCTATCCGGACAATGCACGATTCCAAACCCTCCGCGCCGAAGAATTGGCCGAAGCAGCCGAGCTTTCGGTTAACGCGGCGCCAGCCGCGGGATTGCGACGTGGGCCGCTTCCGGACGTGTGGCAGTTGACCACGCCGGATCGGCGTTTCACCGCCTTGTTCCGGTCTGAAACGGTCCTTCAACAGGCGAAAGCGGCGCTCACTCTCGACGCCGCTCTGCCCAACGCCCAAATCAGTCTGGTGCCACCGGACCGGGAAGCTGCCGACTCCTTCGTCACGCTGCCGGCGGGCGCCTTGCTGCCCGGCTGGCGTCTGGCCTTGTCCCTGCAAGACCGCGACTTCTTTGAAGTCACCGCGGGACGGCAGGCTGCGATTTACTGGTGGACGGCCATCTTGGTTGTGGCCGGCATGTCGTTGCTGGCTTTGATCGCAGCACGCCTGGTGCGTCGTCAAATGACCTTAGCGCGTCTTAAAAACGATCTGGCGGCGACCGTTTCGCACGAACTCAAAACGCCCCTCTCTTCGATGCGCGTGCTGGTGGAAACGTTGCTGGCCGCGGATGAGTTCGAGCAGGACAAGGTGCGCGAATATCTGCAACTGATCGCCCAGGAAAACGAGCGGCTGGGCCGGTTGATCCAGAACTTCCTCACTTTCTCGAGGATGGAACGAAACAAATACGCCTTTCATTTTGAATCGGTGCCGGTGCGGCAAGTGGTTGAAACCGCGCTGGACTCGGTTCGTGGCCGGTTGGAAATGCCGGGTTGCCGGCTGGAGGTCGAGGTGGAGTCCGATCTGCCAGCGGTGCGGGCCGATCCGGGCGCCCTGGCGGCGGCCTTGGCCAACCTGCTCGAAAACGCCTTCAAGTATTCTGAGGAGATCAAACATATTCTGTTGCGCGCGCGCGCTGAAAATGACCACGTCATATTCTCGGTGGCCGACAACGGGATCGGCATCCCGCCCCGGGAATGGCGCAAGATCTTTCAGCCCTTCTACCAGGTCGACCAACGCCTGTCCCGTCAGGGCAGCGGATGCGGGTTGGGCTTAAGTATTGTCCAGTTCATTACCTCGGCTCACCACGGAACCGTCTCTGTCCACAGCCGGCCTGGGGGCGGCAGCACGTTCCTCATTTCCATTCCGGTCAGCCCCGACTCGAGGATCGTCCGGAAGGAGGCCATCGCCTAATGCGCACTCCGACGGTGCTCCTGATCGAAGATGATCCTGCTCTTTTGCGTGGGCTGAGCGATAATTTCGAAGCGCAAAAATATTGCGTTCATCGCGCGCGCAACGGGCGCGAAGGGTTGGCCATCGCCCTGGCGAATCAGCCGGACTTGCTGGTGCTGGACCTCATGCTGCCCCAGTTGAATGGCTATGAGATTTGCCGCGCGTTGCGTGCGCGAGGCATGGACATGCCCATCATCATGCTCACCGCCAAAGGCCAGGAGGAGGACATCATCCGTGGACTGGAGTTAGGCGCGGATGATTACGTCACCAAACCATTCAGCATTCGCGAGTTGCTCGCCCGGGCCAGAGCTTTCCTGCGGCGGCGTCAGAGCACTGCGCCCGAGTTGGTGCAGTTTGGAGACTGCCAGCTGGATGGCCCCGGGCACAAAGTGTTCCGCCGGGGCCGGGAAGTGGTTTTGACGGCAAAAGAATTTCGGTTGCTGGAATTCTTTGCCAGCCGACCGGGCCGAGCCCTGACCCGCGACCAGATTCTCGATGCGGTTTGGGGCAGCGAGATGATGGTCAATGATCGCAGCGTCGATCGGTGTGTCACCACGCTCCGGGCCAAGATCGAGCGTGATCCTCATCATCCCGTGCATATCCAAACCATCCGCGACGTCGGTTATCGGTTTGAGTGCGAGTAGGGCCCTCGCGGGCCTGCTTGCAGCTAAAATTCCATCAGCCGAAGATGCCGAATGGTTCAGCCCGGCGGCCATTTGCTGCGGGCTTCGCGCTCCAACCGGCGGATTTCCTTTTTCAACACCACGGTGATCCGATGCTTGGCGAGGTAGACTTGCCGGACGGGAACCCCAAACCGTTGCGCCACCTTTGTCGCCGGCCATGCCTTGTTCACATAGAAATCGAATAGCTGATATTTGTGGGGATCGATCCGGGCGCGCAGACGGGCGAGAGCCACTTCGAGGAGATTTCTTCTCCAATCGTCGTCCCAGCGTTGATCGGGTAAGACGGTGGCGGGGTCAGGCACGCTGTGGACCAGTTCGGTGGAAGGTGCTTCTGAGTCGGACGCGCCGAGTTGCGCGCTGGAAAGGCGTTGCCGGAGCCGGTCAATGATCCGCCAACGCGTAGTGGTCAGCAACCACGCTTTGAAGGAGCCGCGGCCCGCGTCGTATTGGAAGTTGGGCATCTGGCGGGCGACTGCCAGCATGGTCTCTTGGACGACATCCTGCGCTTCGCTGTCCGACAAGCCTGCCTTGCGGGCCACGTCGTAGATGAGTCTCCAGTAAGTGTCGAAGAAAGCCTGCCAACTGGCTTGATCCTGCCAGTCTTTCATCCGCGCAATCAAACTCGCGCGTGTGCGCGACGGAATAGCCCTGTCCCGGCCCATGCTCGCTTTTATTGGAGTAGTGATTCCTTTGCGGTCGCCTTCGCCCGCGGCTTCAGTCGCGGGCGTTCATACTTCAGAGGGCACGCTGGCCGGCCGGGCCTGCGCACCGCACAAGCCTGGATCTCCGCGGCGAGTCTCAGTGTTAATGGCAACGCCCGGGCGACCGATGTTGCCGAGTGACCAACCTTGCTGGCGGATGGCCTCCCCAAGGAGCACGTCGTCGCCCATCTTGATCAGACGGCGATCCGGCCAGTCCAGTGCCCGCACTGCGGAGGTGCGGATGAGCCAACAGCCGCCGACGAGGAAATCCCAGCGCCCATCGCCGCAATTGCGATTTTCGAAGTTGAATTCGCCTTTGCCTCCCGGGCGCCACGACGGCGGAGGCAGCCCGCGATACCAGGGGGCGCGCCGGACGAATCCGACCACGTCCTGGAGGTCGGTGAACTCAGCCGGTAGATTGCAGCGGTACAATTCACCCCACATGACGGTGGAGGCCGGGGCGGCCTGGGCTGGGCCAAGCCAATCCAGGAAGGCCCGTGGCGAGGTGACATACGAATCGTCGTCGAACCACCAGATGTACTCGGTGTTCACGCGCTCGAACATCAGGCGCATGATCGGGCATTTATTCAGGTTGAGAGGATGCGCGATGAGTTCGTCGATCGCGCCGGCTTCGCGGAGTCGCTGCAAATAAGTGCCGGTCTTCTGCCCCACGGCGTTAGCGCCGACTACCAACCGGTAACCGCGACGAGGGAGCTGGCTTTGGATGGAACTCAGCGTTCGCTGGATGAGATGCGGGAAATCCCCGTAGGTGAGGACGCAGACGGTGACCAGGGGCGAAGGCATCGATTTGAGGTCGGGTGTTCCCATGGGCGTGATTGGGATTCAGTGCTCGTACTCAGTGCTCAGGGTTCGGTCTTTAACTTGCACGTGGCGGTAACGCATTCACTCGGAAAGGACTTATTCCAGCGTAATGGCGACACAGAATGGGCCATCCAATTCATGCTCGTCGCCGGAGTCCAGCGTCAACGTCGCCAGTTCCACGTCCGGGAGCAGATTCTCCCAAACGGAGTGATAGAGACAAAGGGACATGCCGTAGGCTTTGGTCGCCTCGTTCTCGCCGCGCCAGGCGATTCTGGGTTCACGTAACGAGGGCTGCTTTTTTTGTGGATCAACCCACCAATCGGCCAACTGGCGTCCATAATGAATGGGAATGGTGCGCACCTGCCCATCGGCATAGTGAATCTCGTAGACGCCGCTGCTGGCTGTGCGCGTCGAGAAGGAGACCGCGTGCAGGAAATGCACTTGTCGACATTTTTGCCCCAAGCGGATGCCGGCGACCGATTGGGGAAAGTCGGCGGCGATTTCCGTCCCGCGAACTTGAATCACGCCGCGCACATCAAATTGGACACCGTCGAGTTCATGGATGCCGGGCGTCAATTCCGCCAGGTTATTCCCGGGAAATCCCTGCCAGGAATCGGTCAGGGTCGCGTTGTAGGAGGCCGTCAGATCCACCAGGTTGGGATTGGCGCCCGGCGCGCGGGGCGGGAATTCCGTGCGCGCCGGCACACGAGCCGGGCTGGCAAACACCCGGGCGACCGTCAGCAAGCTTTCGTTGTTGGTAAAGCTCCGTTCCCAATACACCGAGGGC
>DATLUX010000634.1:0-75939 GCA_035577805.1 Verrucomicrobiia bacterium
CGCCGCCGATCTCTTGAGCGAGGGCGCCGAAGTCGGGCATGGTGGCCACGACGTTGAGTTTCGCCTGCGCGGCGAGCGCCAGAGCGAACAAGTGGAGGGCTGCAAGAATAGATTTCATATGCGTTAGACTGAATGGGTGGAAGTCGATTCGTTTTAGAATTTGTGAGCCGCGTGCGCGCCGAGCAAGAACTCGAACTGCAGCCAGACGGAATGGTCTACGCCGATGAGGTCACGCTGGTCGTAGTTATATTGCAGGCGAAGTTTGGAGAATTCGGTCACGTACCAGGTGAGGTTGGGCGAGAGGCGCCAGCGTGACGCGCGGTCGAGATCGGGTGATCCTAGAATCGTCTCGTACTTCGCGCGTTCCGTCGGGGCGACGTAATCGCCGCGCAGGCCCGCCACCCAGCCCTTGTGAAACCCGTAGAGCACTTGTGAGTAGATGCCGTAATCGGTCAGCGTTTCTCGTGGCAACACGGCGGGCAGGCCCGTGGCATTGTTCGCCAACTCATCCGGATCGAGTGCACCATTGCCGTTGAGGTCCCAATTGAACGCCCCGGCTTCATACCGGCGCAGCATCGGTTCGGTGGTCCAGGAGACGAATGGGAAGCCCGCGTGCTGACCGACTGGCTTCCATTTCCAGAATAGATCGAGGCCGTAAAGTTCCGTGTGACCACCCGTTCCATTGTTACCGAAGGCGCCGGAAGCACCGACCACAATGGTTTGCTCATCGCTTAGATTGAACGAGGCCGCGTAGCGAGGCGTAATGAGCAGGTCACTCAAATTCTCTACGGATCCCTCTGTGCTCAGTCGTCCGAAGAAGGGTTCGCCTTCATTGTCGTTGCGAAAGCTATGCACCGTTGGCCCCTGGCTGTTTTGAACAGTCACATAGAGTTCCGAGTAAAAGGGCGTCGGCATGAGCCAAGAAAGCCGCGCCCCGGCACTGCGCAGACCGTCGTCGCCCAGGAACCGCCCCATGACCAGCGGCTGGTCAACAAAGTCCCACGCGTGTGGGTGGGTCTGATTCTGCCGCCCGAATTCGGTGAAGAACTGGCCCGCCCGAAGTTGGAGATTGGCCGGCAACGACATCGAATCTGCATACGCTTCCTCCAGTTCAATGAACGACTCTCCCTGGGGATCAATCTGGAGGACGACCGCGGCCTGGGCGCGAAAATACGGGTCCACTTTTCCCTCGAAGGTGGTTTCAACATTCTCGACGGTGAACCCGCGCTGTTTGGGGTCGTGCCCGCCGGTCTCCAACCCTTCAATGTCCTTGGCGGTCGATGTGCCAACCGCAAAGAGGCCATCGAACGAGATGTTGAGGTAGTTCTGCGCATTGCCAATGCGGATCGGATCGGTCATCGACCACGGTTTCTTCTCGAGCCCGGCCTGCGCCGCGTTGCCGGGAACCATTGGCGCGGGCGGGTTGGTCGCCTGGGCCGCCTGGCCTTTCTTCAATTCCTCCAGCTGCCGGCTTAGTTCCTCGATCTTTTTCTGCTGCTCCTGCATGAGCTTGTCGAAGGCCTGTTTCATTTGCTGGAGTTGTTTCTGCACTTCATCCAACGATTTCGTCTCCTGGGCCTGGAGCGCGCAGGCGCCCAGGCAAAGGGCAGAAGACCACCCTAAAACCAGTTTTAACTTCATAATTCATTTCTTCGTGGCGCGCCGCGGCACTGCGCCGAGGCGCAAGTATGGGGAACGACGCACTGTCAGCCCGCACGGGCCAACAGCCGGAACTACAGAAGAAACGAAGCGGAAGGAGGACCGCGGGGAGGAGCCAGGCGAATGTCCGCAGCGGGGAGAGCGATGCGCTCCGTCAGCGGCGGAAATCCGAAGAAAGAACTCGCGACAACGATGGCGGAGATCGCGCCGCCGGCCGTCAGGAATTGACTCTTGGTCAATTGGGTGACAACGCAATCGTGGGAGGGCTGGCTGGAGTCTGCGTGAAGCAGCCGGTGAAGCTGCGGGGAACTGCCCAGCGCGACCAGCACCAGCCAAAGGCCGAGCATCAGACCCGCGACCGCGACACGAATGGTCGCGCCACCGCGAACCGTTTGCCATCGAATCTGCAAGCTGCCGGAATCAAACATTAGGCCGCCCACAATGCAAGCCTGCTTTTGACCGTGTCCTCCCTGCCAAGCGGATGACAACACTGTCATGGGCGTATCATTGTGGGTTCACCCGGCGGCGGCAGCTTCTTATTTATACCGCGCGACCGGCAGAGCAGGCCGATATGGCCGTGATCGCGCGTCGATCATTCATGGATGAGGCCTCTGGACAAACCCAGGACAGGCCCTAACGTCGTAGACTAGCCTGTCTGCTAACGTCGGGTGCCCCGAGTTTGATGGCTTGGGTCGCCCTCGTGACCTAACCGTGACAGGAGCTAGTATCTAAATGTTGTGATCTTCCCGAAGTTGGGATATTGATGAAGTTATTCCTGGCTGCGATACCGCATGAAGAACAAAGTCGTGTTGGGTCTCGCCCTTCTGGCGGGACTTCTTTTTTTGTGCCTGCGTCTTCCTCATCCTCCCACGCACACGGATGGGGCTTTTTTGCCGGACTCAGTTAAACCCACCGCGAAGGGGGCCAATGCCGATGCGGGCGCCGGCGCTGCTGCTGGTGTTGTTTCGCAAAATGCCCCGCTGAATCCTGCTCCGGTCGCGGCCGATCCCGCTGTTTTGGGCGAGGGCCTGGCCCGGCCGGCATCGGCGCCTGAGCCAGGGGCGGCGGCCGCATTGCCCGAAGCCCAGGATCGGGTGTGGGAACGGCCAGTCGCGGAGCCCGCTTTTGCAGCCTTCCAAGATTGGGTGCGGCGCTATCAATCAGCGCCAACCCCGGCCGCGCGGGCGGCGTTGGAATCGGAAGGAATCGAGTTGGCCCGGGCGCGCCGAACGGCTCTGGCCGATTTGATTCAATCCAATCCGGAACGTGCGCTGCAACTGGCGGTCCCGCGCGGCGTGAGCGGATCGCTTCCTGGCGCCGTGGCCCAATGGTTGGAAGAACAAGTGACGGCCCGAGGTGATTATCAAGTCATGGGCGTACTTCCTTGGGGGGCGGCGTCAGAGAAAGTGCCGTCGGTGGTGCGCGGAGCCCAAATCGCCGGTGTTTCCTACGAAGTATTTACGTATGGCAAAGGCCTGACGTACGTGAGCCACCGCGATGTACCGTTGAACGGGATCGCGTTGGACGTCGAGGCTGCCAGCCAGCCACCGACTCATCAACTGTTGGCGCGGGAGAAGCTCCTGGCTTTGAATCCGATTCCCTTCCGCGTCCTGGAGAGCAGCGAACGGCCGCAGGCCTTGCAGAGCGAGCCGGTCTGTTCTGTTTCCGGGCAGCGAACGGAAACAGCCGTGCAACTGGGAACGGAGATCCATGCTTTCTGTATGGAAGCGCACGCGGCCCAATGGGCGCAGATGGCAGCGGCTGGATTGAGTGTGCCGAGCGGCGACCCGGCTTCCGCGCAAACGGCCGCGTCGCCGTATTCGGAGGGACGCAAGCGCATGCTGCTGATGCGCCCGATTTGGAGCGATTACCCGACGGTGATGAGCACCAATGACGCGCTGACGCACTTTCATAATTTCAGCAATTACATGTATGAGATGTCGCAGGGCCAATTGGTGTTGGCAGGGTTGGGACGCGGCTCGGACATTTCGCCGCCGCTCTTGTTGCCTGGCACGGTCGGGCAGTACGACAACACGGGGTTGGGCGCGTTGTTTAACAACTCCCGGACCGCCGCCACGGCGGCCGGATATGATCTGACACAGTATGACTTCACTTACGTGTGCACGGCGGCGCGTCCGGCGGCGGATTACGCGGGGTTAGGGTTCATCGGGCAGCCGGGTTTTCATTTGGCGCATAGCGCCTGGGGCCCGGAGGTGGCTTGTCATGAATTCGGCCATAACCTGGGTCTGAACCACGCGCACTTCTGGGATACCGATCTCAAGAGCATGATCGGCGTCGGCCAAAATGTGGAATACGGCGACGGCGATGATCCAATGGGCGGGGGCGGCTCTCCCAACTCCTACAACAGCCGTTATCGAAATTATCTGGGCTGGATTCCGGATTCCGACATCGTCGACCTGAAGACCGCCGGCAGCGGGCAGTATCGGTTGTATGCCTTTGACCTCGACAACAGCGTGGGCCTCCGCGGCCTGAAATTCCAGCGCAACGCCACGCAGAACTACTGGATTCAATATCGCGCGCGCAAACCAGGACAGGCGCTGACCAACGGGTTTCAAGTGCTTTGGACGGGCAACGACAACGAAGGCAGTTACTTGGTGGATGTGCGGCTCAAGGGCGTGTCGGACAACAACGCCGTGGTGATCGGACGCACCTTCAGCGATCCTGCCCTCAGCCTGCATATCACGCCGTTGCGCAAGGGCCATACGTTACCTGAATCCATTGACGTGCGCGTGGTGGTGGGCGCGTCGCCGGGCAATCTGGCGCCCACGGTGGTGGCGTCGGTTAACCTGCCGAATGCCGCCGTGGGACAGGCCGTGACTTTCAGCGCCACCGCCAGTGATCCTAACGGCGATCCGCTGGCCTACTTCTGGGAATTCAGTGACGGCGGTTACTCGGTCGACAACAGCGCGGTGACGACGCACGCCTTTACGGCCGCCGGGGAATACACGGCCCAATGCACGGCCAGTGACATGAAGGGAGGCACCGCCCGGCACACGGTGGTGGTGCGAGTCGGCAATCCGGCCACCTTCCGCGTGAGCGGGCACGTGGTGGATGCGTCCAACCGCGCCTTGCCTGGAATCAGGCTCACGACCGACTCGGGCCGGGTGATCATGACGGACAATGACGGCAGTTATGTTTTTGCCGGGCTGGCGGCGGGCAGTTACCGCGTCGAGGCGATCGAGCCGGTGACAGGCTCTCTGACTTTTCTGCATCCCAGCTTTAACTTCCCGGTGGCGGTGGGGCCGAACGCGCCGGCCAAGGATTTCATCGGGCTGGCCTCCTCGCTGGTGGTTTCGTCGCCGTTGCTGGCCAAGGCCGCGACCGGCTGGAAATATTTGGATACGGGCGTGGATCAAGGCACCGCGTGGCGGGCGAGCACCTTTAATGATTCCGGCTGGGCGACCGGGCAGGCGCCGCTGGGGTATCCGAGCGGAGCCCCGATCACCACGGTCATTGGTTATGGTCCCAACCCCGCGAGCAAATACATCACGTATTACTTCCGTCATCCACTCGTGGTAACGAACCCAAGCTCTTATGTGGGCGTGAACGTGGAAGTGCTGCGCGATGACGGCGCCGTGGTTTATCTTAACGGCACCGAGGTGTTTCGGAACAATATGCCTGCGGGCACGGTCGCGTTCGGCACGCTAGCCAGCAAGCGATTGGACGCCGCGGATTACATCTTCGCTTCCATTAACGACAGTCTGCTGGTGCCTGGCACCAACGTGATCGCAGCGGAAATACACCAGGCCGACGGCGCGAGTTCCGACATCACGATGGATGTGGGGGTCAACGGACAGACCGTGACGGCTCCCAGCGGCTTGCATTTCCTGTATGTGTCGAGCCCGCCGGACAAGAGCGTGTTCACGACTCCGGCCAGTATCCTGCTGAACGCGACTGCCTTCACCAGCGTTGGCTCGATCAGCCTGGTCGAATTCTTCGCCAACGGGATCAAGATCGGCGAAGCTGCTACGGCTCCCTACAGTTTCACCTGGCCCAATCCAGCGACCAATCGTTACGCGATTACAGCGGTCGCCACGGTGGCCGGCGGTTCGCCGCTGACTTCGCCGCCCGTGTCGATCAGCGTAACGGATCCGCCCGCACCTTCGATCACGTTAACCGGGCCGGACGCGGATGGCTCGATCCCGGTGCCGACCAATTTGTTGTTCGAGGCCACCGTGGCGCCGGCGGGCGCCACCATCAGCACAGTGCAACTCTACGCCAACGGCGTGTTGGCGGGCGAAGATTTGTCTCCCCCTTACTCGTTTAACCTGACGGGGACGCAGCCTGGCGAGCAGGTTTTGAGCGCGGTGGCGCGGACGTCGGCCGGCAGCAGTTACACCAGCGCGCCGGTCAACGTGTCTCTGGTGGCGCCATTGCCGGGCACGCAACTGGTTTCGTTCGGGGACACCTGGAAGTATATGGACGACGGTTCGAACCTGGGGACCATCTGGACCACCCGCAACTACGATGATCGTTTGTGGCCGGCGGGACCTGGCCGGCTGGGTTATGGCGGCGATGGTGAGTTGACTATGATCAGTTCCGGTGCGGGCCTGCCGGCGCGGCCAGTGACGGTTTACTTCCGGAAATCCTTCGTGGTCCCGACTCCGGCGTTGTTTTCGGAATTGCTGTTGCAATTGGTGCGCGATGACGGTGCGGTGGTTTATCTCAACGGAGCGGAGGTGTTGCGCGATAATCTTCTCCCTGGCGTGATCAATTGGAATTCGCTGGCGCTGACGGCCGTGGAAGGGGCGGCGGAATCGACCCCGGTGCAGGCGACGATCAGCGCGAATCGGCTGATCCCCGGCACCAATGTGTTGGCGGTGGAAATACACCAGGTCAACCTGGCCAGCACCGACCTGGGATTTGATCTGGCGTTAGTCGGCCTCCAGGCAAGTCCTCCTCCGCAGGTTTACCTGACTCAACCGGCCGATGGCGCGAAGTTCTTCCCGCCCGCCAACGTTACCTTGACGACTTATACAGGCACCGGACCGGCGCCGGGCACGGTGACTTACCGGGTTGACGGCGGGGTGGTTGGAGTGGGCGCGTCGGCTGCTCCCTATATGTTTGTGTGGAACAACGCTCCGCAGGGCACGCATGTGGTGGATGCGTTGGCGGATTTTGGGGGCGGCCAGGTGTTGGCTTCGCCGTCGGTCACGATCACAGTGGGACCGCGCGGAGTCGCCATTCAACCGTTCTTCACCACGATGATTCCGGCTGGGTCAAACTGGCGGTATTGGGATAATGCGGTAGCCGTGGGAGCGGGCTGGGCCGGGACGAATTTCAATGATTCAAGCTGGCCACAGGGCATCGCCCGCTTTGGCTGGGGCTTGGATGGCGAACGCACGCCCTTGACCGAGGGACGCGTGACCACGTATTTCCGGCGTTGGTTCAGCTTTCCCAACCCGGGGGTGTTGTCGGAGATGGTCTTTCAGTTGGCGCGCGACGATGGCGCGGTGGTTTACCTGAATGGAAACGAGGTCTACCGGAGCAACATGCCGGGCGGCGTGGTGAACTCCAGCACGCTGGCGTTAAACAGTGTCACCACGCCCGATGAAACCACTTATTTCGAGACGACCGTGCCGGTGTCCGGTTCCGGCATCCTGGTGGGCAGCAACCTGGTAGCCGTCGAACTGCACCAGGGCAGCACCACCAGTTCGGATGGCGGGTTCGATCTGCAGCTGTTGTTCTTCGGCACCACCGAGCCGCGCGTTTACCTCACCACCCCGCTCCAAAGTTCGACGTATCCCCCTTCCGGCAACTCGGTCTTGCTCCAAGCCATCGCCCGCGGAGCCGCGGGTTCGCCCGTTACCAGCGTGGAGTTCTTTGCGGACGGTGTGAAATTCGACGAACGCTTGGCGGAGCCGTGGGAAACCTCCTGGGATAACGTGCCAGTTGGACCGCACACGGTGGCGGCCCGCAGCCATGACCAAAGCGGGGTAACGGTGGATTCGCCGCCGGTCGGCATCGCCGTTGGCCGCACCATCCTAAACACGACGTTGATTGCGACCAATTCGACCTGGAAATATCTGGTCAGCGGCATCAACCAAGGCACGGCCTGGACCGGCCGCACTTTTAACGACGCGGCCTGGCCGTCCGGCGCCGCGCGTCTGGGTTACGGCGGTGACGGGGAACAAACCACTCTGAGCTTTGGCGGCAATCCCAATGCCAAATTCATCACCACTTACTTCCGCAAAGCGTTCGTCATCCCCGCCGGGGCCGTTTATACCACCCTCGAGTTTCATCTGGTCCGCGATGACGGCGCGGTGGTTTGGCTGAACGGACGTGAATTGTACCGCAGCAATATGCCCACCACGCCCATTACCTTTCAGACGCTGGCCGCGACCTCGGTCAGCGGGCTCGACGAGCAGACGCCGTTTGTGACGGAGATCGCAAATCCCAACCTGGTGATCGGCACGAATGTGCTCGCGGTGGAGATGCACCAAGCGGCGGCGAACAGTTCTGACCTGGGCTTTAACCTCGCTGTTTATGGAAACGGTTATCTCGATGCCGTCCCGCCGCCGCGCCTGACCATCGAGTTCACCGAGAACAATATTGAATTGAGCTGGCCCGATACCGCACCGGGCTATCGTGTCCTCGAAACGCCCGCTTTGCCAACGCCCAATCCTGATTGGACGGTAGCCAACGGCAGCCTCGTGGATGTCTCCGGACGATTCGTGTTCACTATCCCCGCCCCGGCCGGCAATCGTTTCTATCGCCTCAGTAAACCGTAGGAAGGGAAAGCGGCAGGGGGAAAAGTGGAAAGCGGAAAGCGGAAATGGGTCTTGGTCGCTGGTTCCGGTCGACAGTCTTTGTCGATGACAACCCTCAGGCCCGACTCGACCAAGTTGGCCGACCAGGATTGGTGTAAGTTTGGGGACTCGATAAGAGTTTCCGACAAGAATCTCCGACAGGAATTTGTGCGGGGATTACTGGGTCTGGCGGGCCCGATAGAATCGGTTGCTGCGGCTGGATACGCCCGGATCGGTGAAGGGCATGATCCCGTTCGTATAGGCCAAGGTTGTGAGCGCGGTCCAGTTTTGGAGATCGGGGGAAACTTCGATGGTATAAGAGCGATCGGGCATTCCGGCGATGCCGAGGCGGAGATCTCCATTGGCCAACCATTGGGGGATCTGGAGGGTAGGGGGGCCAATCACCGTCAAGATGGCTGGCTCGCTCACGACACGTCCGGCGAGGTTAGTCGCCACCAATTGGTAGCTGCCTTGATGCAGGGTTTGCACATTGGGCAGAAGCAGAGATGCATTGGTGGCTCCGGCAAGAGGTAAACCCGACCACAGCCATTGATAAGCAATCGGCAATGTCCCGGTGACGCTGGCGCTGAGCAGAACGGATGTGCCGGCATTGACGGTCTGGCTCAACGGTTGGATGCCGATCACCGGCGGGGCGACGATGAGAACATTCCAGCTGAGCGTGACACCCGGGTTGAGGTTGCCTGAATTCGTGAGGACTAACCGATATAGGCCGGAATGCGAAGGTTGCGCATTAGTGATGATAAGCGAATCGCTGGTGCTGTTCAGAATGTTGGTGACCACACCTATCGACATGCGTAGCCAGCGGAATGACATGGGAACAGAGCCGCGGGCTTGCACATTGAACACCAGGGTGGAGCCGGCGACGTTGGTTACTCCCACAGGCCCGCTTACGATGATGGGCGGGACACGCACGGTCAGGTGCGCGACCTGGCTGATGCCCGAGGTGACGTCATCGGTGGTGATGACCCGATAATCGGCTTCGTCGGTGAGTTGAGCATTTTGAATAACCAACGTGCTGTTGGTGGCGCCGGTCAAATCGACGCCATTGCGTTGCCATTGATAACGCACCACGCCCATGCCGGTGGCGATGACAGTGAAGGTGGCGGTGCCATTGCTGGAAACCGATTGCGATTGGGGCTGCAGCGTGATGCGCGGCGGCGCCAGCACGGTCAGGTTGGCTACGGCGCTGGCTATCGCGCCAACCACGTTGGCGACGAGCACGCTGTAACCACCCGCGTCTTCCAGTTGCACATTCGCCAGGGTCAACGTGTCTCCGGTGGCTCCCGGCAGCGGCTGGCCCTGGTGACGCCATTGGTAAGTCAACGGCTCCAACACTTGCGCCTGCACCGCAAAAGTAATCGTCCCGCCTTCCCGAACGGACTGAGACTGGGGTTGAACCGAGATTTGCGGAAGGGAACCCAGGCTTAAGGCCGCCGGTAAGCTCGTGACACGTCCGGCTGCGTTCGAGATCTCCACGGAGTAACTGCCCGCATCCTGCATGTCCACCTGCGGCAAAACCAAAGCGCTTTCCGTGGCGCCGGTTATTTCCGTTCCGTTCCGTTTCCATTGGTAGGAGAGGGGACGACTGCCGCAGATGGAAACGCTGAACACGACGCGCGCACCGGGCGGCACGGTGCGGCTGACGGGCTGCACGACGACAGTGGGCGCCCGCGGCGGCTCCGGGGCGGTGGCTTGTCCAGCCGTGGGGCTGGCCGCGACCCAATTGTCGGAGTCATTGGCCGGGGCCAACGGGGAACGACGCTGCAAAGACACGCCCGCGCTATTGGTGGGCCAGCCCGCAATCATGTCATAGGTCAACCGGTCCCTGGATTGATACGGCACCAGCTCGGACGGTGCCACTGGACGGCCCGGCTGGGCCACCTCGATGGTGTCCGTTTCGTTGTCCAATTTGCCCGAATACGGCCCGTAGAACTCCACGTCTGGCGGGACCGCGAAAGACTGCCTGAACGCGGCCAACCGCCCTGGGTCGGCAACGGGATCGAAACCGACGATTAGAATAAAGGCACCTGGTCCGATGCTGACGCCGGATGGAAAGCTGAATTGAATGCCTTGACGCAGGCGCCAGGTTCTCGCGGGTGCTGCGGGGTCGAACAGGGAGATGCTCGTGGCGCCGGCGTTATGCAGTTCGATGTATTCGTCGCGGGGATTGATCTCGGTGATCACGATGGGCCCCACTTTGGGTTCGCCGTTAAACATGCCGGCGCCGGTCCGGAACTCCGGCGTGGAAGCTGGGTTTTGGACTCCCAAGGTCGGGCGCTGCAAGGGGGCGAAGTCGACTCCAGTGCAGGTGTCGATCCGGCCAAATGAAGTGGCGTCCGGAGCGGGATCGAAGTGTGCCACGGCTCGGTAGCCGGATAACGCACCGTTGGCGTCGGCTTCGGACAGCAGGACCTGGCTGCCCATCGGTTTGAGTGGGAAACCCGCCGGCGGGGCGCCAAACTGTTCGTAGTAGAAAGTCGCATAACCGCCGGCAGCCAGGAAAGTGCTGTTGGGGATTCGATATTTGGCGGGATTGGCGGCGTCATTGCTGAGGAACCAGCCGCCGATGTCGATGCCGGTTTCGGTTGGGTTGTAGAGTTCGATGGCATCTTCAAAGGGTGCCTGGCGGGATTGAAGCACTTCGTTAATGATGACGTTGGGCAACGGGCGATAATTACTTTCACCGGGAGTAGAGCTACCGGTAAAGGTGGTTAGAGTGGAAGCGCCATCCGGCAAGCGGCCGGCGGACGTGCCGGGACTTTGCGGCGCTAATTCCACGGCGTCCAGCGGCGTGAGGTCCGAAGCATACAGGCGCAGCGCGTCTCCTCCAGCGGCGAGACGGAAATTGACGTGATGATCGCCCTGGCCAGAGTCGCCGTCGGCTTCGAACACCGCGTAACCGCGCGGCCCCACGAACGACAAGGGTTTCACCTGAAACTTGGTTACGCCGTAAAGCGACGGGTCATCCGTAAGATAGAGTCCGGAGAGTTCGACCGGCTGGCTGGCTTGGTTAAAGAGTTCGAACCAATCGTTGCCGCGCGCCGGGGCGCTTTGCCACTCGTTGAAACGGAGCGAGGAAGGACTTCCGAGCGAAGCGGGCGCGCCGTTCGTCCGGCTTGGGGTCGGGCGGGCCAGCAGACGCCAGCCCCCGTCGGTTCGGCCGATGGAGAAATCGGCGGCTTGAAAGCCGTACTGAACGGAATCAACCACCGCGCCCCCCGGGGCTGACAGGTACACCGCCCCGCTTCTGGCCGACAGGGCGAATCCCGTATTCAGATCAGCGGAGGAACTCGACGATGCGCCCGTTTCGTCATCGCACCAAATTCGCAGATAGCCATTGGCCGCCAGCACTGTTCCGGACGGGACCCGGAATTTCGGCGGGCCGGGTTGGTCGCTCAATCCGAAGCCGCCGACGTCAATGGGGTTGGCGGTGGGGTTGGCAATTTCCACCCAATCGGACCGCGCTCCCCACGGGCTGACTCCGCCGCTTTGATTACGAGCGAGGATTTCGTTGAGCACGGGTCCTGTTTGGTCCGGGAGATAATTGGCAGCGCCGGGGCTGGGGCTGTTCGGAAAGGACACAATCGTGCCGGCGCCGTTGGGCCAGCGTCCTTCGGTGACGCCCTCGGCTTGAGCGCCATAATGAATGCGGTCCAACTCGCTGCCGGCGGCGTCAAAGAGGACCAGATCACCTCCTGCGGCGGCTAATTTGAAATCGAGATGACTGATCCCCGGATTGTTATCCGCGAACAACAGGACAAATCCACCGGGCGGGATAAAGGAGAGTGAAAGGTACCGGAACACGGTGTCGGCCGTGCCGAGGTAAATGCCATGGATCGCTGCGGGCAGCGAAGAGCGATTATGCAACTCCACCCAATCGCTGCCGCCGGGCCGAGCGTTGGCCAGCCACTCATTGAGAACCAATGAACTGGGTTCCGCGGTCGGGGCCGTCACGTTGGGTGCCCCAGGAGTAGGTGTGCTCAACAGCCAGGTCCCGGCGAACAAGCCGACCGAATAATCGGGCAATTGCGCGCCCAGCGAGAGCGCATCGACGCGGTTGGTGGCGGGATCGTAGAGCAGGACCCGGCCGGATTCTTTGTTTAAGCCAAAACCGGTATGGATGCCTGGAGTGGCGTTGGTGTCGAAAAACACCACGAGATACGCGGCCGGGGCAACAACGGGCCCCGCGGTAAACACAAACCGGCGTGGATCACTGTTGTCGGTCAGGCTCCAGCCAGTCAGGTCCACGGGAGAACTGCCGGCGTTGAACAGTTCGATCCAGTCCGGGTGCGTGCCGGCGTGGTCGAAGGCGGTGAGGTTATCGGCCATCACTTCGTTGATGCGAAGGTCGGGTGGCGGGCGATTGGCAGGGGGCAAGCCAGGGCTGCCGTTGCGGGTCGTGCTGGCGCGCCAGTTGGCCGGGTCATCCGGGTTTCCGTTGGGATCGATTAGTTCCAGCGAGTAACCCGCGCCATTAGCGGCGGCCGGCCAACCGTTGCCGCCCCCGCTGTAGTCGACCGATACCACGATGCGCCCGGCCGGGTCGAGGATCGCGATGCGTTCTCCCGCATTGTTCAGAGACCCGCCGAAGTAATCAGAAACCGGCACGCCAGGATAACGGGCCGCAAACGCGGCGGGATTTTGGTCCGAAGCGAGGACGACGCGGGTCCCAGCAGGCAACACGTAGGATGGGGCGAAGGCAAACGTGATGCCCTGAAAGGAATAACCGCCGAGCGGCAGATCGGTGCGGCCGGCATTCCAAAGTTCGAGGAATTCGTAGGCGCCGCTGGGGGCGGGCCCGGCGGGGGGGGCGAACATGATCTCCGTAATGCGCAGCGGCACGCCCAATGTTCCGACCGTAAACGCGGCTTCATTGAGGGCGCTCCAATTGGTGCCCACTTGGAGGCGGGCCTTTACGATCGTCGATTGGTCCAGCGCCACGGGGGAATTCGAGTAGATCAAGGCGCCGGGGGCCGGCGCGCCGGAGCCGTAGGAGCGAGGGTCGGTGCCATTGATCGTGTAATAAAGCGTGCCGGCAGCCTGGAGGTTGGTGATGTAAAGCAGGAAACCGGGTGGGACTCGCCCGCCATGCTGACTAAAGACCGGCGCGGCATTGGTCGGATAAAGGCCGGCGGAGCGGAATTGGGCCAATACGTTCGAGCCGCGCAGAGGAAAATAGTTCGGGGTTTGGCCGGCGGCATTGGTGATCGAGTAGAGCGAGTTGAGTTCGCGTGTGTAATGTAATTCGCGGGTGTAAGGAGCAGTGGGGGAAGCGACATCTCCCCAACGCGCGGATTCGCACACGATGGAGTTCCAGATTTCGTCGACCCGTTTCCGGTAGGTGTCGGCCGGGATATTGTCAGCGCGGTTGGTCGGGCTCCAAAAGGCGGCGCGGTTGGGCAGCGAATAGAGCGGGCCGCCATTGAACATCAGGTGATGAATGCGATCGGCGAACAGCGTCTTGAACTCGCGATTGTTGCGCAGGATCTGAAACAGTTGACCGGGCGAATTGACGTCACTGACCCCCAGCCGGTTTTCCGAATAACTTTTGACGGTGTGTTCGGCGTCCCAGCTGACGAACCGCCAGGGGAGCGGCGCGGGCCCGCGGGTGCGCCGCCACGCATACCAGTTGTGGTTAGGCCAATCGGTGTTCCCGACGTAAAAGTTGACGATCAAATAATCCGCCAGCCAAGGCAGGTCGAGCACGCTGGCCAGACGCTCGTAAGCGGCCAGGTTGGTGACCACGCCGGATTGGGCGATTCGCATCAGGTCAGTGTAGGCCGTCAGCGTGCCGTTCTGCAGACCCGCCACGTCGCCGGTATGTTTGAGGACGTCATACTGTTCCTTGTCTCCCCCGAAGTAACTGGCGGCGGCCGCCTCATCCATGCGTTCGTGCAAATCGTAGAGGCCCCAATAGAGCCCGTTGAGAAACAGATGCACGAACCGACCGTGTTGGGCGACCATGCCGGCGTTGTTCATCAAATCGCTCGTGAACTGGTCGGTGATGAATTTGGCCCGATTGCGCTGATCGCCGTCGGTCATGTGTGTCCACCAATAATTGAGACCGGCATCCAGAATCAGGGTGTTGAACTCTTCTACCGGGGTGTCCTCGAACACGCGCGCTTCCAGCTTGGGCGTGCCGAAGTCGCCTTTGAAGACCAGGCGCATGGAAAGCTTCTTGTCTTTCCAATCGCTGCCGCTGTCGCTCGGGCTGCTGCCTCCCTGGATCTCGAATCCGCAATCGGCTTGAAAGATCTCCTGCCCATTCGGACGCCACATTTGCACGTTCACGGCCTTCTGGTTGCCCTGCTTGATGCGGGCGGTATAAACGCCGGTGGTCGGGGCAAAGAACGTGTTCACACTGGCCACCAGCGAAACCACCGGCAGCTCCATCAGCGCCTGACGCGCAATCTGCCGATTCGCGCCGTTGGTCAACACCTGTGGATCCATTTCGTAATCGCCGCTTGTGGTGAGTTTGCCCAGACCAGAGATCCAGTTCGTCGGAAAACCGGGCGGAGCGATCGGCTGCTGAAGAACACGATCCGGGAAGATATATGTGCGCGTCAGGATGGTGGAGGGCAGCAAACCCGCCTGGTAGGCCGCGGCCCGCAGCGGAATCGCGCTTTTGGCCGCGGTGCCGTCGATATGAATCGGGTTGGTGTAGAGGATTCCACCGGACGGCGTGGGCACGTCGCCGTTGAGGGTGTAATAGATCGCGGCCCCGGCTGTGCGCGACGATAGCGTCACTTGGAATGGCGCAGCAAACAACCCGCTGTCGACGGAGGCCTGCGGGCGTTCGGCCACGGCCGTGTAAGACACCGCGCTTTGATTGGGCGCGCCTGGCGTTGGCGCCGAAAAATAGGCCGTGCCGCCGTCGCCGTTGATTCGGCCCCAGGCGATGTCGCCGCGCTGCTCCGGATAGGCTGGCGCGAATTCGCTGACCACGTTCCGCGGCAATTGCGCATCATAAAGCCCCAAGTATTCGCTCGGTGCCAACGTGAAGTTCACATGGTTCCTGCCCCCTGGGCCCGGGGCGCGATCTTTTCCCGAGGCGAAGACGACCAGGAACTGGCCCGGGTCCAGGGTGATGGCCGGGAAGATCCATTGTCCGGGCCGGCCGGGATCGTCGGTCAGCGCCCAGCCCAACAAATTCACCGCTGCACTCCCGCGGTTGTATAATTCGATCCAATCGCTCGTGTCGCCATCCTCATCAAGCAGGCCGTTGAGATTGTCGGCCAGGAGCTCGTTGATGACCACGTCGGCAGCCAGAGCCGGATTGAGCGTGTAGTTCCAGACCCCGCCCCCGAATGGGTTCGGCCGCTCCGCCGTGTCGACAATCGTCTGGCTGCCCGCCCAGGCAACTTCCACCGTGGTCCCGCTCGCTGGCGGAAAGGAAAACAGATACGGCCCAACCCCGGAACCGGTGACACCGGCAGCCGGTTGACCGTTGACGAGCAGATCGGCGGCCTTCAATCCGGTTATGGTTTCCTTGAAAACCACTTCGATCCGATTCAGAGCGCGCACGGTTGCCCCCGGGGTGGGAGAAATGGACAGGAGCTCCGGTGCGAGCGTATCCACCAACCTGTATGACCAGGTCGAACCCGCGTCCAGTTCATCGAATCGATTGCCCGCCAGATCATAGATGGCATGGCTTCCGTCCCACGAAAACGCCACCTGACCCGGCGTCGGCTGGCTGAAACTGAACGTCCAACGGTTGCTGTCCCCGACCACGCTGGCGGCCGGGTTGCCGTTTACGAGCAGGTCCTCGGCGGCCGGGCCATTGACCGCGGCGCTAAACGTGACCGTGACGTGGACGAGGTTGCTCAGGACCGCGCCCGGAGCGGGATTGACGCCCAGTAAAGTCACAGGGGACGCGAGTAACGGGTCGGCCAACCCAAAGAGCACGGCTAAAAGCCAAGGCAATGGTTTCACAGATGACACAATGGGATATGGGACGGGGTATTTATAGCGTACTAGCGCCAACTTTAGGAGTACTAAAAATCCCTCGGCGGGACTCCTTCGCGCAATTGGCATTCAAGGCGTTCTTGAAAAGAGCGAAGCCCAACGGGACTCACCCTAGGGAAGGTGCGATCGCTCTTGGTTTGGCGAAGCCAAACCTTTTACCGTGCTGACTGCTGCAGCGCTGGAGCGGCGGTCTATACCGCGTACCTGTTTAGCGCGCGAGGGAGCGCGGCGTTTACGCCGCTTCAATGTCCGGCGGGTCGGCCGCGGTGGGAGTTGCAAGCGCTTGCTCCGATTCCCAAGTCGAAGCGGGCTGAAGCCCGCGCTCCGGGGACGCTAAACACGTACATGACCGCCGCACCACGAGAATTAGATCGGAAGGTGGGCGGTCTATGACCGCCGCTCCAGTGTGCGGCTACAGCGCTAAACAGGTACTCTGCCTCGTTAGGTCCCTGGTCCGCGGCGGGCGTCGGGAGGCAGTCCTTTGATCTGGGGATGCGGCGGGTGGGAAAGCCGATCCACCAAAGCGGCGCGAGCCTGGCCGCGCACCAGTTGAGTGCCTTGCTCGACCTCTTCCAGCGTGCGGACGCTGAGTCCCAGGACGATGGCTGCTTCGTGTTTGCTCAGGCGATAACGCGAGCGCCAGTTCCGCAATTGCTCGGATATGCTGATCATATAGACAAACGAGAGCGGCGAGCTCTGATCGTTGGGCGCTTTATGAAGTCGTGACTTGACGAGAAAGCGTAATCGCCAAGCACGGCCAGGAGGCAAGCGGATTGTGCAGGAATCGTCGTGCATTTTGCAGTTCGCGCCGCTCCCCCGATGATAGTCCGGTCATCCATTCGCAGTCGGTTCGAGCATTTTTAATGCCCTCTTTTTCATGGAGTCGCCGCCGGTCAATATGACGCGTTTTGCAGTTTAGCCGCCAGCGAACTTTGTTCGCACTTTCATCAATCGGGACGGGCCTGCTCTTCCGTCATGCTCATTTCGGGCAAGTTGCATTTGCAGCCGCGGAGAAAGCAGGCGATGTGCAAGTCGAGCGGGAATCTGTGTCAAGGCGCGGAAGGTGTGGGTCAATCGGTTAGGTGGACGCGCCGCCGCTCCTGAATCTGGCGGGGTTCTGGCTTGAATGCGTCTGCAATCAATCCGGCTTGCGTCTGCGCTACTCGTGCAGAGCCGGATTTGGAGATCAAACGAAGTACGAAGTACGAAATCAAAAGTCATGAACATCATTGTTCCACCGGCGCAATCGCCACAACAAATCTTTCGCATCACCTGGTTCACCTTGGCCGCAGCCATCGCGGGGTTGGTTTGCGCATCGGCCTGGGCCGGCCACAAACATTCCCGTCGCTCGAACAGTCGGCGTCCGAGTAACGAGGTTCAGTTCCAGTATCGGCAACGTAACCTGGTTTCGGATCTGCCGGGGGTGGCCGTGCTCCAGGACACGAACCTGGTCAACGCCTGGGGCGTGTCGTTTCCGCCCACGGGCCCCTTCTGGGTCGGTGCGAACGGAAGCGGTCTGGCCCTGGTCTACTCCGTGACGAACGGGCAGGTTTCCAAGCTTCCGTTGGAAGTGACCATCCCTGGCGAAGGCAATTTGACCGGACAAGTCCACAACGATACCGGGACCTTCGACAGCAATGCCTTCCTGTTCGTCAGCGAGGACGGAACGATCTCCGGTTGGCGGCCGGACCTTGGCATGGCGGCGGAAACACTGACGACCCGGACTGGAGCCGTGTATAAGGGCGTTGCCTTGATCGCAACTGGAAGCGGGCCGAGGCTCCTGGCCGCCAACTTCTCCGAAGCCACCCTGGATGCGTACGATACCAACATGACCTTGATTGGGCAGTTCACAGATCCGGATGCCCCCGCAGGCTACGCACCGTTTAACGTTCACCTGGCCGCCGGACAGATCTTTGTTACTTTCGCCAAACAGAACGACGAGAAAGAGGACGATGTGCCCGGCCCGGGCCATGGCTTCATTGACGTCTTCTTTCCCGACACCGGCGCCTTTCATCGATTCGCCGCAGGCACCGACGCGGGCGGTGCTCTCGCTGACATCAATTCTCCGTGGGGCGTCGCACTCGCGCCAGCGAGTTTCGGCGATCATGGGGATCAACTGTTGGTCGGCAATTTTGGCAGCGGCACCATCATGACCTTCGACGCCGACGGCAACTTTCACGGGTTGCTGGTGGGGGTCGACGGTAACCCCCTCTCGATTGAGGGTCTCTGGGCTTTGACCTTTGGCAATGGCGGTCGGGCCGGTGTGCCTGGCACGCTTTACTTCACGGCGGGGCCGGGGGATGAAAGCCACGGGCTGTTCGGGGATATCGAACCGGTTCGCATGTCCACGTCTGGCCACCATGGCCGACACCATGGCGATGAGGATGGCGACGACGATCAAGACGATGACGATCAGGACGAAAACGACGATGGCGGCAGGATCAGCGGCTCCGACAGAAGCGGCCTTAGCCATGATGGCCGAAAATAACGGGCCGCACGCAGTTTGAGGGCTAGCGGCGCCCGGTTGCGTTTCCTGGCGCGAAGCACTACACAGTCCCTCGATGACTACGCTGTATATCCTGCGCCATGGCATCGCCGTGGAACGCGGCGCGCCTGGTTTTCGTGGTGAAAAGGATGCCGACCGTCCACTCACCCCCGAAGGGGCAAAGAAAGTCCGGCGGATCGCCAAAACTATCCGGCAGTTAGATGTCCAGCTCGACCTCCTGCTGACCAGTCCATTTGCGCGCGCGTTGCGCACCGCCGAAATCGTGGCGCAGGTGTTTCGGGCCAAGAAGAAGTTGGAGGTATGCGCGGACTTGGCCGTCGAGGGTGATCCGGCGGTGCTCGTGCGCTATCTACGTCGCCTGAGCCGCGGCCGCAACCCGCCTGCGGAGATAATGCTGGTTGGCCACGAACCATATCTAAGTGAGCTGATCTCCGTTCTGCTGGCTGGACGGACAGGCTTGCCGCTGACGTTAAAGAAGGGCGGTCTTTGCAAGCTCAGCATCACCGACCCACGCTATGGACTCTGCGCCACGTTGGAATGGCTGGTCGCGCCCCAGGTGCTGCTCGGCCGTTAAATCTCCTGGTGGCGGTCGGGGGCGCATTTGGATACTGCCCCCCGGATCGCGGCCTTTAGGCCGCTTTGAGATGGGGATCGGAGGAAGCCCCTCGACGGGGCTCGGGGCGGGCTGTTGCGTAGTTCCTTGGTCCTCGAGCCGACGGACCATGAAGCGGTCCCGCACGTGCGGGACCGCGCACCAAACTGCATTGTTCGGGGGCGGTGCTTAAATACGCCCGATGGTCGGCCTGAGCCCGAACGGAGCTCGGTTTTGGCGGCATCCCAGTTAGGCTTTCATGACAAAGGTGTCACGTATTCTTTAGAGGCATTTTGGCCCGGCCCAGCTATAGTGTTGCCACTCATTGCTGTATTACGTTATGTGCCTATCCTTTGTCCGGTTACGGAGGGGACTTAGCCATTTGTATTGGCTAATGCTCCTGGTTTTTGCCCCGACACTGTCAGCCCAAACCACTTTGGTGTTCCACGGGGGTTCGTGGCGATATCACAAGGGGACCAACGCGCCGGCGGCTGGCTGGAAAACTGCCACTGACGCCAGCTTGGGTGCGACGTGGTTGACCGGCAATGGCGGTTTCGGTTACGCCGATAACGCCGCTGAGACGGCGCTTTGCGCCACGCTGCTGACGGGCATGCGCAGCAATTACACCACGCTGTATATGCGCAATACCTTCAATATCGCCAGCCCGGTGGACCCGACCCTGCACCTGCATCTCACCATGGATTGGGACGATGGGTTTATCGCTTGGTTGGACGGGGTGTTTCTAGCCAGCATGAACTCGCCGGGTTCACCCGCGGAACCGGCATTCAACGCGTCCGCCACTGGCTCGCATGAATCCTCCCGCGGAGACAACAACAAACAGCCGGCCGTAACTTATGATCTGGGCCCCGTCGGGTCCCGGCTGCCGACCGGTTCTCACGTGCTTGCCATCATCGGCCTGAACTCAAGTCTGAGCGGCAGCAGTGATTTTATCCAGATCGCTGACCTGGTCCTGACCACCAACATCCCGAATTCGGTCAGCGGCCCGATCGATGTCAACAGCACGTGGTACCGCACCAACAGCCCGATCACCATCACAGGCGACGTCACCGTCAATACCGGTGTCACGCTTACGATCGAGCCCGGCGTGACGGCGCAATTTGAGTCCGGCGTCGGTCTGACCATCGACGGACGGGTGCTGGCGGAAGGCCACGAGACGAACCACATCCGTTTCACCGCCGCAACGGTGGGGGCGCCCTGGACCGGTGTGACGCTCAATGGCACCGCCAGTTCACCCGAGACGCGCCTGACCTACGTGGATTTCAGCGGCAACGGCGCCACCGCCATCCATTCCTCGGGCGGGACGGTTTTTCTGGAGCACCTGACGTTTGCCGCGAGGGATCACCAATACGTGTCGCTGGATGGGTCCTCGTTTATTGTGCGGGAATGCGTCTTCCCATCCGCCACTACAGGGTTCGAGCTGGTCCATGGCACCGGGGGAATCAAGCCCGGCGGCCATGGAGTGTTTGCGCGCAACTTTTTTGGCGTCCCGATTGGCTACAACGACGTGGTGGATTTTACGGGCAGCCAACGTGGGGGCCCGATCGTGCATTTCGTGGGGAATGTTTTCACTGGCTCCCAGGATGATGGGGTCGATCTGGATGGCACCGATGCGTGGGTCGAAGGCAACATCTTCATGCATGTCCATCGTAACGGCAACACCCCCGACAGTTCCGCCGCGGTTTCAGGCGGAAATAACAGCGTTAATACTTCCGAAATTACCGTCGTGGGGAACCTGTTCTTCGATTGCGACAACGCCGCCACGGCCAAGCAAGGGAACTTCTATACGTTTTTCAACAATACCATCCTGCACACTACCAAGACGGGTGGAATCGACGGCGCGTCCGGCGCCATCAACGTCCGCGACACCACGCCTACCCCGACGACGTTTGCCGTCGGCTATTATCTGGAAGGGAATATTATCTGGGACGCCGAACAGCTCGTGCGCAATTACGACCCCGCCCAAACCTCGGTCACTTTCAGCAATAACATCATTCCCATGGCCTGGACCGGTCCGGGCGGCAATAATCGGATCGTCGATCCGCTCTTTAATCACGTCCCGACGCTGGCCGAGACGGCCTTCGACACCTGGGAAGAAGCGCAGGTGATGTGGCAATGGCTCGGGCTGGCCCCAGGCTCGCCCGGGCTGGGCGCCGGACCAAACGGAACTGATCTCGGCGGAGTGGTGCCTGTGGGCGCGTCCATTTCAGGCGAGCCAGTCGGTGTCACCGGCAGCACCACCGCCATCCTTCACGTCGGCATGGTTCGCTCGGACGGCATCCCGGCGGTTGGCTGGCCGGCTGGGTCGGGATATACGCATTACCGTTGGCGCCTGGACGGCGGCGCGTGGAGCGCGGAGACTTCCACGCTCACTCCAATTACCCTCAACGGCTTGGCCGGCGGAGCGCATTACGTGGAGGTCACCGGAAAACGCGACTCGGGAACTTATCAGGATGACCCGATCTTTGGTCTCGCGGCCACGATCACGCGTTCGCGCACCTGGACGGTGGACGCGTTGGTTGCGCCGCGTTGGCTTTCCATCCAGCGGGTAGGGGCAACAGCCGTGATGACGTTCGATGCGATTGCCGGACAGAGTTATATCGCTTCCTTCCAGAACTCGTTGGCGCCGCTTGATCCCTGGGTCCATTTGCAGGATTTCCCGGCCGCGCCGACCAACCGGCTCATTCAAGTGGTGGATCCCAATGCGGCTGGCAGCGGCACCCGGTTCTATCGCCTGAGCAGCCAGTAGGCACTCAATTTTCGATTTCAATTTTCAATTTTCGATTTCCAATATTTCCAATTTCCAATTGGGGATATTGGGGATCGGAAATATCGGAAATCGAAGATCGGAAATCGACAGAGCCGTAGTCGGTCCTGATTCTTCAACTTTCGACAGTTTTCTCAAATTGGGGTCCAACGAAAATCGGCCAACGAAAATCGGCCATGGTTAGCCTTGACACTCCTTGGCCTGGTTGAGTTAATGGTACTGGTGTCCCCCGCTGAGCAATCAACCAGACCAGGTCCAACTATGAACCACGCCTTCATTTCCAAGAGCAGTGCTGCCCTCTGGGTGGCTTTGGGTTTGTCCGTTCAAACCGTGGCTGGCGCCACTTTTATTCAGAACCCAAGTTTTGAAGCCAACTATAACGACACTTGGCCGCATTATGGCCCGATTGATTTGTGGAACGCGGTAGGCGGGACAGGCATCAACGATAAGAGCGGGCCATTTCATAACACCTCGGCGCAAATTCCCGATCGCACGCGGGCGGCGTTCCTGCAAGGGCCCTGCACGATCGGCCAGACCATCACCGGCCTGACTCCCGGGCAAACGTATTGCCTGCAGTTTTTCTATGACGCGCGCAATTGCTGCGGCGGAACAGTCGATCTCACGGTCAGGCTGGACGGCGCCCAGGTCGATCGGATCGTCAACATCCGGCCCACGCCAACGCTGGCCAATCGGGACACGTTGTATTTCCGGAACGTGCAAATCACGCCGGCGGCGGACACGGCCTTGTTGGAATTTGTGACCACGACCCTGGGTGACGCCACGGCGGTGTTGGACGCCGTGTCGCTGACGCCTTGCGCGACGAATAGTTTAGCGGTGAAGAATCCAAGCTTCGAAGCTTCGGGGGATCTTCCTGATCCGTTTGGGATTGCAGTGGGCGAGAACCTGGCGGGCTGGACGATCGGCGGGGAAGCGGCGGTCGGGGTGGTTCCATCCGGTCAGGGCGTCGCCGACAACGGGGTTCCTCCCGATCAGGATCACGTGGCGTTCCTCAATGGGGAAAGTTCGATCAGCCAGCTGTTAGAAGGCTTGGAAGTGGGCACGGAATACGAACTGAGCTTCGCCTATAATCAGCGCATGTTTGATTTCGCCAGTCTGCGCGTGAGCATGGGGGGCGCGGTGGTCTTTGAGGAAGACGTGGATGAAGTCGGAGTCGGCAATCCTTATCACACGTTCACGGGAACGTTTCGCGCCACGGAAATCTCCTCGACCCTGCTGTTCGAACAAACCACGCCCGGTCAGGTTGTGTTGCTGGATAACATTGGCGTGCGCGGGGCCAGTCGTCCGCCCTTGCCGTGTTTGGACATCAGCCCGACGGTGGCCGAGATCGCACCTGGGCAGACCGTGCAGGTGAGTGTCACGGTTCCCGGCGAGCTCACCGTCGCACAACCGGCCGTCATCCGTTTGCGCAGCCCGAATCCGGCGGTGGCGCAATTGGGCGGCGTGGGCGATGACGGCACGCTGGCATTGAATTACGCCGTCGGCGAGACCAAGAAAAATGTGGATGTGATGGGCGTGGCGCGCGGGTCCATTCGCGTCGAGATCGTTGATTCCGCCGGGCTCTGCACTGAAAACGATCTGACGGTGACTGTGCTCAACTCGTTTGTGCGGAATGCCAGCTTCGAGAGCAGCCCCATTCCGGCCGGCGTGGGTTACGGCCCGATCGTGGCCTGGGACGCCACCGGTCAGACGGGCTTGAACGGACCCAGCGGGCCTTTCCATGACAACGGTTCAATTCCCGACCGACGCCAGGTCGCCTTTATCCAGGGGGCCGGCTCGCTTTCCCAGACGGTGTTCGGGTTGACTCCAGGCGGCAATTATTGGCTGCAGTTTTATTACAATGCGCGCAATTGCTGCGGCGGCACGATTAACCTCCAGGCGCGATTCGGCGGAACCACGGTGGCGACCGTGGCCGGGGTGGCGCCGGGCGGCTACGTGTTCTATAACGCCAGCTTCAGTCCGGCGGCGGCGTCCGGCCTCCTTGAATTTGTTGCCACGGCCGATGGCGACGCTTCGCTGTTATTGGATGGAGTGAGTATCGTTGAACGCACTCCAGGTGATGTGGTGCTGCAAAATCCCAGCTTCGAGAGCACCGGCATTCCGGCCGGCGTCGGCTACATCCAACCCAGCCCGTTCGCCGGATGGACCACTTCCGGCGGTTATGGGCCGAACCTTGACGGCGTGGGTCCGTTCACGGACAACGGCGATGCGCCCGAACAAGACATCGTGGCCTTCATCCAGGGAAGTGGTTCGATGAGCCAGCAAGTCAGCGGTTTGACTCCGGGCCAGGATTATACGCTGTCCTTTGCGGTCAACGCCCGCAATTGCTGCACCGCAGGGCCCACCCATTACGCGGTATCGTTTGGCGGAGTGGAACTGGTGAACGAAGACCTGACCCCCGTGGGCGGGGTCAATCCTTACGTAGCCAAGAGCCTCCTATTCAGCGCGCCCTCTGCCGATGGCGAACTGCTTTTTTCGCATCAGCCGCCCGATGGCGACCGCACGCTCCTGCTGGATAACATCCGGATCTGTTCGGGTGATTGCCGTCCCGCGCCGCGGTTGCAGATCTCCTACGACGCGGTCAACCGCGTCACCCGGCTGTCTTGGGACAGCAGTTATTCCGGATACCGTTTGCAATTCAGGGCAAGCCTCAGCGTGGGCGTCTGGGCCGACTCGAGTGGCATTCCGCTGGTGGAAGGCAACGATCTGGTGGTCTTGGATGACGTCAACAATGTGGCGACCCGCTTCTACCGGTTGATCCAATAACATTTCATGCACGAAGGCATCCTCTGCAGGATGGATTCTCAGCCGTAGCGGTCGGGACTCAGCAATCCAAGTGGGATCGACACGGGCTCGCCCGCGAGGATTTCCGCGGTGAGCTTTCCGGTAATGGGTCCAAGGCTCAGTCCCATCATGGCGTGGCCGGTGGCCACGACCAGATTCCGATAACGCGCCGGCCGGCCCAGGTACGGCAAACCATCGGGCGAACACGGACGCAGGCCGCGCCACGGGGGCACGCCTATGAAATCATCTGCCTGGAACCGGGGATAATATCTGGGCACCGCGTTGATGATCCCGCGCACGCGTCGCGGATTGATGTCTTCGTTTAGCCCGGCGAGTTCCATGGTGCCTCCGAAGCGCAACGCGCTGCCCATCGGCGTTACGGCCACGCGGGCCTCGGTGAAGATCGAACAAATCTGGGGCAACTGGCGGGGCTTGGGCAAAGTAAGGCTATAACCCTTGCCCGCTTGCATCGGCAGCGCGAGCCGCAGGTCGCGCACGAGCAGCGGCGACCACGACCCGCCGCACAAGACATATTCGTCCGCGCAGAATTCCCCGCGCGTGGTGTGCAGCGCCACGATGGATTGGTCCTGTAGGCGCCAACCGGTGGCCTCCGTATTCCAGACACAGCGCACGCCGAGCTGGCGCAGTTGCAACTCGAGCGCGGCCATGAATTGTTGCGGAGCCAGATGGCAATCGCGTGGAAAATAAACCGAGCCCGCCACGTCCATTTGCACTGCGGGTTCAAGCTGCGCGGTGGCGCGGACATCCAGCACTTCCGCCGGGATTCCCAGCGCGTGGGCGCGTTCGGCGGTGGCGGCCTCTTCATCCAAGCCGTGTTGCGTCTTGCACAACATGAGCAAGCCTTTCTGGACCAGGCCGAAGCCGGCTTCCGGCAGGCTGGCCAGTTCTTCGAAGCAGGCGCGGCTGGCGAAACTTAAATCGCGTAATAACGGGGCGGCTTGGCGGACCCGGCTCTCCGTGGCGGCGCGCCAGAACCGGAGCGCCCAGCGGAACAGATCGGCGTCCAGACGGGGTTTAACATAGAAAGGCGATTCCGGATTCCACATCCATTTCAATCCGAGCGTGACCATGCCGGGGGCCGCCAACGGAATGAAGTGGCTCGGCACGATCATCCCGGCGTTCCCGAACGAACAACCGTCGCGTTGTTCCGGATTGCGATCGAGCAGCGTGACTTCAAACCCGCGGCGCGCCGCATAATAGGCCGCCGAGAGGCCGATGACGCCCCCGCCGAGAACCAGGACCTTCTTCGTCACGATGCGGGAGTTGAAGTGAGGGGATGCGTCGTTCGATTCATCCGCGGATTCCCCAGCAGAACGGATCACTCTCCTGCAGGACCAGGGTCGATTCTGCAGTGACATGGGCCGTGCCCGTGATCGTGGGCAAAATGCCGGAACCATCGCCCAAGCGGCGGTAGCGCGCGGTGAACAGACTGCCCAGAATGCTCTCCTGCACCCAGGCTTCGCCCTCGCGCAGCTTGTCATCCGCCGCCAGGCAGGCCAGTTTGGCGCTGGTCCCGGTCCCGCACGGAGAACGGTCGTAGGCTTTGCCCGGACATAACACAAAATTCTTGGCGTGAGCCGCGGGATGCTGAGGCGGGCCGAACAATTCCACGTGATCCACCTCAGGGTAACCCTGCGCGTTGACGGTCTGGCGCATGGCCCAGGTCAACTCGGTAAGCTCTTCCACCGCGTTCCGGTCCAGCGTGCGCCCGTGGTTCTCTACCAAAAAAAACCAGTTGCCGCCCCAGGCGATATCCCCGGAGATGGTGCCCACGGCGGGCACCTCGATGCGCGCGCCTTTGACCTTTCGGTAACTCGGCACGTTCTCTATCGAAACGCTCCCGTCGGCATGCAGCGTTGCTGTGATTTCGCCAACGCACGTTTCGAGGCGATGAGTCCCTGGTTGGATCCGTCCCAGGTGCGCCAGCGTGGCCGCTACCCCAATGGCGCCGTGCCCGCACATGCGCAGGGGCCCCACGTTGTTGAAAAAGATCACGCCGGCGGCGCAGGAGGGATCGATTGGTTCAACCAGCAACGCGCCCACCAGCACATCGGAGCCGCGCGGTTCATTCACCACCGCGGAACGAAAACGATCGTGGCGCTCACGAAAAACCTGCAGCCGCTCGGCGACCGTGCCGGACCCCAGATCGGGCGCGCCCGCAATGACGACCCGCGTGGGCTCACCGCCGGTATGGCTGTCGATAACCTGAACTTGTTGCGACCGCATGACCAGTCATTGACCTAATTTCGCACAAGGTTGGCAACCACCGATTCAAGGTTCGCTCAACGCTCAACGCTCAACCCTCAATGTTCAATTCCACGTTCAACCGGGGCCGCTCCGACCGGCACCAGGCGGATCTGGCGGATATCCATGACGGCTGCGGCCGTCTTCTTCACGGGCCGCACGCTCACCGTGTGTGTGCCGGCCGAAGCTAAATGGACCTGGCCGATGCGACGCGGGATGAAGTTCTGAAAATGGCCAGTGTCCTCCACGACAAAGCTAAGCCGTTCCGCGTCGGCTACCACTGTCACCTCGCTGCCGCCGTTTCCTTTGCCGCAGCCTTGCCAGACCTCAACCTCGAAGACGGCCGGGTGAGTGATGGCGAATTCCCATTCCGCCCAATCGCTCGGGTTAACCCAAAAACCGAGACAGTTTTTGTTTGTCGCGGGTTCGTAGCGCATCATCGTGCTGTGCGTGAGGGCGTCCCGAGCGGCTAACGTCACGGTCCCGGACGGCGCCTGCACAATCGGCTGACCTTCCGGGGCCGGCCGCAGCAGGATCGCCTTTAAGTTTAGGGCGGCCGCGCCCCGCAGGGTTTTGCACAAGACCGAAACGGTGAACGGCTCGGCCTTGGCCAGATAGACCCGTCCCACTGGCAGGGTCCGGTAGCGATACCATGTGCCGGTGGACGGACGCGTGACGGCAAGCTTTTGTCCGGCGACTTCGATCTCCAGTTCGGTGCCTTCGCCGCCATCGGCTGAATAGACCAGCTCCACGTCGTATTTGCCCCAGCGGGTGGGTTTATATTTCCAAAGCACCGTATCGGAGCGGTCCGTCCAGAAACCGATCCGATGATTGCCTGGATTCGATTCCAGTTTGGCCTGGCGCCCGTGCACCTCCGCGTCCAAGGCGGAAAAGATGATGCGCCCGTCCGGGCATTGCTGGCTGTGTTCCGCGCTTTCCAGATAAAATCGGACGGGCCCGCCGGGTGGGGTGCGAGGGTCGGCCGACGGCAATTCCAGATGCACCTGGGTTGCCTCGGGGTTAAAGAGCCAGGACAGATCGATCCGTTTGCCATTTTGCCGGAAATAAGCCGCGACCCAATTGGAGGAGGCAGGCAAGGCCACGCGGCTGCCAGGCGGCCATTGCTCGAGGGAGACAGTGTCGGTGCTCGAATCGTTGGTGCTTGGGACCAGAGTGCCAACGACCCAACTGTCTCGGGGAAGGGGGAGAGGCGTTGGCGTGGCCGCCTGCGTTCGACCATGAAACGGCCAAGCACTCAACCACAGGATGAAAAGGCTGGCCGAGGCATTCCGCGGCGAGCGGGATAATGCGCCCATCATATTTTCGATGTTACTCGGCCGGCAAGCTGACCAAACCGGCGGCTGCTGCGGCGGGGCCAAACGAGGGCATTCGAGATTTGCTGTGAGCATTTGGCCCGATCACGCCCTTAGCGAGGTCGTCTTTTGATGCTGTCGCGGATGATCCGCAGGATTTGTTGACGTTCAGTGCCCGTCAGCGGCAGTCGCGGAGGGCGCACCCATTCGGAGCCGAGACCGGCTTCCTGCACGGCCAGTTTGATGTACTGGACGAACTTGGTGTGCACATCGAGATGCAATAAGGGCGTAAACCAACGATAGAGCGCGCGGGCTTTGTCCCACTCACCGCGCCGGGTCAGTTCCCAGAGCCGCTGATTTTCTTTGGGGAAAGCGATCCCGGAGCCGGCGACCCAGCCATCGATGCCCAGAGCAGCGCTTTCCAGCAGCAAATCATCGACGCCGGTGAAGATCGAATAGCGATTTCCCAGCAAATTGCGGATATCGGTAATGCGGCGGGTATCTCCGGAGCTTTCCTTCAGGGCGACAAAATTTTTCTGGCCGGCCAATTCGGCAAAGAGCTGAGGGGTGATGTCGTTGGCATAGCTGATCGGGTTGTTATAGATCATGATGGGCAACCCGGTGGCCTGGGCGGTGGTTCGAAAATAGGTCAGGATCTCCCGCGCATCACCTTTGTAGAGCATGGCGGTCATGAGCATGCAGCCGTCGGCGCCCAACCGTTCGATGTCACGCACGTAACGACACGCTTCCGCGGTGCTGCTTTCCGCCACGCCGCTCAGCACCGGCACTCGGCCATTCACCACCTTCACCATGGTGCCGATGAACTGACGTTTTTCGATCGCCGTCATGGCCTGGTTTTCGCCAAGCGATCCCAGAAAGATGATCCCGGCCACACCGGAATCGAGGAGCACCTGCACATGGCGCGCGGTGGCGTCGAGATCGAGGGCCCCATCGCGCTTCATCTGCGTGGTGATGGCGGGGAAAACGCCTTTCCAATAGGATTTCATGAGCGGTCGACCCGGAGGTCATGTCTCAGGCCACGATTCCTTTCACAATTTCACCATGCACGTCGGTCAGCCGGTAGTCGCGGCCCTGGTATTTGAGGATGAGCCGGGTGTGATCGATGCCCAGCAACTGGAGCAAGGTGGCGTTGAGATCAAAAAAGGTCACCGGATTCTCCACCACATTGTAGGCGAAGTCGTCGGTCTGACCGTAACTGGTTCCGCCGCGAATTCCGCCGCCGGCCAGCCAGACGGTGAAACACTTGGGATGATGGTCGCGTCCGATCCGTGGTGAATCGATATCGCCCTGGGCATAGACGGTCCGGCCGAATTCTCCGCCCCAGACGATCAAGGTTTCGTCGAGCAACCCGCGCTGTTTCAGATCGGAGATCAAGGCGGCGCATGGTTGATCGACGTCATAACATTGGCCTTTGATCTGGCGGGCCAAGTTGAAATGTTGATCCCAGCCTTTGTGATAGAGCTGAATGAAACGCACGTTGCGTTCGGCCAGACGTCTGGCCAGCAGACAATTGGCCGCGAACGTGCCCGGTTTTCTCGATTCCGGGCCATAGAGCTCAAAGATATGCGGCGGTTCTTTGGAAAGATCAGCCAGGTCCGGCACGCTGCTTTGCATTCGAAACGCCATCTCGTACTGCGTGATCCGCGTTTGGATCTCCGGATCGCCGGCCAGTGCAAACCCGGCCTGATTGAGCTCTCGCACGCCATCCAGCATGGCCCGCCGCGTGCCGGCATCCACTCCCGGGGGATTGGATAGAAACAAGACCGGCTCGCCTTGTCCGCGCAGTCGGACGCCCTGGTATTGACTGGGAAGAAAGCCCGCACTCCAAAGGCGATCGTAGAGGGGCTGGTCATCGGGGCGGCCGGTGCCGTTGGAGAGCAATACGACGAAGGCCGGCAGATCCTGGTTGTCGCTGCCCAGGCCATAAGCGATCCAGGACCCGAAACTGGGACGCCCGGCGATCTGTGAGCCGGTATGAACAAAGGTGATGGCCGGGTCGTGGTTGATGGCCTCGGTCTGCATCGTATGAATGCAACAGATCTCATCGGCTTGCTTCGATAAATTCGGCCATAGTTCGCTGAACCACTGGCCCGATTGTCCGTGCCGCGCGAATTGGAACGGACTCGGGAAGATCGAATGCCGATCGTAATCGGCCGTCATGCCCGTCAGCCGTTGGCCTTGGCGCACGCTGTCCGGCAATTCCTGTCCGCGCAGTTCGTTTAGTTTGGGTTTATACGCGAACAGATCCAGATGCGACGGCGCCCCGCTTTGGTGCAGGTAAATGATGCGTTTGGCTTTGGCGGCTCCAAGCAGATACGGCTTGGCGGGGGCCGCGGCCGGACCTTGCGCCAGCAACCGCGGGTTGCTCAGCACACCCAAGGCGGCCAAACCAATGCCCGCGCCTGCTCGCTGCAGAAAGGTGCGACGAGTTAGATCGATGTTTAATGGAGTCATTCGTTCAGTGCCCAGTGCTCAGTGCTCAGTGCTCAGTGGGCAGTTATCAGTGGTCAGTGGAGATGATTCTAGGCTATGAGTATTCAGTTCGGGTGGAAGGAAGAATTCCTCTGAAACTTCCTGCAGCGTGTCGTCCTTTGGGCAGAACTCTGCCGCGCGGGCCTTCATTGTTCCGAGGATTCGCCCAATTTCCAAACAGAGGCCTTCAAGGTCCAGAACGGCCGACTGATCCAGGTATCCGCAGTCCGCGGCTGTGATGATCCAGTGCTGTGTCTCCAGCTGTTCGCCGTCGGCATCGGTGAGTTTGCTTATGAAATGGCGTTCATAATCCCGTCTGGCCCACGCTTCGGCGATCTGACCACCGATAGAGCGGGCGGCGCGGCGAAACTGATCGGTCAAGGAGTACATTTCGTCGCGCGGAAAGCGCTTGGTCAGCTGGAATACGCGGCTCTGCAATTGACGCGCCTTCTGATACACAATCAGATCCTGGAAACGACGCGCATAAGGATGGCCCCCGGGTTTCATAAATTTCCGGCAACTGGTTAATGTCCTTTTTTCGTGTTCATTCTGCGGGATCGCTGTGAACCTGTAAACTGTAACTGCACACTGAGAACTGCAGGGAACTGCGCACTGAAGACTGAGCACTGAGGACTGAGCACTGCGCACTGCGCACTGAGGACTGCGCACTGAGGACTGCACTGAGGACTGCGCACTGAACTATGGTTTGGTGACAAACTCATCCAGGTTAAGCAGAGCATTGGCGACCATGGCGTAAGCCGCCAACTCGGCGGCCGGCAGCGACGGGTCCGGCGTGGTGATCCCCTGGCCAATCAACTTCTGCGCCGCGGGCACATCAGCGCGGAAATGGGCCAGATGTTTCTCGAGCATTTTGGTCAGGACCGGCATCTCGTCAGGTTGGGGAGCGCGGCCGAGGGCCAGCTCCAAGCCATGACGCAGACGCGCCTCCGGGATGGAGGCGTGTTTCATCATGCGTTCGGCCAGCGCGCGCGAGGCTTCCACGTAAGTGACTTCGTTCATCAAGGCCAGCGCCTGGAGCGGCGTATTGGTGCGTGGCCGTTTCACCGTGCACGCCTCGCGCGACGGCGCATCGAAGGTGGCCATGCTCGGATTGAACCGGGTTCGCTGCCAGAAGCTGTAAAGCGAGCGCCGGTGCGGGGTGGGTCCGGGCCTTTCTCCCGGCAGATACGGATAGACCGAAGGCCCTCCTACTTCCTCCTGCAACAGACCGCTCACCGCCAGCGCCTGATCCCGGATGATCTCGGCCGATAACCGGAAGCGCGGCCCGCGCCACAGCAGCCGGTTCTCCGGATCACGGGCCAGCCCCGGATGCGGGTTGCCGCTCCCCGGAAGATAACTGGCACTCGATTGGCGATACGCCGCGCTGCTCACCATCTGCTTAATCAACGCCTTGATATCCCAACCGTGCTCGACAAATTCCGTGGACAACCAATCCAACAATTCCGGATGCGACGGCGGTTCGCTTTGGCTGCCCAGATTCTCCGAGGTGCGCACGAGTCCGATGCCAAAGAACTGTTCCCAGAGCCGGTTGGCGAAAACGCGCGCGGTGAGAGGATTGTCGGGGGAGATCAGCCAACGGGCCAGGCCCAACCGGTTGGGCGGCGAATCTGGCGGAAGCGTTCCGAGCGCGGACGGGACCCCGGCCGGGACGACTTCGCGTGGCGCATCATATTGGCCCCGGTAGAGGACGCGCGCGGTGGGCAGGCCTGGCTTTTCCGCCATCACCATGACGAGCGGCAACGACTCTTCAAAGCTGGTTTTCTCAGCCTGCAACCCTTCCAGATCCCGGCGCCCGGCCGCGTAGGTGGGGGAAATAAAGTCGCGATAAAATGCCGTTGCGATCTCCTGCTGGCGCGGAGAGCGTTGCGCGCGCGGGAACCCGAGCGCGGCCGCATCACGCAGACGAGCCAGGAGCTGGAGCTCGGCTTCGCGCAGCGCCCGGTCGTAGATGCGGAAATCATCGATCCAACCGGGCGAGGGGCTGGAGGCGGATCCGCCCAGTTGGAACGCCTGAGTATTGTTGAACGGGGGCAGGCCGCGGGCTGAGGTATGGAGGAGATCCACCGGCACCTGTCGCCCGTTGAGAAAGAGCGCGGGGCCCGGCTTATTCCGGGTCCCATCCAGCACGACCGCCACATGGACCCACTCGTGCAGGGGCAATTCCTGTTGGGTGGTCAATTCCACCGGCACCATCGTGCCGTCGAAATCGAACTGTTCATGCGCCAGGGTGAACTTCAACCGGGCATTGGTCAGCACCAGGGAAATTCCAAGCGGGTGCAATTTCTGGCGGCCCATTTTGGTGAAGACGGTGCCATTGCTCGTGCCGGGGCCGAGCCAGAAAGCCAGGGTAGCGCGCGGTTGATCCAGCACGTTGGAGGAAATCATCAGGGGCGCGCCGGGCGCCGGCTGCCAGGCTCGTCCCACCGGCGACGGCGCGAATTGGCCTAACCTCGGCGCTGTGATCCGCAGCGTATCCCCGAAACGCAAGAGGTTGGTGCGTGTCGCTTGGTTGGTGAGGATGACGGACCGGCCGTCAGCCAGACGGTTCGTGCTGAGGCGGGTGGAAGTGGTGACATTGCTGCGCACTCCGAAGGTGGCTTTGAAAGATTCATCGAAAGGCAGATACAGGACCAGATTGGAGGGCAAGCTGGCGGTTGCGTCCCACTGATGCCCAGAGTTTTCCCAGGCGGCGAACTCGCTGCCCACCGAGTTCTCGAAACGTTGGAGGTCAGATTGGGCCTTCGCAATCTTTTGCTCCAGGGCGCGAAGTTTGATGGCCTCGGCTGGGCGCGGCGCCCGCACGCTGGGATCAAAAGCGACGGCATCGGCCCCAAAGACGTCCCAGTAAACCCCACGTTCCGGCACGTGATTGAAGAAAGCGAAGAGCTGATAAAATTCGCGCTGCGAGATTGGATCATATTTATGATCATGGCATCGGCCGCAACCGGCCGTTAGGGCGAGCCAGGTGGCGCTGAAGGTTTCAACCCGGTCGATGACGTTCTCGACTTTCCATTCCTCCTCGATTGCGCCGAACTCGGTGTTCACGCGATGATTGCGATGAAAACCGGTGGCCAGCCGGGTCTCCAACGTGGCGTCCGGCAGCAGATCCCCGGCGATTTGCTCCAGCGTGAACCGATCAAAGGGTTTGTTGTGATTGAAGGAATCGATCACGTAATCGCGCCAGCGCCACATGGTGCGCAAAGGGTCCCCCTGGAAACCGCTGGTGTCCGCATAACGCGCCAGGTCCAGCCAGCGCGCTGCCATCTGTTCGCCGAAACGGGGTGAGCTGAGCAGACGTTCCACTAACTCTGCGTAGGCGGCATCCGCCGCGATCGCGCAGTCTCGCTCGAATGCTGACACCTCCGCCGGGGTAGGCGGCAGGCCGGTCAGATCCAAGGACACCCGGCGGATCAGGGTGGCAGGCGGCGCCGGCAGTGAAAACGCCAAATGCTCCTGTTGCAGGCGCGCGCGGATGAAGGCGTCGATGGGGTGAAGGGGTTTGCCGGCTGCTTCGCCCGTGGCCGACAGGTCAGGCGGCTTCACCTGCGCTGGTGGCGCAAAGGCCCAGTGTCCTTGGTATTCCGCTCCTTCCGTGATCCATGTTTTTAGCATGGCGATCTGGGCCGCTGTGAGTTGTTTTCCAGATTTGGGCGGAGGCATCAGTTCCTCTGGATCCTTGCTGGTAATCCGCCGGATCAACTCGCTCTTGCCCGGATCGGTCGGCACCACCGCCGGCATCCCGGATTTGCCGCCCGCCAGCGCCAAACCCCGATGATCCAGACGCAGCTTGGCTTTGCGCGCCGCACTGTCCGGTCCGTGGCAAGCGAAACAGTTGTCGGACAGGATCGGGCGGATGTCGCGATTGAATTGCAGCGGGGCGGCCGGCAGCAGGCCCGTCAGGTGAAACCACAGCGCTATGAGCAGCAGGCGCCGGAACCGGGCTCGCCTGGATCCTGCGTGCACTTCCATCCTGGATGGCACCGTCTTCATCCTGAGTAACAGGTTGCGTAAACCGGACCGAATAGCTGAACTCGAAGGGAAATGCAAACCTCCGTTGTGCCCGCGGACGAACGCGGATAGGGATGGGCCCGCAGATTTCACGCAGATAAACGCAGATAAGGGCGGGGCGGTCAGGAACTTTGTCTTCAAGCAATCAAGGCTGTCATGCAGCCGGCTGATTTCTGGCCAAGGTATGGTGCCTGAGCTAAGATGGGTTGTCGCGCATATGTTTCAGGCGTTAAAAATGATGAACCTGGCCAGCGCCTTGAAGGCCAAGGGCAATGCCCAGGAAGCCTACGCGGCGGTGATCGAGTTAGGCCGGATTGGCACCGACAAAGCCATCGAATTGCTGACTCGAGCGTTGAGCCGGGGAGATGGTGTGGCCCGCAGCGCCGCGCGCGAACTGGGCAAGCTGCGCGCGGAACGGGCCTTGCCCGTCCTGGCCGCGATGTTAGGACAGGACGACGTGAGCCAGGCGGCGACCGATGCGTTGCTGGCTTATGGCCCGGCCGCCGTGGGGCCCCTTCTGGACATGCTCAAGACCGGCAATGGCGTGGCGCGCCGCGCCGCTACGATTGCCCTCGGAGAATTGCGGGATGAACGCGCCGTGGAACCGCTCATCCAGATCTTGCAGACGGACGATGTTTACGCGGTGCGCACGGCGGCCGCCACCGCTTTGGGCCAACTCAAGGATGCGCGGGCGGTTTGGGTACTCGTGCAGACTTTGCAACTGCGGGACGAGACCACGCCCGATCGTCAGGCGGCCTTGGACCATTTACGTCATGCTGCTCAGTTGGCCATGCGTAAGATCGGCGACCCGCTTTCGACTCGGCGGGCCGCGGCCGGGCCGGCCACGCCCGAAGCGGCTGTGCAGCAGATGGAACAAGCGCTGGTCAATGCCGATCAGCATCCGCGGCTGGTGAACGATCCAAAGTTGTTGAATCAAGACGAATTGATCGAAGTCGTGAAGGAAGTGATCTCGGCCAGCGAAGAGATCTCCTGGGCCTCCTTGGAGAGTCGTGAGCCCCTCCTGCCGGCCTACTTCAAAACCTACGAACAACGTGCACGCGCCGCCGAGATCGTCGGACGCGAACTGCAGCGGCGCGGCGGTAAAGCACTGTTGCGACAGGTCCACGAACAACAGCTGGGGAGCAATTCCGTCATCGGCAATTGGTGGAACATGCTCGAGGAATAGATCAGGAAAAGCGGAAAGCGGCCTGCGAGGAACCAGGAACCAGCAACCAGGAACCAGCAACCAGGAACCAGCAACCAGGAACCAGGAACCGGGAACCAGAACTACGGCCGCGCGGGTGGCGCCTTAAAGAACAGCACGCCTTTGGCCTGAAGTTTGCGACGATAGATCCGATCCGAGGCGCACGCGTAGAGATAACCGTGACCGGCGCCGGCAAACGCCACACTCACGCAACCTTTGGCCGACGGCTTCTCCATCACCCCGCCCAGACGTCCGGTGGCATCGAACATCTGAATCCCCAGATGGCTGGTCACATAATAACGCCCAGCTGAATCCGTAGTGGAACCATCCCCGCCACTGTCCGTTTTTCCGACCGGGACGCGCAGGGTCATGTAAGGCGCGCCGACGTCCAGACTGCCATCGGCCAGGATGCGATAGACCCACACCGCCGCTCCGCGGAATTCCGAGACCGCCAGGGTGCCTTGATCGGGAGAAAGGGTGATGCCATTGGGGGCGTTGATTCCGGTGGCTCCGACGCGGACATGTCCCTGGGCATCGACGATCGTGACCTGGCCTTTGCCGGTTTCAGTAAAATAAACGTAGCCTTTGTGGGACACGACCAGGTCGTTGGGCTGCACGTCATCCGCCAGAACGGTGAGCTTTCCCGAAGGCACTTCCAGCGCCACCACTTGTTTCTTAGCCGTCCCGGCCAGATTTCCAGTAGGGCCTTGGGTGCAGGCATAAAGACGGCCATCCGGCCCAAACTTCAAACCGCTACACTTGGGCACGCCTTCGAGGAACGCGCTGACTTGGCCAGCAGTCGAGATTTTTTGGATGGCGGTGCCTTTCCCCAGGTCCATGAAGTAAAAGTTGCCTTCGTCATCCGTGCAGGCAGCGTCCGTAAAGCCAAATCCCTCCGCCACCATCTGCCAATCTTCGCCCTCGATCAGAACTTTGGACAGGGCCATGTCGCCGGCCAGATTCTGGGCGGTTAGGGACGTTTGGAACAAGGCGAACACGAGGGACACGAACAACACGAAAAGCGACCGTGCCGCGGCCCTGACTCTGCAATAGCTCGTGTTGCGAGCTTCGTTCGTTGGGTTGTGGATCATGTTAGTTGGGGTAATCCCGCCATAACCAGCGCAGGGAATCGGGCAGCAACGCGCCTCCGTGGATGCCATTGTGGCCGCCATCGCCGAACTCGAACTTGTAGTCATATCCCATGAATTTGAGGGCTGCCGCCATCTCCTGATTGGCCAACGGCCAGTTGCCATGAAGATTATCCAGGTCGTTGGCCCCATCCTGCAGGAACACTCGAATCGGTTTTTTCTCCGTCTTACGGATCAAGGCCGGATAAACATGGCCGCCGCGGATGTTCGTAAAACTCCCGACGTGACTGAGCACCTTGCGAAATGCGTCAGGGCGTTCCCAGGCGACAGTCCAGGCGCAAATCCCGCCCGAACTGATCCCGGCGATGGCGCGTCCCGTGGGATCGCTGGTAATGTTGTACTTCTTGGCCACCTCGGGCAGCATCTCCTCGGTGAGGAAGCGTGCGTAGAGGTCGCCCAGTGAATCATATTCAAAACTTCGGTTGCTGCGCGCAGTTTGTCCCGACTCCGCGGGGCGCACCTCGCCCGGGTTGACAAACAAACCGATGGCGACGGGCATTTCCTTTTTGTGGATGAGATTGTCGAAAACGGTCGGAGCCCGGAACAAGCCGTTACTGTGGGCGTAAGTCTGGCCATCTTGAAACACCATCAAGCAGGCCGGCTTCGTCGCCTCGTATTGCTGAGGCACATAAATCCAGTAGTCGCGCGTCGTGCCTGGAAAGATTTTGCTGCTGGCAAAGGAATGACGGGAGAGTTCGCCGCGGGGGACACCGACCTGGCTGGTGGAATCGGGACCCAATTGATAATCATCGAGGGCCAGCGCACGCTGGGCCGTGAGGAAAGCCACCGTGATCCAAATGAGACCAAGGGTCAGCCTCCACTTCTCGACGCGCCCAGGCGGCCGCGGTGACGAGACCCGGTCGAGAGCAGGTCCAGGGGTGCTGATCTCCCGGGTTGCAGCGAGACGATGGTTCACGGGGCAGGATTGTGTGAAATCCATTCGTTCTGTCAAAAAACTTCTCGCGACCGTTCCTGGTTTGCTGGAGGCGTGGGCCTGCGAATGGCAAATGTTTTTACCCCTTTTCGGTGTCATTCTCGTTGACTCTGCCGCATTTCGACTGATACAACCTCAGCGACTTCAAGATCGTAAACCCATTGCTCCCATCGTCGTTTCCTTCCATCGTATGAAAGCTCCCAGACTCCTTGCCTATGGTGTCGTTCTCGCGGTCTTCGCCTCTGCCACGCCGACTCGGGCGGCCATCCCTGTGCTTCCCGCGGAAGCAGCCGCGCCCTTCGGAGCGGGGGACCCGAATGAATTAGGGTTTGTGGTGCGCACCGTGCAGGCGCCCAACACCAATCAGATCGCCAATTCCTACATTCGCGCGATCCAACAGCTCAACGGCACGCTGCTTGATCATGGTGAACTGGTAGCCAACGAGGCGCTGCCGGGACCCAACGCGGATGGAAGCTACTACAGCGACGCGATCAGCTTCGAGTTGACTGGCCAGCCCGTGCAGGGCTTCAACGCCTCCATGTTTCCGGGCATTCCCGGCAGTGGCGGGCACAACGATTACTTCGCCGTCGAGGCGGTTGGGTTCCTGGAGCTGGCGGCCGGTCGCTACACCCTGGGGATGAGCGTCGCCGCTGACCGGACCGACGTGAATAACGACGACTCTTACGTGGTGAGCTGTGGAGTGAACCCGCGCAATTTCTTTGGCACCGAGGTCGGTGAATACGAGCGCTTCGCTCCGCCCTTCGCGGGCAACGTCCAAAACACCAATTATTTCACGTTCGATGTGCCGGTGGATGGCACCTATCCGTTCCGCATCGTTTATTGGCAGACCGGGCTGGGCGCCAACCTGCAGTTCTTCTCCCTCGACACCAATACCGGCGCGATCAAACTGATTAACGACCCGGCGTTTCCGTTTGATTCCATCGTGTCTTATCGCAAGCTGGCCAGGCCCCAAGCCAATGGCCCTTATGTGGCGGAAGTGAGCCCGTTGCCTGATGTCTCGGGCATCGCGGCCAGCGATCCCATCGTGGTGGTGCTCAAAGACGGGCTAACCCCGCTGGCCGACGCGTCGGTTAAGCTCTATCTCAATAATGCCCAGGTGACCGCCCAGAACATCGTTCGGAGCGGCAACACCCTCACGCTCACTTACACCCCCAATGCGACGCGCCCCGAGATTAACAATACGGTGCGCGTCGAATACGACGATAACACCGGCCTCAAAGCCACCAATTCCTGGAGCTTCCAGATCGTGACTACCGGAGGGCCAACCACCGTGGTGACCGGCCAATGGGACTTTGACTACGGCGACCTGCGGGCCACCGTGGGAACCGGTCTGGAATACTTCGGTGGTCCCGCGGGTGAGACGGCTTCCAAAACGCAATTTGGAACCACTCGTGATTTTGCGATCTCAGATATCAACGGCCAGCCGGCGATCGTCATGCGGGTGCCCGGCGATCTGACTAATAGCATCGGCTACGTGATGCATCACGGCATTGCTCCCAACGGCGGCGGCACGCGCGTGAACCAATACACCTTGATCATGGATGTCTTCGTCGACACGACCGGCCCCGGGGCGGCTGCTTTCCTTCAGATCAGCTCTTTGAACAATACCGACGACGGCGACCTGTTTTGGCAAGGGAACCAGTTTGGTCAAGGCGGCGGCGGCTACAACGGCACCGGCCAGTTTACCGCCGGCGCGTGGCATCGGTTCGCGGCGGCCTACGATGAAGCGGCCAATCCTCCCGTGGTGACCAAGTACGTCGACGGGATCAAGCAAGACGATTGGACTGCCAATCAGGGCCTGGATAACCCGCGCCGGGCTCTCCTGCCGAGCGCCATTCTGTTTGGGGATGGCGACCAGGACGAGCGTCGGGTGATGTACGTGAACAGTATCCAGATTCGGTCCGGCAAACTGAGCGATGCCGAGATGGTGGCGTTGGGCGGACCCGATAGCTTAGGTATCCCGGAAACGCTCGCGCAACCCAAAGTGGCCGGCCAGTGGGACTTCGAACGCGGGGACCTCTCCGCCACGATCGGCAAGCCGCTGGTCTACTTCGATCCGGATGGCGCGGGCTTGACGGCTTCGCTGACCCAGTTCGGTGACACCACCACGTTTGGTATTTCGGATATCGATGGTGTGCCGGTCAAGCTTATGCGTGTGCCTGGTGAATTAACCAACACTGTAGGCTATGTCATGACCCACGGGATTGCGCCAAACGGTGGCGGCACGCGGGTTAACCAATACACACTCATCATGGATGTCTATGTGGACCCCACGGGCCCCGGCGCGGCGGCCTTTCTGCAAATTAGTTCGCTCAATAACACGGACGATGGCGATCTGTTCTGGCAGGGCAACCAGTTCGGCCAGGGCGGCGGCGGTTACAATGGCACCGGGCAGTTCACGGCCGGCGCTTGGCATCGTTTTGCAGCTGCTTACGACGAAGCGGCTACGCCTCCTGTCGTGGTCAAATACGTCGATGGCATCAAGCAAGACGAATGGACCGCCAATCAGGGGTTGGACAATCCCCGCCGCGCCCTCTTACCTACTGCCATCCTCTTCGGCGACGGGGACCAGGATGAACGCCGGGCCATGTACGTCAGCAGCATTCAGATTCGGCCCTACAGGATGAGCGACGCTGAGATGACCGCCTTGGGCGGTCCCCAAGCCGGCGGGATCCCGGTGGTTCTGCCGGCCAGCAGCGTCAGCGGTCAGTGGGACTTTGAACGCGGTGACCTCTCGGCCACGATTGGCGCGCCTCTGACTTATTTCGATCCGGATGGCGCCGGACTGACGGCTTCTTTGACGCAATTTGGGGATACCACCACGCTTGGAGTTCCTGACATCAATGGCGTCCCCGCCAGAGTGATGCGCGTGCCCGGTGATCTAACCAACACTGTCGGCTATGTCATGAATCACCGGATCGCGCCCAATGGCGGCGGAACCAAGGTCAATCAGTTCACCTTGGTGATGGATGTGTATGTGGACCCGGCCGGACCTGGCGCGGCTTCCTTCCTCCAGATGAGTTCCTTGAACAACACCGATGACGGAGACCTGTTCTGGCAGGGCAACGAGTTCGGCCAGGGTGCCGGCGGCTATAATGGGACCGGCCAATTCACCGCTGGCGCCTGGCACCGGTTCGCCGCCGCCTACAACATGGCCGCCACGCCTCCCGTGGTGGTGAAATATGTCGACGGGATCTTCCAGGACAACTGGACGGCGGGCGCCGGTCTGGATACGCCACGCCGCACACTGCTGCCCACGTCGATCCTATTCGGCGATGGCGATCAAGACGAACGTCGGGTCATGTACGTCAATAGCATCCAGATCCATTCGCGCCCGTTGTCGAACGCGGAAATGCAGGCCTTGGGCGGCCCGCAGCCCGAAGGCATTCCGGCGGTGATTTCCGTGGAAACACCGCCGCGCCTGGCGGTGGGGAAACTCGAGAATCGCTTCATCCTCCTCTGGCCGACTTCCGTGTCCGGTTACACCTTGCAATCATCGCCCACCTTGGACCCCGCAACTGCGAATTGGACCGCCGTGGCGGGCGCCGAAAACAACTATGCCAGCGTTACGCTCGGACCCGGCAATACATTCTTCCGTCTAATTAAGTAGCCAGTCCCAGTCCGCAGCCCAACGACCACGCCTCGCCTCCGGTCATCCCGGAGGCGAGCGCATTTGAGTGCGGAATTTCGGAGTGCGGAGTGCAGAGTGCGGAATAGCGAATGCGAGCCCAACCAATGCCGGCGTTACTCCCGACCTTCCGGCGGCCCCGGTCGTGTGCGTTGCTGCCGCCTACCACCAGCCACCGGTTAATGTGGCGTCTTCAACGCGTGGTCAGAATCCGGTAAAAGCGGGCTGGATTGTCCACCGGTTGTTCAACACACATTGTGGTGCCATCGCCCACCATCGGTTCTCCGAGATTGAGCCATCGGCCACCCGTTAACTCAGAGCGGTATTGGAGTTGATGCGTCGCTCCAAGTACCGATTCCCAGCACATGCGGACTTTCGACACTTCAATCGTGAGAGCGGGGCCACCTTCAACCGGTTGGAGTTGGAAAGCACGGAACCCTTCCATATAGAAAGCGTTTTGCGGCGCGTTGGTGGGCGGGGCCGTGTAGTTGAACGGGGCAGACCGTCCCGTTATTCCACTATGAGCGACAGCTTCATCATAGGTGTGGAAGAGGCTACAATCCCAGGCCCGAACTTGAAGGGTAGCCGTCTGTCCCTCGCTCACCCCGTCCAACTCGCGATAGGGACTCGTGCCTGTCGGAATAGCCCACCAACCGCGGAAAGAGGGTGTCGAACGGAAGCGGACAGGCTCACCGCGAACCTCGGTCGCGTTGGTCAGCACGCCCTGCGGATCGACCCCCTGATTGGCCCCCGCCCGATAATAGAGTTGGACGCACCATTTGCTTCCGTAGACGCCTTCCCCGTCCAAATCATACACATTTCGATCTGCTTCGGTTGCGAAATCGATGCCGGAGTTCCGGAAGTCCACTTTCCCTTGGGCGGAAGCGCTCGTCAGAGCGCCGGCGAGGAGGGCGAGTGTAATCCAGCTCAAGATCATGAAGTTCATAATCACTGAATAACTCACCAGCGACTTGGAGGCAAACGGAGAGCGGGCCTGGGCCTCTTCATCGTTAGACCGGTGTTCTGGAACACTCAGCATCCTCTTGGCTTCCGGGAGCCTGGGGAACTTTGCCACGCCTGTATCAGTCAGCGCAGGTAATGGACCGCGGGCATTGGCCATCGGGGATTTTGACCGAGACGGGTTTTCCGACATTGCAGTGGCAAACCAGTGGGGCAGCGACGTGAGCAGCCTGGGGAGATAATTCCGATATTTTCGACAATCCGGATACCGGCTTTGATGTCTATTCTGCGCGAATTTACATAGCCTATTGAGGCAGCAGTCCGGACAGGTGCCATGTCGAGAGGTTGTTCCCGCGCGCTCACCGTGTAGTCAGGACGCGATAAAATCGAGCCGGGGTCGTAACGGGTTGGGCCACGCAGTTCGTGGTGCCATCGCCGGCGAGGGGTGACCCGAGATCAACCCACTGGTTGGCGGTCAACTCGGATCGATATTGCAGTTGATGAGTGGCGCCGGGTTCCGACTTCCAACAGATGCGCACCTCCGATACGTCGATGGTGATGGTTGGACCGGGCTTGGGCTCGAATGCGAGAATCAGCACCGGTTTAGGTTGACTTTCAAAGGACGCGAACCGGACGGCTCCGGCCAGGTTCGTGGCGAGGTTGCTAACGAGGAGACCGTAATTGACGGCGGGATTATCAATCCAGGCCTGGACCAAGGCCGCCGGCAACGTGGCAGAGATTCGGTAGTCGACTGTTGGCAGCTGTGTGGCCGTGATGGCTGGCCCAACGTCGGCCTCGAACTGAACCCCAGGCATGGCGCCAAATGTGTCATACGAAACGGAGCTTGCGTCCCAAGGCACCAGAATTGGATGAACGGCGAAGCTGCTTGGGGGTTGGCGCGCTGAAAACGCCACCTGAAACTGAGGCTGACCTATGACCTTCCTGCCCCGGAACGACGCGGCGCCGAGATCAAAGCGAATGAGCGGATAACTGAGATAGCCGGCCGCGCTGTTGGCAAAGAGATTGGTATCCAAACCGTGCGTTGAAGTCGGTCCGCCCAAATCGGGGTGTTCCGTGACGTAGGTGTCCGTGCCCGGTGTTCCCGGCTGGAGTTGGAAGGCGCGGAATCCTTCCATGTAGAAGGCGTTTTCTGGTGCATTGGTTGGGGGCACGGTGTAATTGAACGCGACCGAGTGGCCGGTCACTCCACCGAGACCTACTGCCTCATTATAACTGTGGAACAGGTTCAGATCCCAAGCTCGGACTTGGAGGGTAGCCGTCTGACCTTCGCTTATGCCATCCAACACCCGGTAGGGCGTTGTGCCGGTCTGAGTGGCCCACCGCCCTGGGAAAAGAGAGGGAGTCCCGCGGAAACGAACAGGAGCACCACGAACTTCCGTAGCATTGATCAGCACACCCTGTGCATCAACGCCCTGGCTCGCTCCCGCCCGATAATAGAGTTGGACGCACCAGTTTGCTTCCCAGGCTCCCCCACCGTCCAAGCCGTACACGTTTCGGTCGGCTGGTGTCGCGAATAAAATACCACCGTTCCGGAAATCCACTTTGCCTTGAGCCGCCGCGTTGCTCAGCGCGCCGCAGAGGATGGCAGGCACAATCCATGTCAAGACTCCAGGCTTCATGTGCTACAAATACTGGACCCAGTACTCGTGGGCAATGGCACGTTTGATGCGGAGTGCGTCGTGGGACGTTATGCAGGTTACCATGTGCGGGCGACAATTCGTCAAATTCATCTGGGTGGCCTGTTCGGCGCGTGACTTCTCTACCGCGACCCTGCGATCCCTCTGGGATCGAGACCGCTTCCTTTTTTCCAGGGGGTATCGTCGTTCCGCTGACGCGGAACTCCTCAACCCCCGGCTATTTCCTGCAACCCTTCGGGTTGTGCGCTCGGTTCAAAACATAAAACTCGTTTAGGAGTGAAGCGCAAAACTTCGCAAGGTTCTTGAACGTTTTAAGTACCTCTGCGAACGCTGTGGGATGACTGTGGGCACTGCGCACCCGTGCCACTGGGAATTACGCACTGCGCACTGGGCACTGGGCACTGTTTTGATTGCCTGCGGGCCGCGAAGCGAACAGACTCCAGCCCATGGTTTCTGCCGATACATCCTCCGCGCCATCGTCGTCCACGGCACAATTTGAGATTGTGCCCAAGACTTTGCCCAACGGCGAAATCTCGGGCGATTTACTGGAAGTGGCGATGGGGCCGCATCATCCGTCGACGCACGGGGTCTTTCGGATGGATGTGGTCTTGGATGGGGAAACGGTGGTCAAACTCAAGCCGGTGTTTGGTTATTTGCATCGGAACCATGAAAAGATCGCCGAGAACACCAGTTATCTGGGATCGATGCCTTACACCGATCGGCTGGATTACTTTTGTTCGCTGACCAACAACTGGGCTTACGCATTGGCGGTGGAGAAGTTGGCGGGCTTGGCGGTGCCGGAGCGAGCCGAATACCTTCGCGTGATCACGGCGGAGTTAACCCGGTTACAGAATCACACGTGCCTGGTCGGGTTCCTGTTGATGGACATGGGCGCGCTCGGCACCCCGTTGATGTACGCCTTTCGGGAGCGGGAGAAGATCCTGGATCTGTTCGAGAGCCTGACGGGCGCGCGGATGATGTGCAATTACATGCGCTTCGGCGGCTGCCGGGTGGATTTGCCGCCCGGTTGGCTGGAAGAGGCGCGCCAGGTGGTCGAGGGCTACCCGAAGTTTCTCGACGAGTACGAGAATCTTCTGACCACCAACGAGATTTTGCTGGCACGCACCCAGGGCGTGGGACGTTTGCCCCGTGAGTTGGCCATTGACGCGGGCGTCACCGGCCCGATGCTCCGGGCCGCCGGCGTCGACTACGACATTCGCAAGGTCGATCGCTATGGGATTTATGAACGGTTCCCGTTCCGCGTCCCCTTGGGCGATCACGGGGATGTGTATGATCGTTATATGATCCGGATCCTGGAGATGCGGGAGTCCTTGCCGATCCTTCGGCAGGCATTGCAAGACATCCCCGAAGGCCCGATCGTCGACCCCAAAGCCAAACTGCGCGGGTTCCGGCCCAAAGCCGGCGAAGCGTATGGCCGGATCGAGGCTCCCAAAGGCGAATTGGGATTCTATCTAATCAGTGACGGCACTCCCAACCCGTACCGCTACCGGGTGCGGCCCCCGAGCCTCATCAACCTGACCATTCTGGAGGATATGTGCCTGGGCCATTCGGTGGCGGATGTCGTGGTGATCCTTGGGAGCGTGGATATCGTCCTGGGTGAGGTCGATCGGTAAGCGGTACCGGACACCTGACCCCTCCACCGAAACCCACTTGCTTTCAGGCGAGTAGATGGTTCACCCTTCGCCCATGTCGCTGCCGACCAGCCCGGTAACCCTTTCCGTGGAGCAAGTTGACGAGTTGAACAAGAAACTCACTGCGTTGCGCCACGACGTGAACAACCACCTTTCCCTGGTGGTAGCGGCGGCCGAGCTGATCAAGTTTAACCCGGACTCGACGGGTCGCATGTGCGCCACGTTGGCTGAACAACCCCCGAAAATCGCCGACGTCATCAACAAATTCTCGATCGAGATCGAGACACTACTGCGTATCACTCGGTCCTAACGCTCGTTCGTGCCGCTCGCCCAGCTTGCCGGAGTTCCCGGAAGCCTCCCCGGTGGGAAGCCTGCCTGGAAGCCTGGAAGCCTTCCTGGTGGATGTCGACCTCACACGAGGATTGAGCTGCCGACCGTTCTGCCGTTAGACTACCTGTAACCCTGGGCGGGGAGCACGCGTCTCAGCCTCGGGGCGGTAACGTGCCGGCCGGAACGCGAAGCAAAAGGTATGTGATGAATAAGATGACGTTGCGGAGTTGGATGGCCGGCGGGAACACGAGGGCGCGGGCGGGAGTGATGGCCAGGGCGACGCTCGCCAGGTTCTTCACCGTGTGCCTGCCGATGGGCTTGCTCTTGAGTCTGTCGCTGCCCTTGGGATGGTCTGTGCGCGCCGCAGAAGAGGAACTGCAACCGCCTCGGCCGCGTCCTAATATCCAGGAACTCCGCGAGCGCTTCCGCAGTTTGTCTCCGGAGGAACGTCAGAAACTCTTCCGTGAATTCCGCGAAAAACGCCCGGCTGGAACCAACCGCTCGGAATGGGAAAGTTTCCGCGAAGAACTGCGCAAGCTGCCCCCAGAACAACGGGAGGAACGGATTCAGGAGTTTCGACGGCGCTTGGAGGAAGTCCCGCCCCAGTTCCGGATCCTGACCCCGGAGGAACGCGAAACCAAACGCAAACAGATGAAGGAACGGGTCGCGTCCCAGATCTCCCAGCTGCGCGCCAAAAAAGCTGAAGGCAGCCTGACCGATGTGGAAGAGCGGCGCCTGCATCGGATGGAAGAAATGGCGACGCGACTGGAGCAGGGGACTGTGCTGGGGCCGCGCCGGGCGGCGCCTTTTGCGGGGTTACCCCCGCCCAGGCGTCTGGACAATCCCTCCGGAGACACCAACCACAAAGCGAGTCCGTCCACTCCCCCTGACCCGGCTGCTCCGGGGCAGTTGCGGCCCGGAGCCTCCACCAACGAGCCGGCGGCCCTTTCGCCAGCCGCGCCCCGGACTCCGCCTGCGACGCGGTGATGCGGATGGCCACCGAACCGTCCGACGCTGAGGTGATCGCGGCGGTGTTGCGCGGGGATATCCCGCGTTTTGAGGAGTTGATTGCGCGTCACACCTCTAGAGTATTTGCCACCGCCCGCCGTTACGCCCGCCGGGAAAGCGAAGTCGAGGACATCGTTCAGGAAGTGTGGATTAAGGCTTACCAGAGGCTGGCCACTTTCCGAGGCGAGGCTCCGTTCGAGCATTGGCTGATGCGTCTGGCGGTGCGGACCTGTTACGATTTCCTGCGGGAACATCAACGCAGCCGCGAAGCGACCTTCACGGACCTGACGACTCCGGAGAACGATTGGCTGGAACGGGTCATGGCCTCGCCTGAAGACAGCGACGAAGAAAGCGACGCGGCCCGAAAGCTTGTCGGGCGGGTGCTGGACATGCTCAGCCCGGCGGCGCGCCTGATCATCACCTTGCTGGAGATCGAAGACCGTTCGGTCAAAGAGATCTCGCAACTGACTGGCTGGTCGATCTCGCTGGTTAAAGTTCGGGCTTTTCGGGCCCGGGCCGAGATGAAAAAATGCCTGCGTCGAATTGCCCAGGACAAGTATCTGTAACCGTAACGAGTTCCGGAGCGTCTGCCCGGGAGTTGGTTTGTATGAGTATGAATCTGGACGATCTTCACAAAAAGCTCATCGCGGTAGCTCGGGCCAATCCGCCCAGTGACCACGTGCCGTATGCCTTCGAGAAGCGGATCCTGGCGCGTTTGCCTTCGTTGCCGGCTCCGGATGAATGGGCTGGCTGGGTGCGGGCCCTCTGGTGCAGCGCGGGTGTTTGCGCCGCCATCGCGATCATGTTGGGAGTTTGGACCACCCTGCCCGCCAATGAACCCGAGTTGGGCGCAAGTTTCTGCCATGATCTGGAACAAACCATCCTCGTTTCGACCGACGGCGAACCCAACTGGTGAGCACGCGCCGAGTCATCCTGGTCGTTCTAGCTACACTGGTCATTTTCGCCGCCGGCGTGATGACCGGCGGTCTGCTGGTCAGGCAGACCACGCGGTCGGTGGCGCCCCCTCCAGCGCATCAGATGTTCCCGGCCCGCTTTGAGGCCTTGCGCCGTGTGACCGATCAACTCCAAGGCCTCACGCCCGACCAACGCGCCCAGATCGATCGCATCATCCGCGATGGCCGCGAGCGCATTGCCGACTTCTTCGTTCTGTTCGAGCCCGATATCCAGGACGTATTCCGGCAGATGCGCGAAGATATCCGTGGCCAGCTCACCCCGGAGCAGCGCCAGCGGATGGAAGAGTTGATGCGCCAACGCCCGCGCCGTCCCGAACCCCCATTTCAAGCCCGCAAAGGGCTCCGCGGAGATTCCACCAACTAACGTCGGGCCAGGGCCCGTTCCTGGTTCCCGGTTGCTGGTTCCCGGTTCCTGGTTGCCGGTTGCTGGTTCCTCGTTTCCCGTTTCCCGGCTTCGCCCTGCGGGCTACGCCGTGGCAGGCCGCTTTCCGCTTTCTCGGCTCCCTTTTCCGATCTCCGTGCTTCCCATCCTCACCCAATGCTGGCATAGACAAAGCCTCACGCGATGAACTTGAGATCTTTTGTATTCTTCTGGTCGTTGAGCGCCGCCGTCCTGTTGCCGGTCCGTGCGCAACAACCGGCTGGCCTGGAGCTTAAGCCGGGCGATCATATCGCTATTGTGGGTGGAGCGGTGGCCGATCGCATGCAACACTTTGGTTACCTGGAGACGTTGCTGCAGGCCCAGTTTCCCAAGGATAACCTGGTCGTGCGCAACCTGGCCGTTGCCGGCGATGAGGTTGTGATCCGCCATCGCTCGGAGAACTTCGGTTCGCCGGACGAGTGGTTGACTCGGGTGAAAGCGGACGTGGTCCTGGCCTTCTTCGGTTTCAACGAATCCTTCAAGGGTTACGCTGGGATCGAACAGTTCCGGAAGGATTTGGATAAGTACCTAAAGGATCTGCGGGCCAATAATTACTCGGGCAAAGGGCCGCCGCGAGTCGTGCTGTTTTCTCCGATCGCGGCGGAGAAACATCAGGACGCCAATTTTCCTGATCCTGCGGCACGCAACGCGGCCTTGAGCGATTACGCGGCCGCGATGGCTGATGTGGCCAAAGCCAACGGCGTGCAGTTCGTGGACCTGCTGAAACCGTCTCAGGAGCTTTTTGCGGCCGCGGCCAGGCGCGGACGGTCGTTGACCGCGAACGGGATCTTTCTGACGGAGGAAGGGGACAAGCTTTTGGCGCCGCTGCTTTTCAAGGCCCTTTTCAACCAGTCGCCGCCCGGTGGTAACCGGGAGAAACTGCGCGCGGCGGTCAACGAGAAGAATGCCGAATGGCATGCGCGCTACCGGACCATTGACGGCTACAACGTTTACGGAGGGCGCTCCAAACTCATCTTCGAGTCCGGGAAAGGCGGGCCCAAGATCTCCAATTACCAGGTCATGCAGGAAGAGATGTCGCAACGCGATGTTCTCACGGCCAATCGCGACCAGCGCGTCTGGGCGGCGGCCAACGGCAAGGATGATCAGGTCGACGATTCCAATCTGCCGGAGGTGACGAAGCTGCGCTCCAACAAACCCGGGCCGAACCCGGACGAGACCCACACCTTTCTCGGTGGTGAAGAAGCCATCTCACGGATGACGGTGCATTCGGGGATGAAGATCAACCTGTTTGCCAGCGAAGAACAGTTTCCCGAACTGATTAAGCCGGTGCAGATGGCGTGGGACACCAAGGGGCGCCTTTGGGTAGCCGCATGGCCCAATTACCCCGAGCGCACCCCCACCAGCAAAGTGGGAGACAGCATCCTGATCTTCGAAGACACCAACCACGACGGGAAAGCCGATAAATGCATCCATTTCCTCGATGATTTAAATGCGCCGACCGGGTTCCAATTCTACAAGGACGGCGTCCTGGTGATGCAGGCGCCGGATCTTTGGTTCGTGCGCGATACCAATGGCGACGGCAAAGCCGACTGGAAGGAACGCATCCTGATGGGCATGGATTCGGCCGATTCGCATCACACCGCCAACGCCATCTGTCTGGAGCCCGGCGGGGCCGTCTATTTGAGCGACGGCGTGTTTCATCGCACCCAGGTCGAGACCGCTTACGGGCCCGTCCGCAATAACGACGCCGGCATTTATCGCTTTGAACCGCGCACAGGCAAATTCGAAACCTACGTGTCCTACGGATTCGCCAATCCGCATGGGCGCGTTTTTGATTATTGGGGCAACGACCTCATCACGGACGCGACCGGCAACGAGAGTTTCTTCGGGCCGGCTTTTAGCGGGTTTTTGGATTATCCGGCGAAACATCCGGGCATGAAACAATTCTGGAACCGGCCCTCCCGTCCGTGTCCCGCCACTGGTTTGTTGACCAGTCGCCATTTCCCGGAGGAATTCCAGGGAAATTTCCTCAACATTAATGTCATCGGTTTCCAGGGCATCTACCGGGTGAAGGTGAGCGAAGATGGGTCCGGTCTCAAAGGCGAACGGCTGGAAGATATCGTTTCCTCGAGTGACCCCAATTTCCGGCCGATTGCCATTAGCGTCGGCTCGGACGGGGCGCTTTATTTTTGTGATTGGCACAACCCCATCATTGGTCACATGCAGCATCACATTCGGGATCCGAACCGCGATCATTTGCATGGCCGAATCTACCGCCTGACTTACGAAGGGCGGCCGCTCACGCCCTGGCCGCGCATCGATGGGGCCCCGATTCCGGCCCTGCTCGATTTGCTCAAGGAACCCGAAAACCAAATCCGCGAACTGGCCAAGGTCGAGCTTGGGGCACGGGATTCGGCCAAGGTGATGGCCGCGGTCGGCAAATGGGCGACCTCGCTGGATCGCCGCGATCCGGCTTACGAACATCATCTCACCGAGGCGCTTTGGGTTCATCAATGGCACAACGTCGTCGACCTGGAGTTACTCAGAAAAATGCTGCACTCCCCGGATTATCATGCCCGAGCGGCTGCCACGCGCGTGCTGTGTTATTGGCGCGAGCGCGTTCCGGATGCGTTGGCGTTGCTGCGCCAGCAAGCCGATGATGAACATCCGCGGGTCCGCCTCGAAGCGGTCCGGGCGGCGAGTTTCTTCCGCGTCGCCTCTGCGGCGGATGTGGCCTTGGCTGCACTGAAACACTCCACGGACTATTACATTGACTACACGTTGAAGGAGACATTGCGCCAGCTCGAACCGTGGTGGCGCAAGGCGATTGCGGAAGGCCAGCCGATCGCGGCCGACAATCCTGCCGGCGTCAATCATCTGATTCGAAATGTCAGCACCGCCGAATTGCTGAAGCTGCCGCGCACCTCAGGCGTGCTTTTGGCCATGCTCACCCGGCCGGATGTGCTGGATGCCACCCGCGTTGAGGCGCTCGACGCGCTCGCTCAGGAACGCAAGACCACGCGCATCACGGAACTGCTGGCCGCGCTCGATGCCTCGGCGCCAGGCGACGGCCCGGGAGCGTTTAACTTGGCTCGGCTCCTGCCCATGCAGCCAGGGTCCGACTTGAAAACTGTTCGCGACCGCCTCGCCCGCTACGCCCAGCCCAACGGGGTCTCCTCGCTGCGCGCCCCGGCTTGGGCCGCGCTGGCCGTCGCCGACGGTTCCTTCGATCGGGTCTGGAAGGAAGCATCCAGTTCACTTGCCGCTCTCACCGAGCTGCTCTCCGGCATTCCGCTGATCCTGGATCCGGACTTCCGCAGCCAGGCCTACGGGAAGGTCGCTCCGCTCTTGGCCGGTGTTCCGGCCGAGTTCCGGACCAATCCTGCCGAACTCAAATCCACCACCGGCCGCTACGTGCGTGTCGAGTTGCCGCGCCGCGGCACGCTGACCTTGGCCGAAGTGCAGGTCTTCAGCGGAGACCGCAACATCGCGCTGCAAGGCAAAGCGCGGCAATCCAGCGTGTCCAACGGCGGCGATGCCTCGCGAGCCATCGACGGGCGAACGGCTGGCAGTTACGGATCGGGGACGCAGACGCACACGCAGGAAAACGAACGCGAACCGTGGTGGGAACTGGACCTCGGCAGTGAACAAACCATCGATGCGGTCGTGATCTGGAACCGGACGGAAGCCGATTTAGGCAACCGTTTGGAGGGTTACACGCTGACCGTGCTGGATCAGGCCCGCCAGCCAGTATTCAGGAAAGCCGGCAATCCCGCGCCGGCTCCCAGCGCGCGCCTGCTGCTGGGCAATGGCAACCGCCTCGGCGGCTTGCGCCGCGCTGCCATCCGCGCCGCCGTCAGCATGCCTCGCGATCAGGCCGCCACCTTTGCTGCTTTGGCGAGTCTCATCGCCAAACGCGACGAAGTCACGGCCGCCGCGCAGGGTCTGCGCGTGTTGCCCCGCAGCGCCTGGCCCAACGCCGACGCTGCGGTCGCAGCGACGGCTCTGGTCGCCTGGGCCAAGGATGTGCCCGCGGATGCCCGGACGGCCCAGGACTTCGTCGAGACCGTCCAGTTCGCCGGCGATCTGGCCGGGTACCTGCCGTCCGCGGAAGCCGCCGCCGCGCGCCAGGAGCTGCGCCAGATGCGCGTGCCGCTCTTCGTGATCCGCACGGTGCGCGAGCAGATGCGCTACGACACACCGCGTCTGGTGGTGGAGGCGGGCAAACCCTTCGAAATGGTTCTCGAGAATGATGATTTCATGCCGCACAACCTGGCGGTCGTGCGGCCTGGCACACGGGAGACGGTGGCGAACCTGGCCGCGGTGATGAAACCGGAGGAATTGGATGCGCGGGGCCGGGCTTATATTCCGAACACGCCCGACATCCTCGCGGCGACGAAGCTCGTGGAGGCGGGGCAGCGGGTCAAACTGAATTTAACAGCTCCCAACGAAACGGGTAATTACGAATACGTGTGCACGTACCCTAACCATTGGATGGTCATGTGGGGCCAGCTGATCGTGACTCGGGACGTGGACGGCTACCTGGCGGAACACCCGCAATTTTCCTTGCCGGCGGCCCCCGTCGGCGAGCATGAGCATCACGCGAAGTAAGCAGCCACGACGGAAGCGGGCTCATTCCGGATGGAACCGGACGCTGGCTGCGGGGAGGGGACGGGGGATCAGAGCCTCGTGACCCGCCTGCGCCCTACGGGCTACGGCGGGCAAGCCTCGGCTGCTACGGGGAGGAGGTTTACAACCTGGCCACGAGCAGTTCGCGCTGGAAGATCAATTCCTTGGGCATGGAATCGTGCAGTTGAAACATGAGCTCGTCTTCCTCCAGGATCTCTTTTTTCCATTCCTCGATGGAAATAGATTGAGCTTCATTAAATCGGTCCGGGGAAAAGTTATCCATGCCCGACAAGTCGAAGTCCTTGGCCCGCGGCACCCAGCCCAGTGGCGTTTCATCTGCGCCCGCCCGGCCGTGGCACCGGTCGAAGATCCATTTCAGAACGCGCATATTCTCACCGAACCCGGGCCAAAGAAACGCGCCTTGATGATCCTTCCGGAACCAATTCACCGCGAAGATGCGGGGGATGATTTTTAAATGGCGCCGCATCCGGATCCAATGCCGGAAATAATCGCCCATGTTATAGCCGCAGAAGGGCAGCATGGCCATGGGATCGCGGCGGACCTGGCCGCGTCCGCCGACGGCGGCGGCGGTCATCTCCGAGCCCATCATGGCGCCCACGTAGACGCCGTGGATCCAGTTGAAGGCCTGAAAAACCAAAGGCAACGTGGTGGCACGGCGCCCGCCAAAGATGAGCGCCGTGATGGGCACTCCGTCCGGATGCTCGACTTCCGGGGCCAGCGCCGGATTGTTGCGCATGGGCGCCGTAAACCGGCTGTTGGGATGCGCGCATTTCTCCGGCGATGCCGGCGTCCAACGTTGTCCGCGCCAATCCAGACATTCCTGCGGCGGCCCGTCCTTGCCTTCCCACCACACGTCGCCGTCGGCGGTCAATCCCACATTGGTGAAGATGGTGTCGCGCTCGATGATTTTCATCGCGTTCGGGTTGGAGCGCGTATTGGTGCCGGGGACGACGCCGAAATAGCCCGACTCCGGGTTGATGGCATAGAGGCGTCCGTCGGCTCCGGGTTTCATCCAGGCGATGTCGTCTCCCACCGTCCAGATCTTCCACCCCGCAAAATGCTTGGGCGGAACCATCATGGCGAAGTTGGTTTTTCCACAGGCGCTGGGGAAAGCGGCGGCAAAGAACGATTTTTCTCCGGCCGGCGATTCCACTCCCAGAATCAGCATGTGTTCGGCCAGCCAGCCTTCCTGACGCCCAAGATACGAGCCGATGCGCAAGGCCAGACACTTTTTGCCCAATAACACGTTGCCCCCGTAACCGGAGCCGACCGAGATGATGGTGTTATCGTGAGGGAAATGGGCGATGTAACGGCGTTCGGGGTTGACATCCAGCAGGCAATGCAGGCCCCGGTTAAAGTCCTTGCGGAGGCCGAGTTGCTCGAGGGCGACCAATCCCATGCGGGTCATGATGCGCATGTTGAGCACCACGTAGATGGAATCGGTGAGTTCAATGCCGCATTTGGAAAGCTTGGACCCGACTGGCCCCATGAGATAAGGAACCACATACATCGTGCGCCCTTTCATGCCGCCTTTGGCCAGACCATAAAGCCGCTCGTACATCCGGTCCGGGTGTTCCCAGTTGTTGGTCGGCCCTGCCTCTTCCCGGGTCGGCGTGCAGATGTAAGTGCATTGCTCGACCCGGGCGACGTCGTTCGGGTGCGATCGATGATAATAGCATCCAGGCCACTTCTGCTGATCTAATTGTACCAACACGCCTGACCTGAGCGCTTCCTCCGTCAGATGCTGCCGTTCCTCTTCGCTGCCGTCGCACCAAAACACCCGATCGGGCTGGCATAATTCCGCCATCTCCGCCACCCACGCCTTCAGGAGTTCGTTCTTCGTGTTACAGGACCCTAACTTCATGCCGCCGTTTATACTTGGCGCAATGCGTAGGGCAATGTTCTTTGCGCCGGGTCTTTCACGGAACGTGCTGCGCGTTGTAGGCCTGCACGGCCAGCCGGATGGATGGAAAGGCCAGTTCGTTCAGGTCCACCTTCGCCGGTTCCACCCATACATAACTGGCCACGCCGTCCAAGGCCGCGATCCCTTCCAGCGTGCGGGCGCGCGTGACAAAGGCAAAATCCAAGACCGGATACGTGACCCCGCGGTAGTGGTATTGGTTCGGAGCGCTGCAGAGAAATTCCAGGGGACCCACCTCGAGGTTGACCTCCTCGCGGATCTCACGGCGCAAAGCCTCCTCGGCGGTTTCCCCGATGTCGACGAAGCCCCCTGGCACCGCCAGCTTTCCCTGCGCGGGCTCTTTGGCCCGCCGGATGAACAATGCGCGATCCTCCGGGCCGAGGAGCACGGCGGCCACGGCCGGGGCTGGGTTGAAATAGAAGTGAAAGCCGCAATGGCCGCAGTGAAACGGCTGGCGCGGGGCCTGTCGTTCCCGAGGCTGGCCGCAACGCGGGCAGAATTCGAAATGTTCAGGAGGGATCACTTAGATTTTCGATTTTCGATCTTCAATTGGGCTGCCATTGGGCAGTGATCGATAATTGGAAATTGAAAAATTGAAAATCGAAAATTGGCAATCGGAAGGCCCTTCCTCAATAGTCGCCCGCGCCCAGCCGGGCTCGGCCGGGCTCGACGGGAGTATCTTCTTCTGCGGCGGCGCGCCGTTTGTATTCCTCCAACATGGCCACGGTGGCGCTGGCCCCGCAGCGTGTGCAACCCAAATCCCGGACCAGGATCAAGCCGTCGAGATCGCGCACGCCGCCTGCAGCTTTGACCTGAACTTTGGGCGAACAGGCTTCGCGCATGAGCTGGAGGTCATGTTCGGTGGCCCCGCGGTAGTTGTATTGTCCGTCTTTGCCTTTCACGAAGCCATAGCCGGTGGAGGTCTTGACCCAATCAGCGCCTGCGCGTTCACAGATCTGGCAGAGTTTCCGTTTGAGATCATCACTACTGAGGCCGGCGCCTCCTTTCTCGAGGTAATCGTTTTCGAAGATGACCTTCACTTTCGCGCGGCGCTGATGAGCTTCGTCGCAAACAGCTTGCACGTCGCGTTCCACAAAGTCCCAGTCGCCGCTAAGGAGCTTACCGATGTTGATCACCATGTCGATCTCGACGGCTCCGTCGCGACAAGCCAGCTGCGTTTCGTAGCGTTTGGATTCGGTGGTGCTGTGGCCGTGGGGAAAACCAATGACGGCACCGACCGCGACCTTGCTGCCGCGCAACCATTCGGCTGCCTTCGCCACCGCATAAGGTTTGATGCAAACCGACGCCACTCCGTATCGAACCGCAATACGACAGCCCTCTTCCAGTTCCTGATCGGTCATGGTGGGATGAAGCAGCGAATGATCAATCATCCCGGCCAGCTCTTCGTAGGAGTATTTCATAGACTGATTTTGGTGCCCGCGCAGGGGTGGTTCGGGCTCTTCGCCGGATGGGCATTGCCTCAGCGGCTGATCCACTCGAAGAACCCAAGCGCCTCGAGTTGCCTGCGCAGCTGGTCAACTTGTTCCGGGGTGAGATTGACCAGAGGCAGACGGACCGGGCCGAGCGGCACCCGCAACAGGCCCATCAAAGCCTTGGAGGCACTCAGGAATCCGCCGGGCGTTGCGGCCAGACATTCCACCAAACGCACGCTGCGGAACTGCTCTTCCTGCGCCGCGGCGTGGTCGCCCGTCGTGTGCGCTTTGAGCAAACGATGGTAAATGGGCGCGGCAAAGTTGTAGGTGCTGCCCACCGCCACGGTGGCGCCCAAAGCCAGCGCGGCCAGCAGCGACTCGTCGCTGCCCCAGAACACGGCGAAGCGGCCGCGCTCCACCCGCAGGCAACGTTGCAGGGTCATCAAGTCGGAATTACTGAACTTGAGCCCGGCCAGCGTCGGGATGCGCTCGGCACCGCGTTCGAGAAATTCCGCCATCGGCAGATCGACCCCGGTCATCGCAGGAATGTCGTAGTAATAAAATGGCGTTTTGGGTGCGGCGGCCGCGATTTCGGCCATGCAGGCGACCAGGGTGCTTACGTCGGCGGGTTTGTAATAACTGGGAGGTAGGGCGGCGATGCCGGCCGCACCTTGTTGTTGGGCGGCGGCGGCCAGGGCTTGGGCGTCGCCGAGGCAATTGGCGCCAACGTGCACGACGACTGGTAAGACTGTATTTCGGGTGACGGCCATCCAGCGTTCGATCAAGGCCAAGCGCTCTTCTCGCGACAGGGAATGACATTCGCCCGTGGTGCCCATGATGAAGACCCCAGGAACCTGGTGGGCCAGCAGGTGGGCAGCTTGTTTTTCAACCGCACTCACATCCAGGCCGCCATCAGGATGAAACGGCGTATGCGCGGCCGCCAGGAAACCACTGAGTCTCGGTTGATTCACCAAAAGCGCCTCCCGGAAAGGTCTCGCATGGCTCGGGTGAGATTGGTCATGTCCCGCTCATTACCCGTGATGCGATGGGCTTCGTCAAGTCACGCCTTGCCGGACGCTCACAACTGACAGTAGCCAACAGCTCATAGCCAATCGCCCATAGCCAACAAGACATCGCTTCAGCAACCAGGGCTTACTTTCCCTCTGCCTGAATCTGGGTGAATCTGCGGGCCACTTCCATCTCCGCTTATCTCTGGTCTCCATATCTGTGCGCATCCGCGGGTCAACGGGCGGTTTGGGCGAGGGCCTCGTAGGTTCGGAGGGCTTCTTGATATTCCGCGCGTGCTTCAGCTGACAGAAGCGGTTCGCTGCGGGCGATCTCCCGGCGCACGCGTTCGATTAACCATTCGATCTCGACGCGCCTCGGCCGGGGAGGGTCGCCTCGGACATCAAAGAAAACAGGGCCGGTATGGGCAAAGCGGACGCGGCCGCCCGAGCCTTCCTCCCAGCAACGGGCGGCCAGCCAGGTGGTGCCGCGCAAGGTGGGCTTTAGTCGGAAACTCGTCGTGTATGATCCCACGGGAGTTTTATCTGGCGCCAGCCGCTCGGTAGTCAGGACCTGACCGTCCACGATAATCTCCACGAAGCTCACTGGCGACTCGCTCAGGACCGTGCCGGCAATCTCGACTGAAAACGGAGTGGGCTCGGGACGCTCCGCGCGGTAGCCCGGGTCCTGGCCATTGAAGGTGACCAACAGCATGGGGCCTGTCGTGACGAAGCTGCGGCCCTGATTCAAGCCACGCATCCACGCCTCGAAACTGAAGGGACCATCGAGGTGGACGTAAACGCGCGAGAATCCCAGCGGCACAGGATGGACGCCGTTGGCCGTGCCGGCACTGGGACGCAGTCGGAAGCCGCAGTTCAGCAACGCGTAATAATTCTGAAAACCGTAGAGCGCCCAATTGCGTTCGTTATTGCTGCCGTTGTCGATTTGCATCCAGGCCGGGGCGGGCACGGCCCAGTTGGTGATCCCAAATTCCGTGCGCCAATGATGGTTGTTGGCCAACTCGAACAAGTCTGGTTTCAGGATCGGCACGATAGCCATGGACCATTCCCAATTGTGTTTGTCCAGATCCAGCAAAGCGCCCTCGGCACGCGCGCGTTCGGCCAGGCGCCGCAAGGGGAAAGTGGGAATGTCCCAAAAAGTCTGATGATGGATGATGAACAACGCGCCCAGCGTATGTTGCTTTTTTGCGGTGGTGAAGATTTCGTACTCGGTGTTGCGCGGATAATACACGTGCGTGGGATCAATCGCGATCGGCGCGGCTGGCAGATCGCCTGAGACATTTTTCGCGCCGCGATTGGGAGGAATATCGTCTGTGGTCGTCCACTGGACCAGGGGCAGGGTCACATTGAGATCCTCTGCGAGCATGAGGTTGGGCAAATCCGCGGGCTCCCGGTGCGTGTGGAGCTCGCCTGAGTACCAGCCTCGCTCGGCCAGGTTGCCCCAGCGCGTCAGCGGCAATCGGATGTGCGCCGGCTCGTTGCTGATCGTGAGCGTGGCTGGGCGCGACAGGTATTCCTTGCCGCGTTCGGCCAGGAAGGTGTAGGTGCCCGGCGGCAACTCCACCTGAAACGGATGCGCCGACAGCGTCGTATGGCGTTCCACGGATCTGGCATTGATCCAATTCTGGCGATCATAACGGACTGCAGTGCCGTTGGGCCCGGCTGACTCTGCGAAGAACGAGTGGCCCAGTTGATCCTGGATGTAAAGGCGGGCGGGCAAGATCTGGCCGATGATGACGTCGATGATTTCGCCTTGGACGCGGACCCCGGCTTGAGACGCTTTGCCCTGCCAGAAGCCGAGGGCTTTCTGCCATGGCTCCATCAAGGCAGCCTTTTGGCCCGGATCAATTTCAGCAAGCGCCTCGAGCTTCTGCATTCGCTCGCGACACCAATCGACGAAGAACTCGGCTGAGGCACGACGCGGGCGCATGGGTTGATGACCCAGCTCGACATACCACGGCGCAGTGGAGGCGAACCGGAAAGTGTTGGTCAGCGCGGTCACAGCTCGGACCAGGAACCAGCCGCTCTCTACGACCGTGAAGCGTGCCGGCAACGTGATCCGTTCAACCCGCCCGTTCTGTGCCAGTTCGACTGAGCGGATGGGATCGCGCGAGTCGAGTTGGCCATCGATCTGAATTTGGAGCGGGCCTTCGGAACGGAAGACGTGGCCCGGCCATTGGCGGTTGGCTTGGCAACGGAGCAGAGGCCCATTGCCCGCGAAGCTGCGCCCGGCGCGCAAGCCTTCGCACCATTTTTCGTAAGTCAATTCGCCTTCCACCTGCACGTAGACGCGGTTGTAACCCACGGGATTCGGCAAGACGCCGCTGGCGCTTCCGGCACTGGGCGGCAAACGCAGGCCGCAGTTTAACAGATGATAATAGATCTGCTGGGTCCACCAGCCGTTGCCTTCGGGGCCAGGATACTTGGCGCGGTCTCGCGGGTGGCCCCAGGCTTCGTTGTCCATCATGCCGCTGCGGTTCTGATGATTGTTGGCGATGCCGATCGTGTGGCCAAGCCCGAGCGCCACCCACATCGGCGCATCCCACCAAAACGGTTTCTCGATATCAATCCACGCGCCGGGCTGCGCCAGCGCTCGTTGCGCGTATTGGGCGGATGACGGGAAGTGCCGGGTTCCATCGCGGATCTGCAGCGGGGCGGGCAAGTTGAAGAATAACAGGGCGCCTCCATCGCGTTCATCCTCGCCGCCGACAGGTTCATAGAACCGATCACCATCAAAACGGATCGGGCGCGTGGCGGGCAGGGGTTGGTTGGTCCATAGGTTCACCTTGTTCCACCAGGTGATGACCTGACCAACATGGAGATCTTCCGCCCGCATCAACAATTCAACGTCCGCGATATTGCGATGAATATGCGTTTCGCCGGACCACCAATGTTCCGCCGCGAGATCGGCGATACGCCGGAGGGTGACGATCAGGTTGGTGGTGCCCGAGGCAGGGACGTTAAATCGACCGGTGACCGCGCTGAACTCGGGGCCGCGCTCGGCTTCGAAGCTATACTCGCCTGGAGCCAACGTCAGCTGCGCGGTGCCGTTGCAGACGAAATGGTCGAACCAAAACGGGTGTTGATCGGGGCGGTGGACTTTGCCTGCGGCATCCCGCACATGGAACCGTCCGGGCATCGGCTCGCCACTGGCTTGATCGCGCAAGACCAGGGTGATGTTCGGCGTGGCGGCCGCGGTTGGCCGAACGGCTCCTGATCCACACAGGAAACAAACAGAACAGAAAAGCCAGAGCCAGTGCGGAGGTGCCAAGGAAACGGGGAACATAACGGCATCGTGCGCGGATGGATGCGATTCAGCGAGCCGTTTCTGATGGGGCCGGGGTGAGGGGTGAGAAGGCCAAGAATTTCGAGTTCCCGAAGGTCAGGTTCATAGAGAGCGAACACCTCCAACTTTCGGAGGCGCCTTGGGACCATGAACCCACCAATCTCACGTAGCAGCCGAGGTCACGAGGTACACCCTGAGCGTGTCGAAGGGCTCTGATCTTTTTTCCGACGAACGCGTTGGGATAGAGTGAGCCTCCTTACGTCGGCTGCTACCTGAGCGGGTCTGTTCATGGAGAGCGAACGCCTCCAACGCGCGAACCTTACGCGAGCAGTTTCGTGAGAAGGTCCCCCTGAACGTCCGTCAACCGAAAATCGCGACCTTGAAAGCGGAAGGTGAGCTTCAGGTGATCGAGTCCAAGCAGGTAGAGGATGGTTGCGTGCAGATCATGAACATGCGCCCGGTCTTCCACCGCGTTGAACCCGAGTTCGTCGGTTTGGCCGAGGATGACCCCTGGCTTCACTCCGCCGCCGGCCATCCACATGGTGAATGCATCGATGTGATGATTGCGGCCGGTGGTATCACGATTCTCGCCCATGGGGGTGCGGCCGAATTCGCCGCCCCAGATGACCAGCGTGTCAGCCAGCAGTCCGCGCGATTGGAGGTCATGCACCAGCGCGGCTTGGGCTTGATCTACATCGCGACAGACTTTTTCGAAATCCGATTGCAAATTCTCGCCGGGGCCGCCATGGCTGTCCCAATTGGTGTGATAAAGCTGCACGAAACGCACGCCGCGTTCGACGAGGCGCCGGGCCAATAAACAATTGCGCGCAAAGGAAGGCTGATCCTTTTCCACCCCATAGAGCCGGAGAGTGGCCGGGCTTTCGCCGGAAAGGTCGATCAATTCCGGAGCGCTTGATTGCATGCGGTAAGCCATCTCATAAGCGGAAAGGCGCGTGGCAATTTCCGGGTCTCCCGTTTCCACCAGGCGCGCCAGGTTCAAATCGCGGATCGCATCCAGGGTGCGCCGTTGGCGTGCGGGAGAGACATCGCTCGGATTCGCAATGTCCAGGATGGGATCGCCCTGGCTGCGGAGGGGCACCCCCTGGTAGGTGGTGGGAAGGAAGCCGCTCGCCCAATTGACCGCGCCACCCCGCGGCCCGCGCGGGCCGCTTTGCAAAACGACAAAACCAGGCAAGTTCTGCGATTCACTGCCGATGCCGTAGGTCACCCACGAACCCAGACTGGGCCGCCCGAACTGGCCGGAGCCTGTGTTCATGAACAGCTTGGCCGGCGCGTGATTAAAGAGGTTGGTGGCGCAAGAGCGAATGAAGCAGGCCTTGTCCACGATGGTGGCGGTGTGGGGAAACAATTCTGACACCCACATGCCGGCGTTGCCGTGCTGGCGGAAGGCGCGCCGAGTGCCCAGCAGTTTGGTGCCATGGCTGCTGGTCATGAAGGCGAAGCGTTTGCCTTCGATGAACGAGGTGGGGATCGGTTGACCGTTAAGCGCGATCAGCTTGGGTTTGTAATCGAATAACTCCAGCTGCGATGGGCCGCCCGCCATGAAAAGGTAAATGACATTGCGGGCACGGGCACGAAGACGCGGTGCTTTCGGCGCCATCGGAGCAGGCAGCTCCTCGGCGTCCTGCCCACGCAGCACATCACTCAACAACGTCGAAAACGCGATTGACCCCAGCCCGATCCCGCAACGGCTGAAGAAATGGCGTCGGGTAATGTGCTGGAGTGGGGTCATCTCTCCGAAATTCATTCGCGGGTGATGGTTTCGTCCAGGTTCAGCAACACTCTGGCGATGGTAGTCCAAGCGCCAGCCAGGCGGGAGTCGGGAGCGGCGGGCGCGCGGCGGTCTCCGGGTGACGTGGAGTCTGATGGCTCCGGCAGGTGATTGAGTTCTGCGGCGAGCAGTTCAAGCAGGCGCTTGGATTCGTTCGCACTGGGAAGCCGGCCCAGGCACAAACGAAACGCCAGTTCAAGGCGGCCCGGGTCAGACGAAGGCCCTTCGCGCAATACGCGTCCGGCTAGAGCGCGAGCGAATTCCACAAACACCTCGTCATTGAGCAAGGTGAGGGCCTGCAGTGGCGTATTCGAACGGATGCGCCGAGTGCAGGTGCTGAAGGCATCAGGCGCATCGAAGACGGAATGGCCCGGGTACGGTGTGGCGCGCCACAGATGCGTATACAGACCGCGGCGATAACGATCCGCGCCGGTGCTCACATTCCAATCGCGTTTGAGTTGGCCCAAACGCATGACGCCGTCGGGTTGCGGGGGAAACACGCTCGGGCCGCCAATCTTGGGGGCCAGCAGACCGCTGGCGGCCAAGCCGACATCCCGCACGATCTCCGCGTCGAGCCGCAATCGCGCCTGGCGGCCCAGCCACCGGTTATTGGGATCGGCGGCCGCCAAGTCAGGGCGAATCCGCGATGATTGACGGTACGTTGCGGAGGTTACGATGAGCCGATGTAAATGTTTCAGACTCCACGCGCCGACGGGAACACTGCTCGATGCGGATGCGCAACTGGGCTTCATCAATTCGCAGGCAAGCCAATCGAGCAACTCCGGGTGGCTGGGCGGAGTCCCCTGCGTACCGAAGTCATTCTCGGTCTCCACCAGGCCGCGCCCGAAGTATTGTTGCCAGACGCGATTGACGGCGACGCGGGCCAGCAGCGGATTCTCCGATGAGACCAGCCAACGGGCCAGGTCCAATCGTGTCAGCCGGGAACTGCCGGCAGAAGCCGATTCATTGGTGGTCTGATGTTCCAGCAACACGGCATTCAGGGCAGTGGCTCCGGCGCGGGCCGAGGGCGCCCCGTTGCCCGCGCGTGAGAGCGGGTGCAAGGCCTCGATCACTCCCGGCGTCACGCGCTCACTCGGGCGAGTAAAATCGCCCTTGATGAAGACGAAGGTGTCGCGCGGTTGCGCTTGTTCCTTCATGACCAGGGTCGTCACAGGCTTGGGCTCGCGCTTTTCGAGTTTGGCCAACCTGTTGACGCGGGCCTTGAAGTCGCGGTCCTCAGGGCTGAAGACGGAATAGGCAGCGCGTTTTTGGGCGGTGGTTCGCTGCGGCCACAAAAGGCCCAGGGCGCTGCGCGCCTCTGGGGGCAGTTGCTCGCGTTGGCTGGGGGTAAGAGTGTTTTCCCATTCGGTCACAAGGCTGCCCTTGTTATCGAGGTACCGGCCGAGGTCGCCCTGGGCTTCGGCGATATCTTTGGCCAGCGCGTCCTCGGCCACGAAAACGCCCGGGACCTCGAGCATGCCTTCCGGGGCGCTTTTGCCGTGGCCGTCTTCGATGCTGCTGTTGAAGAAGGCAAACAAGCGGTAATAATCGCGCTGGCTGATGGGATCGAATTTGTGATCGTGACATTGAGCACAACCCACGGTTAATCCGAGGAACGCGGTGCCGGTGGTGTTGACGCGATCGATGATGGATTCGACCCGGAATTGTTCGGGATCGATCCCTCCTTCCTGATTGATCTGCGTATTACGCTGAAACCCGGTGGCGATCTGCTGATCGAGAGTCGCATTAGGCAGCAAATCGCCGGCGAGCTGTTCGATCACGAATTGGTCGTACGGCAGATCGGAGTTCAGAGCCTGGATGACCCAATCGCGGTACTTCCAGACCGAACGCGGGGCATCGATGCTGTAGCCATTCGAGTCGGCATAGCGAGCCACGTCCAGCCAATGTCGTCCCCAGCGTTCGCCATAATGCGGCGAGGCCAGCAGGCGGTCCACCAATCGTTCATAAGCGTCGGGACGCGAATCGTTCAACACCAGCGTCACTGCGGCGGGCGGGAGAGGCAGCCCGGTTAGATCCAGGGCCACTCGGCGAACCAGCGTGAGGCGGTCGGCTTCCGGCGAGGGAGCGAGATGTTCCTGCTCGAGCCGGGCCCGAATGAACGCATCGATGGGATTCACGGGCGCGATGATCGTCGGCTGGTTCGGCTGGTTCGAGGTCCCGAGGCGAGCGTCGGCCGACGGCGGCGGCGGTGGCGGCGGTGGCAGATGCGGCACGACGGGGCGCACAGGAGGGATGAAGGCCCAATGCGCAGGAGTGCCGGCCGTTTCCTTGGCGGGCGCGGCCGCGCCTTGGTTAATCCATGGTTGGCTAATAAGAATGCAGCAGGAAATGAGAATGCGGAGTGGACGCCGCGTGCGCGGCGAAAAAGGATGATAGCCCGGCGCTGCCACCTGGAAGAGGTCCGCAGTGCTGGGAGATGGCTGGGGGTACGGCATCCGGCTTTGCGTTCAGTTCAAATAGGGCCCGACCAACTGTTTCCACAGCGCGTAACCTTTTTCATTCATGTGCAGTCGATCGTCCACATAAATATCTGGTTTGGGCTGTCCATCCGCGCCCAGCATATGGGAGAAGACGTCGATATACGTGATCTTGGAATGGCGCCGGGCGTACTCTTCGATCAGGCGGTTGGCCGCCCGGATTTTGTCGGCTTGCGCCCAGCGGGCCGGGTTGGGAGCGATCGAGATGTAATTGATCTCGGCTTGCGGCAGACGCGTCCGGATCTTGGTCACCAACTGCTGAAAGTCAGCGAACACTAGCTCAGGCGATTTGCCGGCATTGATGTCATTGCCGCCGGCATAGATCACAACCCGCTTCGGCCGGTACGGGAGGATAATCAGATCAGCATAATGAACCGAGTCGATGAGCTGTGAGCCGCCAAAGCCGCGGTTAAACACAGGCTTCCTGGGAAAATCTTCCGCCAACGTCTTCCACAAGCGAATGCTTGAACTGCCGATGAAGAGGATGCCGTGTTTGGGAGGCGGGTTGGTGCGGTCGGAAGCCAGGAATTGATTAATCTCCTGCGCGAAAGGTTCGGAAGCGCCCGGCGGTTGGGCCACCGGCGCCGAGGCACAGCCGGCCAGGAGCAACGCTAGCAGAAGGAGGAGTGCTGCGCCGGTTTTCCACAGCAGACTAAGTCGGCGATCGCTCCGAATGGCGCGCCAAGGTATCCCGCGTGCGCTCATAAGTTGTAGCGTCAGTTTTCGCGTGCAACGCATGGGCGTTGCCAGAAATGCCGGCCGCCAGCCGCGGTCCGATCTATTCCACAAAGATGAATTCATTGCTGTTGAAGAAGAGATGACAAAGGTTGGCCAAGCCATGCTGCCGCGCATAGGCGAGGAATTCGTCCTTCTCCGCTGAAGTTGGCGTGCGGCCCAGAACCAACTCACAAGCGGCCCGGATCTGTTCTGGGAGCGAGTTGCTCTGCTGGGCGACGCGTTCGGCCAGGTGCTGGCTTTGGCGGACCACGAACGGGTTGTTGAGCATCGACAAGGCCTGCAAGGCGGTCACGGACGCCCCGCGGGTGGGCGCCAATTGCGAACCCTCCGGGCAATCCAGCGAATCCATGAAAGGATCCGGCAACGTGCGGAACAGGAACCGATAAACGCTGCGACGCCGGCCTTCGGGACTGTCCACATCAAACTTCCCATAATCCACCACGGGCGTCACATGAATCCCGGGACTGAGCGCAAACTGACGGTCAGACGGTCCGCCCATGGTGAGATCGAGCCGGGCGGTGATTTGCAAGAGGGCGTCGTGCACCGATTCGGCATCGAGCCGGCTGCGGTTCATGCGCCAGAGCAAACGATCATCCGCATCCTGCCGCGCATAATCAGCCCGGGCCACGGAGGATTGCTGATAGACCGCGCTGTTGAGGATGAGCCGATGCAGCGCCTTGAAGGAACCGTCGTGTTCCTGGAACCAGCCGGCCAGCCAATCCAACAGCTCGGGATGGGATGGGTGGCCGCCCATTCGCCCAAAGTCATTGATGGTTTCCACCAACCCGGCCCCAAAGTGATGCTGCCAAACCCGGTTGACAATCGAACGCCAAGTCAGCGGATTGCGCGCATCAGAAATCCACTGCGCCAGAGCGGCCCGACGATGGCCTTCGTCCGCGCCGTCGGGGATTTGGAAGCGGCTGGGCAAGGCGGACACCGCCGACCACGCGCCGGGATGCGCTTCGTCCTCCGGCCGGTTGATATCTCCACGCTTCAGCAGGTGCACGGCCCGAGGCGCTTTGACCGGCACCAAACTGCCGTCCGGAATGAAATCGCTGGCTCCGGCATAGATGAGGTGTGGCGGCCCGAGAGCGGCGAGCTGTTTCTCCAGGTGAATCTTCAACGCGTGCCAGGCGAGTTCGCGTTGCTGGTCTGGGGTGCGTTCTCCCGCGGGAACGCGTAGAATGGCCGCCAACGCCTCCGGCACGAGACTCACCCGGATGGGAGGTTGGGAATAAGTGACAGAAAGACGAAAGCGCCCGATCAGATGTCCTCCGCCATGAGCTTGCTCCAGATCGAAGCGGAGCGTGGAAAGATCCGATGCGCTCGACGCACGACTGGTGGGGGCCGCGGTTTGGTTACTCACCGCTGAACCGGCCGAGGGCGGCGCGACTTCAAACACCGCCATGTGTTTCTGTCCGACCTGCGGGTAGATCCCCCAGGCGGTTTGGATCTTTTCATCAATCGCGTGCCTAACCGTCCAGCCGTCCTGATTAAAATCGGCGCTCGGATGTTGCAGCGACATTCGGGTCCAGGAGGAGGTGTCTCCGGTGGAGGTCTGGGGCTGGATGAAAACCTTGAACTCGTTGAGGTGCAAATTGCCGTTGTCTTGGCGGCCCGGACCATGATGGGGCAAGCTATCATCGGGCAACACTTCCAGGCGCACGCCGGTGATACCCGGACGCGCCACCGGCGCCGTGACCACATAGACATCCTTTTCCGGCCGCGGTCCGCTGGCCAGGAACGAACCGTCCGATTGCGCGGTCAAGACCGTGCCATTGGACGACGTGGCCGAAGCGGAGGTCAACGGGATCCAGTCGATGGTCTCCTGGCCAAGGCTGGCCAGCGTGCTGAATAGCTCAGTCTGCACGGCCGGAGTCAGAAGCGACGCCATGAGTTCTGGATCGCGACGGTCAGCGGCGCGTTTGCGCTTCAGCAATTCCTGGCGTCTCGCGTGCGCGCGCGGATCCGGATCGAACACGCGCTCGGCGCGGTCAACCCCGGCGAAGACCGCCTGGAGGCTGTAATAATCCTGTTGGGGAAACGGATCGAATTTATGATCGTGACAGCGGGCGCAATGAGCGGTCGTGCTGACGAAAGTGGACATCGTCGTGGCGACCATGTCGTCGCGGTCCAGGTAGCGGGCGATCTGACGATCCAGGGTGTCTTCACGAATGTCGCGCAACGAACTTTCGTCCCACGGCCCGGCCGCGATAAACCCGAGAGCGACGGTGGCTTGGGGATCGTTGGCGAAGAGCACATCGCCGGCAAGTTGTTCCTCGATGAAGCGGGCGTAAGGTTTGTCCTGGTTAAAGGAGCCAATCAGATAGTCGCGGTAAGGCCAGGCATTGGTGCGAATCCGGTCCTGATCATGGCCGTGAGTTTCCGCGAAATGCACCGCATCCATCCAATGGCGGGCCCAACGTTCGCCGTAACGGGGACTGGCCAGGAGCCGATCCACGAGACGCTCATAGGCGTCGGGCGAAGGATCGTTTAGGAAACGTTGCGCCTCCTCTGGCGTCGGCGGCAACCCGGTGAGATCAAAGGTGACTCGGCGCAGGAGTGAATATCTGGCGGCGGGCGGGCTGGGGGACATCTGATGCTGCTCGAGCTGAGCCAGGATAAACGCATCAATCGGGCTCTTCACCCAGGCGCGCGGCTGGACGGACGGCGGTGTGGGGCGACGCAGTGGCTGGAGCGACCAGTGGGCGGAGGGAGTCGCGGATGCGGAGCCGCGGGGTGACGTTGCTTCGCCGGGGCCCTCGGCCGCCCTCGACGTGATCGCCATCAAGCAAAGGAGAATGACGCAGAACCTTGAGCTTGTTGGCGGAACGCTCATCATTAGAGACTTCTTGTTTATCCTGGATTGGGCTGCACCGGTCAACTCTTCCCGGGAGCGTAACAGCCCAAAGGGCTGTGGCCTTGCGCTGCATCCACGCCAGCCGTCGCCTCGACCAATTTTGGAAACAGCGGCTCAATGCCCATGCCGCTCGCAACGACTCCCTACCCCTGGCGGCCTAGCCGAAGAATTCTGTCCTGCGCCCGAACCTCGCGGCGTGCCTTAGAAATCATTGACACACCGCCGCGCTCCGCAAAGAATCCCGGCCCCGGTTGCCAGAGTAGCTCAGGGGTAGAGCAGAGGACTCATAAGCCTTTGGTCGGGGGTTCAATTCCCTCCTTTGGGACCATTGAAGCAATCTCCGCCGGTGTGCTGCTTCCTGACCGTGGTTGAGCCGGCAACGTGCTCCTTTCCACCCAGGCTGGTGCCAGTCCTCGGTGCGTTCTCCTGCCCTGGCTGAATGAGCCTGCTTTTTCCTGGATGCCCACACTGGCGAACCCCGATCCCCTTTTGACCACCCGGGACAAATCGCCCCGGTCATCACAAAAAATTCCGCAGCAACGGGAAAAGTAGAAGGAAACCGCGTGGACATCCTGTGCAGGCCATCTCAATATACGAACCGGCGGTCGAAGATTCTAGGCGCTCGCGCTTCGTTCCATGAGCACATCAAAAGGAAAGTCATAGGCGGTCTAGTCGCCCCCCACAAGCTTGCCATCGCTGGCTTAGCTCGTTAGGCATTGAGCATGACTGGTCCAATTCAGAGAGGCGGTGGGCTGAGCCCGTTTCTGATTTTTTGCTTTTTGGTCTCCGCGTTCAGCATCGCCATTTACATTGATCGCTGGGATCGCATGACTGCTGCGTTGCCAGCTTGGGCCGTAATTGTCTTGCGCAGTATTGTCTTGTTGCGTCCCCTTTGTCTGCTGGCCATTTGGCTGTGGAGCCGATCGGGAGTCGTCGGTTATATTCTGCTGTCCGCTGTTACTATTTTCGTTTTACTTGCAGTTGGCCAGCCGGTTGGTTTCGTTGGGATTGGCGGAGTCGCCATTCTCATCGCTCTTGCAAGGTCAAAGTGGAAATTTATGGTTTGGGGCATTTCGTGCAGGCCCAGCACACACAGACCTTTAATGCAATGACCGACGATGCCCGGACTGATGGTCGTCACATCCCACAGGTGTTTCCAAAGCTATGCAAGGTTTTCAACTTTAGCCTTCGGACTGCCGAGCAATGCATGACACAGCTCGCGGTAGTGGTCCGGAGCACGCCAAAGGACAATTACGTCGATGGGCCTCTGCTCTCAGTGCTGCTCTACCTTCGTGCCGCAAACAAGGAATTATACTTTGCTTACTGCGCAGGCGCGGCCACACCGGAAAAAGTGATGAAATATCTGGAGTCCCAGCCAGACATTAGCGTTATCATCTTCGAAAAGATGCTTGTATACATCGAAGCCTACTTGGTTTGTGGACTGGCCGGTGGTGAAAAACGGGGTGCGCTAATAAAGAAGTATGAGACTGATGCAAAGGCTCCAACTGGCGATGAAGGAGTGCTGAGTGCTACAAGCGATTGGGGCGTTTGACCGAGGCGATTCCTTACCTCGCGGCTGCCACAACTTTAAATCGGGGACTCAGAGCGCCGTCGCTTCTTGCCGAGGCCTGGCTCGCATTGGGGCAGCACGGCGAGGCAGTGGCAGCAGCAGATATTGCGCTCTCACGCGATCCAAGGAGAGACGCACTGCTACTCATGTTGTCGCTTCTCCATGAAGATGCGCAGCGGTTTGGGATTCGGGGTGGGGGAGGGTCGGGCGGCAGGGATGGGCGGCGCGTTCCAGTCGAGTTTGAGCTTGCCCAACTCGGCGCGGAGACGGCGCAAATCCCAGACCTGGATCTGCTGGTCCCATTCCAGGGCGAACAATTGGGAACCATCGGCCGAGAAACGGAGAAACGAGAGGACGGCCGCCCGTGGCGCCTCCAAGTTGGCGAGGATTTCCCCGGTCGCCGTCGTCAACAGCTGCACCACGCTCGGCTCGCGGGTGATCGCCAGCGTGGCCCCATCCGGGCTAAAGGCGATAGCCAATGGGCCATCTTCAGCTTTGGGTCGGGTCAGCCTGTATTGGTGCTTCCAGGACCCTACTTCCCAAAGGTCATACCTGGCTCCGCTGGTCAGGAGCCAGCGATTATCCGGGCTAAACTCCGACCAGGCGGACGCGAGCGTCGGCAGCGTGGCAACGACCCGTTTTGATTCGAACTCCCACACTTTAATCCCCGAGGCTTTGAAATTACCCGCCGCCACCCAGCGTCGATCCGGGCTGATCGATGTGCCTTGGATCCTGGGCTGGGAAACGAGTTTGAACTGGTTCGTTGGATGGTTCACGTCATAGATGGAAACGGCCTGGGCCCCGGAATTCGCCGCCACCAGCCAGTTTCCGTCCTTGCTCAAGGACGCGTAGTTGAAGTCGCCGACCTCAATTGATTGAGGCGGACCGATGTGCAGTTCATCCGTCGTGGTGCCCGAGATACGTTTAATCCTCCATCGCGCCATTCCCCTCTGGCCCGAAGTGAAGAGGGTTTCGCCATCCGACGCAAAGAGCACGGAAAAGCATTGCGTGGTGGCCAGGAGGAACGGCTCCACGCGTTGCTCGTCAGCCCAAAGCCGGACGCCGTCGGTGTAGGCCGCGGCGACCAGCCGGCCATCCGGGCTGACGTCCACGCTCCACGATCCTCGCACTGGGGATGCCTTGCAATTGAGCCGGTGAAAAATGGCACTGGGCGTGACTTCCAGCGCGCCGATCTGGCGCCCGCGCCGGATGTACCCAATTTTACGGTCGTCCTGGCTAAACAGGACCTGGTAACCCGATCCGGGGGCGGTCAGCAGGACGTTCCCGGCCGCCAGGTCGCACAGCTGGAATTGCCCGTCCCAGCTGCTGCTGCCCAGAAGCACGCCCGAGTGACTGAACCCAACGGCCGTCACGGTGTCCTGATGGGCTGCGAATTCGTTCCGCTTCTCGCCGGTCAACGCATTCCAGACGGTAACGCGGCCGCTCTCGCAGCCGACGGCCAGCTGCATGCCATCGCTGCTCCAGGCGAAACTCGTGACGTGGGATGCGTGAGAGAGCCTTCTTTGCAGGACGCCATCCCGCATGTTGCGCACTTCGAGGTCAGTCCCATCTTCTTCGCCGCCGGCCAGCAAGTCGCCTTGCGGCTGAATGCGCAGGCCATGGAAACGGCGATCAACGACAAGACTGGGCAATGGTCGGAGCGGCTTAAGTCCAAAACGCCGGAGGCTTCCATCCTGGCAAGAAAACACGAGCATCTCGCCGTCTGCGCTGAAGCCGGCGCACAAGGCGCCCATGATGTTACCGATCGCGAGTTCCTGCTGGCTGACATCCCAAACTGCGTTTCGTCCATCGGCGTAACGGACCGCCAGATAACGCCCGTCCGGACTGAAATCATGAATGAAATAGGTTCCAGCCCCCAGGCTCGGTAACAAGGCGACGGGGCGGTTGCCCGGGATGCGTCGCACGCTGATGACACCCGCTGGCTGGCGAAAAGCGCGGAGCGTGAGGTCGGAAGCCCAGCATTCGCCATCCGGATCGTTGGACTCCTGGGCGTCGGTGAACCGGAGATCCGTCATGGCGAGACAGGCAATGGCTTCACTGCGCAATTCCATCGAAGAGCGGATCGCTGCCGCTTTGGCGACGGTCTCCAGGCTTTCAAAGCGCTGTCCTTCCCAGCTGTCTCGGCGGCGGGCGCGCGCCTGCGCCAGGTAGGAACCGAACAATTCCTCCGTCGCGGCACGCTGCGCCTTTTGAATGCGGACGGCCGCCAGCGACGAGCCAATCGCCACGGTGAGCAGGAGCAGCACGACCGAGGCGCTGAGGATCGCGGTTTTGGGATTGCGCCGGCACCAGCGCCAGAGCCGTTCCACCCGGCTCACGGGTCGCGCCCGAATCGGTTCGCCCGCCTCCCAGCGCGCCAAGTCCTCCACCAACGCCTCGGCCGAGCCGTAACGGGCATGCGGTTCTTTGTGCAGGCATTTCAGGCAAATGGTTTCCAGATCTCGATCCAGCATCTCCGGGACCGCCGACGTGGCGTGGCCGGTTCCCGTTCCGGCTTCCGAGTTCCCGCTTCCGAATTCTCCGGCGCCTCCTTTGCGCCGATGGCTCCGCACGACCGAAGGGGGCTCCGGCTCCTGTTCCATTACTTGTCGCATGGTCTCCAGCGGCGTGGTGGCTTGGAACGGCGGGCGCCCGGCGAGCAGTTCGTAGAGAATCGCGCCCAGGCTGTAGATGTCAGCGGAAGTGGTCAGTTGCTTGATCTCGCCGGCGGCCTGCTCGGGCGCCATGTAACTGGGCGTGCCCATGACGTCCTGGCTCTGCGTCAGACTGCTCCCGTGCTCCACGAGTTTGGCCAGGCCGAAATCGGTCACGTGCGGCTGGCCTTGCCGGTCGAGCAGGATATTCGAGGGCTTGAGGTCGCGATGGAGCACGCCGCGTTGATGTGCGTAGTGAATCGCCGCGGCAATCGTCTGCACGCAACGGGCCGCTCTTCGCAGCGGCATCAGACCTTGCTCCATGCGTTCGGCCAGATTCCAGCCTTCGATGTAGTCCATCGAGAAGTAATGCTGTCCGTCGTGCTCGCCGACCTCGTGAATGGCCACGATGTTCGGGTGCTTCAGATTGGCGGCCGCTTCGGCTTCGGTATGAAATCGCTGCACCAGCCCGGACGAAGCGAGTCTCCCGGCCAGGATCATCTTCAACGCAACCGTGCGGTTGAGGGTGGTCTGCCGGGCTTTGAACACAATGCCCATGCCGCCCCGAGAAACCTCTTCCAACAGCTCGTAGTCGCCGAAGTAACGGATCGTCTGGTGGCCAGTCTGTTCGCTGAGAGCGGTGGCGCTCGGAACGTGGCGCGAGGCATTGGCGACGATATCTCCCTCGCCTCCCAGGAAAAGCCCGGCGTCAGCATTGGCGGCGAGCAACCCCTCAATCCGCTGGCGCAAGGCGGCGTCGGCGCCGCACGCCGCGGCGAGGTAGGCGTCCCTTTGCCCGGCATCGGCGATTTCCAGGGCTTCGCTGAAAATCTTCCGCAACCGCTGATGGTCTGCGCTCACGCGATGGACTGTGGCACGCTCAAGCCAAGGGCGCGCTCCATTAATTCATGCGGGAAAGAGCTTCGTCAAACACGAGATCCGAAACCCGATCGCCGAAGGAATCCCAAAGAGCGAAAGGCGAACTCTTGACTTCATGGAGCTCCGGCTATTGCCCGATGGTTGCTGGTCCAAAAAAGGCTTCCAGAGTTAACGGTTTCGAAATGGTGATGGTTTCCGCACGCGATCCGGCCTTCAGGTTGAGCGTACAGCCGGCGTTCGCGCTGGTGACGGCCTCGGCGAGAGTATTAAAAGGCTCGTTGAAGTAACCCGTTTCCGGAAACCCAGGCAGCCCAGGTGCATTGAAATCCACCCAGTATCCTGGTGGCCGCGCTTCCCAAACATCATTAGGGAAATTGCCTTTGTAGACCCCGCCTCCGACCGGCAGATAACGCCCGCCGCCAAAGACCATCAGCCTCTGTTGAACGGCGTCGTACCACATCGTGGATCCCTCGCGAGGGCCCAAGCCAAACCGGCCAGCATCCAGCTGTGGCGCCCACGACTGGCCGTCCCATTCCCAGGTATCGCCAAGCTGGTCATCGATGACATCGCTCGCAGTGCCCCCGAAGAGAACGATGACCTTTCGATGGCTGTCATAGGCCATGGCGTGATCATAGCGAGGCGCCGGGCCACCGGTTGACACCTGGGTCCAATTCCTCCCGTCCCAGGTTTGAGTGTCGTTGAGGAAGTTGTAGGGCGGGACGTCGCTTTGGCCGCCAAACAATACCGTGACCTGTCGAATGGGGTCATAAACCATCGCCGAATGAATCCGTGAAGGTGGAGTCGTTGGGTGAGACGACCAGATGGCTCCATCCCATTCCCAGGTCTTGCCTGACACATTCTCGACGAGCACTGTTAGCCTCCGTGCGCTGTCGTAGGCCATGACGGGGTGGGCCGTGGGTGGCGGTCGATCGGTCGCGGTCGGATCGAATGCCTGGCGAAAGATCCACTTTGAACCATCCCACTCATAGGTGTCGTTGAAGGCCAGATTGTTAAGGTGGCCTCCAAACAACACGCAGACCCCACGGGCGTCATCATAGGCCATGGCGGCGTCCGAACGAGGTGGAGGCTCGACGAAATGGAGCGGCTCCTCCCACTGCGTTCCGTTCCATTCCCAAGTGCCGCTATCAAACGGAACGTTCCGCCCATTCGGATCCACCAGTAAGCCGCCAAACACCACTGGGACGTGCCGGCGGGAATCGTAGGCCGACGCCTGCCCGATGAGATACCACGTATGAAAGTCTCCAAATGGAGAATCTGAAGAAGTCAGCTGCCAGCCCAGACTGCATGCATCAGGTTGGGCAGGCGCGCTGAACGGGAAAGGGAGCACCAGAAATATCCCAACCCACCATCGTAGTCGGTTGGCGACGATGGGATGCTTTGTCACAAACTTCGACAGCCAGGCAGAAGCGAAGCAGGTGAATCGTGGTTCTTGGATGTCGTAAGTCTTCATAGAGTTTCTCCTGAGATGGGCTTTCATGGCTGCGGTCATTTGGCTGAATCCCTCGGTTGCTCC
>DATLUX010000635.1:0-43503 GCA_035577805.1 Verrucomicrobiia bacterium
GCTTGGATTGCTGAATTGGGGGGCCGCCAACCAGACCCTCGTCCAAGAATGTTTGCCGCAAGCGGTCTCGCGCATGCTCCAACGTCTCGGTGCCGCCGCCGCCAAACACCATCTTTATCTGGTCGTCTGCAGCGATTGCCCGGACAACGACGCTGGACTCTACAACACGGCGTTTCTCCTCGGACGCGACGGAAAGGAGATCGGCCGCTATCACAAGACATGCCCGACCTGGTCCGAAGCAGGCGCCCGACAGCGCGGCGCTTCCTTCCCGGTTTTTCCCACAACTGATCTCGGCACCGCCGGGCTGCTGATTTGTTACGACCTGGTCATGCCCGAAACAGCTCGTTGCCTTGCTCTGCAAGGCGCAGACATCATCTTTTTTCCCACCATGGGCGGGGCCGCCATCGGGGACGACGACATTGGGGTCCAGGCTTTGCGAGTGCGCGCCGCCGAAAACTTCATCTGGCTGGTGGTCGCACAGCGGGGCCACGGAGCCATGATTATCTCGCCACAGGGCAAAATCGTGGCCGAAGCCAAAGGACCGGACGGCTTGGCCATCGCCGATCTGAATCCGCGCGGAAATCGCGAAGGTGGGGATGCGATGAATTGGCAGCGCGACATGCGGGCGCGGCTGTTCCGCGAACGGAACCCGGCAGCGTTCGGGATTCTGACCGAACCCCATCCACCGGTGCTCGACAAAGTGCCGATCGGTCTCACCGAGCAGGAGGCAGCACGGGTCATGGCGCGGACCTTGACGGTTGGTGAAGAGGAGTTCAGAGCCGCCAATGCGCTGGCTCGAGACGGCAAAAATCGCGAAGCCATCGCGGCCTTCGAACGGTTGCGCCAGGAGTATCCCGCGGCCTGGATCGATCGCCGAGCAGAGGAACGTCTACTCCAGCTTGCCGCTAATGCCTCTCCCACCGAGCCGGCCGCATCCTCATCTTCAATCACTGTCGGCCTCGCCGCCCGTTATCCTGGCGACGCCGGTCTGGACAAAGATCCCGCCGTGCTCTTTGCGGACAACTTTGAATCCGGCGACATGAAAAAGTGGGATCAACATCGCGGGCGCGTCGTCCTCACCACCAATGGGCCCAACCACGGCGGTTGGTGTGTCCAGATGTCCATGGAACGCGGCCGTAATCACGGCGGCGATGCCATCAAATGGTTCATGCCCGGCGCCGACGCCGTTTACGCGCGGTTCTACGTCAAGTTTTCCAGCGACTACCAGTACAACCATCATTTTGTCTGGTTGGGCGCCAACCAGCGCACCAATAAATGGTCCGCCTTCGGCAAGGCCGGCCTGAAACCCGACGGTTCTTACTACTCGACCGGCATGGAACCGTGGTTCGCCTGGGGCAAGAATCCGTCGCCCGGCGAAGTGAATCTCTACACATACTACCTCGACATGGAACCCGACCGGAAGATGGACAAGTATTGGGGAAACGGCTTCTTCCCGCCTGGCCCCGGCAAAGGCACAGCCGCCGGAGCCCAACGCGTCATTCCAACATTAAACCAATGGCAATGCTGGGAATTCATGATCCAAGCCAACACCGCCCCCGACCGCGCGGACGGCAAACAGGCGATGTGGGTGGATGGCAAGTTAATCGGCGAATTCACCGGCATCCGCTGGCGCAACGACCTCGATCTAAAAGTCAACTGTCTTTGGCTCGAACATTACGGCTACGATGAAGGCGACCCCACCAAACAATACTGGAAAGACAGCCAATCCGTGTGGTTCGACGACGTAGTCGTCGCACGCCGTTACATTGGACCGTTAAAAGGTTCCTAGTTGCTGGTTGCTGGTGGAAACTCCCCATGAACCGTGGGGGAAAAGCGGAAAGCGGAAAGCGGAAAGCGGAAACACGGGGGCGTCTTCGGGAACGAAGGGTTCAAGGTCCCAATGCGTGTGCAAAAGCAGATGGAAGCTACCCACAAAGCCGCTGAATGAGCCAATAACTGCCTGCCAACGCCACCACCGCTGAACTCACCGGAAGGCAACGCTTGGCCAGGAGGGGACGCCGGGCCAGCTCCCAGATCAGCGGCAACGCCACCACCGCGATCAGCAGTTGGCCCAACTCCACCCCCAGGTTGAAGGAAAACAACGGCATCACCACGCCGCCAGGCGACGAGGCCACGCCTAATTCGCGCAGCACGGACGCGAACCCCAAGCCGTGCACCAGCCCAAAGGCAAAGGTCAAGAGTCCCCGACCCCTGGGCGCATCGCCCCGGACCAGGTTCTCCACACCCACGTAAATGATGGACGCAGCGATCAAAGGCTCGACTATCCGACCAGGGATCTGGACCCAGCCCAGCGTCGCCAGCGCCAACGTGATCGAGTGGGCAACCGTAAAACACGTGATGACCTTGACCGTGGACAGACAACCGCGGCTCACCACCAGCAAACTGAACAAAAAAAGCAAATGATCATATCCGGTTAAAATATGCTTGATCCCCAAAGCCAGAAACCCGGCAAAGGATTGGCCTGGCGCGGCCTGATCAACTCCAGGTCGCGCCACCTTGTCGAGCGTAACCACAGCCGAGTCACCTTGCGCACTCAATAATTGCTGCGACACCGCGCCTCCGTCCGCGTCTTGAATGGATAAAAATTGGCGATGGCCGGGTGGCAGCAAGGCCAGCCATTGGGAGCGAACACGAATCCGCGTGAACTCTCGACCCTCGACGCGCACGGTGAAGGTGAGGTTAGCATTGGTTTCGTCGGTTTGGCAGCCCACAACGGCGATGGCTGCCAGTCGATCATCGAGGCGGATCTCCATGGCACCGGCCGCAAGCTGCCGCAACTGCTCCACCCCAGGCAACCGTCGCGAAATGCCAGCGGAGGAACTGCCTTGAACCGCCTCCACCAAGGCCGCGGCATCGCGTGTGGAAAGAATCAGCCCAACCTGCAAGCCGTCGCGTTGCACCCGGATAATGGCCGTGCTGAGTCCCGGGTCGTGAGCGAAAGCGGTCGTCGTCAGGCTGCACCACATCAGCGTCAACAAAAAGGCCCAGCCGCCAACAGCGGCACTTGGCGTTCGAGTCGAGCAAGAGTTCATGAACGTTCGGTTTTCTGGCGGTTGGGTGAGGCGGCCAACGCATCAGCAGGCAGGCCCATTAAACAGGGCCCGCCCGCCGGACTGCTGGCTGAGTTACGGGTGGTTATGATTGCGGCCGTTCTGCGGGGTGGATTCGTACGGGAACACCTTGTTGAAGGCCATGTCATTGTGGCTGACCCCGTCGACGCCGTCCGCGACGCGGATCACCAGCGGACCGCGCAAATCGCTGAGCAAAGCCGACACCGCGATGTCCAGAACGTCGTCGCCGAACCGGCGACCATTCGGCCATCCGCCAGGGATGAGTCCGCCATTGCCGAATGGGTCCTGGATTCGGCTCTGCAGCACATCGCCGCCGAAAATCCCGAGGCGCGAATAACCGGGATCATCGGGGTTGGTGGGATGAGTGGCGCCTCCGCCGGCAAAACGGACCTTCGGCGTGGAGAGATCGACCTTGATCAGGTCAGGAATATAGATGGCAGCGATATCGGTGCGGTTGCTTTCGATGGCCGGGCCATTGCCTCCGAAGACCAGGAGGTTGATCAGCTTGGCGAGCTCGGGGCTTTCAGCGTATTTGCGAAACAAGAACTTGTCTTTGCTCGGGCTGGTGCGGCTGTAGAGATCTTTGTCGGCGATGGCGACGAGGCCTTCGTTGAAGAGCGGGTTGCCTTGCCGGGCCACCTGGATCCAACGTCCGGCTTCCTGATTGTCGTTCTCGCGCAAGATGGTCAATTGCCGCCGGCTGGTTGTGGCGTAAACACCCACTACCTGCTGGTCGCCGCCCAGATCGCTCACGGGAACTTCCAGCGCCATCAGGTGCAGGTTAAAGCCGCCTTGGGAATCCTTGCCGGGGTTGCGCAGCTTTAGCAGATCGAACACGGCCTGGATGTCAGCATAAAACCCGTCATCGCGTTGTCCGGCGAAGGCGCGAAGGCCATTGCCCAGGTCGGCAATAGCCTCCTTGGTATAGCGATCGAGCTCCCCTTCCGTCGCCACTCCGTCTTTGGCGGGATTTTCGCCGTTGTCGCCCTGGTTGTAATAGGGAGTGGCATTGCCCTGGTTGTTGGGCGGGACCACGCCCGTGCCAAGACGCACACGGCTGTGGTTGCGATGATCTTCACGCGTGACGGTGTAGGTTTGGGTCAGGTTCTGTTGCGCATCACCCACGTGCTCCACCACGCCCAGGTACGATTGCAAGATGGTGTTCGGGGTCTTGAAGTCCGTCTTGAATTGAAACGCATAACTCAGCGTGGGCCGGCCGGCCGCCACATCGCTGCCCAGCGCCACGTGGATCTCATAAAGGACATCGTCGTCGAAGTTATACTTGTTCGGCCCGATGCCCGGTTCTTCATGAGGATAAACGCCCAAGGCCAGGGTGAGATGTTTGTTGCCGTTGTCTTCATCCACAAACGCGTAAACATCGGTGGTATTGGCGGCAGGATCGCGGATGATCAACGGCGCGTCCATGTGACTGGAAGCCACCGCCGCAACCCCGACGAAGGCCGGACTCGCCAGGACGCCGGCCAGAAGCGCGGATAAGCCGCGTTGGAAGGGATTAAGTTGTCGTTTCATGGTTTTGTTACTTTCCTTTTGGGTTGAGTGTGTTGGTTCTAGGATCTCCTCGGGCTGCCATGGGGTGCGCCTGAAGAGGACGTGCCTGAAAGTGGCGATGCGGCAGACCGGGCACCGACCTTGGGTTTCAGACGCGGCGCCCCCAGGCAGTCGGCGGCCGCCTGCAGATGGGTGAGCTCGGCCGGCAATAGCATGGATGACAGCGCGGCCGCTTTCGTTAGCCAACCCTTGGCTTCATCCATCCGGGCGGCGCCGACCGCAATCACGGTGGCGTGAAAGTAAAGGCGGGCGTCTTGAGTGCCTTCGCTCAAAGCGTTGGCCATGCGGGCGTGCGCCTCTTCGAAGTGGCCGGCGGCGGCCAACGCCCACGCCAGCGCATCCTGCGTGAATATGTCGGCGCGCTCCTCCAGCTCCAGCTCCGCCAGTTGCACGGCGGTCTCGACCTGCTCATTCCGGGTCGCCAGATAAAGAGAATAGGTTCTCGGATCGGTGAACGCAGCGTGTTTGGCCAACTCGTGCTCAGCGGCGCGCGCTTCCGGTTCTCGATTGGCCGCGCGGAACGCCTCCGCCAAAGTCCAGTGATATTCCGGGAGTGGGTTGCTTTGCACGGCCCGGCGCAGCAACGCGATCGCCTGTTCGCTCGCGCCCTCCGAAAGCAGCATGCGCCCGCGCCATAAGAGGGCAGGCGCGTAATCCGGTTGAAAAGTCAGGGCAACTTCCAAAGCGCGCCTGGCTTCGCTGGGGGCCTGGGCCTGCCACAAATAACGGCCCAGTTGCGTATGGATCCAGGCGGCGGATTCCGGATCCCGACTGCTGCGGGCCGCCATCCCCAAGACCTCCAGTGCCCCGGCCAGATCCCCCTTCAGCCACCGAATATGCCCGGCGCGCGCGTAGCCCTGCGGGTCGGGTTTGAGGTCCAGCATCGATTGATAAGCCCGCGCGCCTTCCTCGACCTGCCCTAAATCCACCAGGACATCCCCTAACAGCCCAAAATCGAACGACAGCCCACGTCCGTTGACCAAGGCGCGGGCCAACCCCGCCGCCTCATGGAACCGATGTTGGCTATGCAACGCATGGCCGCGCAAGAGCTGACTGGCCTGGCTGCCAGGCTGTCTCTGCACCATGAGCAGCGCGCATTGTTCGGCTAACCGGTAATAGCCCGCGTCAAAACTTGACCGCGCTTTCGCCACAAACAACCAACCAAGCCGTTCCAGGGCATCCTCCGAGATTGCCCCAGCGCCCAGCCGCCCCTGCTGTTCCCGGATCTCGGCGTCCAGGCGGGTCTCACCGGCTGGTGGCATCAGCACCAAAGTCAAGGGATCGATGGGCAGCACGGCCAAGGCGGGCTGGGCGGGCTGGGCGGGCGGGGCTTGCCTGCTTTGTGCCGCCAGCCGAGCGTCTTTTCCACAACCGCCCCCGCTCAGCAACAAAACTGAAAGAGCCATGCTTGTTTTTGTAACAATAGTCGCCATAGCGTTGTCGTGAAGAGCTACGTAATGACCGCGCGAACGGATGCATGAATTTTTTGCGAGCGTTCATCGCCCGTGGTTTTGGGCTGGAGGCGCGTTCCGTCAGGCCTGTTGCCCTGGCCGAAAGCCAGAAGCGGAAAGGGGGCTAACGCGCCGGGAGCAGCCCACGTGATTGGGGCGTTATTGATATTTGATCTTGGGCGAGTCGGGACGAGGGGCGATTCGTAACGCAAAATTTTCAAGCGCCCGAGCTGGACACTGCGGCCGTCACTCGCTAGCATTTGGGGCTTTGCTTGTAGAATTCTCTGAGAGCGCCTGGATCCGTTTGCGAGCGATGTTGCTCCATTGATGAACACCCTGCATTCTGCTCAGACCGCCCCGACACCCGCGGCGACATATATCGCTGGCAACTCGACGGCCTGCATCCTGGTGGTCGACGATCAGCTCTCCAACATCCAGATCGTCGGTTCGGTGCTCGGCAAACTCGGTCATGAAATCATTCCTGCTTGCGACGGCCCGTCGGCACTGAAACGACTGGCCCTGCGCCCGCCTGATCTCATCCTGCTTGATCTCTTGATGCCCGGGATGGACGGCTATGAAGTCTGCCGGCACCTGCGGGAAAACCCGACCTGGAGAGATATCCCGGTGATTTTTCTGTCGGCGGCCGACGACAAGGATTTCATCGTTCGCGCGCTCGAAGCGGGCGGGGTGGATTATTTGATCAAACCCTTTAACCATGCGGAATTGGTTTCGCGGGTGCGCACGCAACTGGCCCTAAAAAGCGCACGGGACCGGCTGCGGCGGCTGGCCGAAGACAAGGACGAATTGCTGGGCATCCTGGCGCACGACCTGAAAGGGCACCTGGGCGGCATGCATGTGAGCGCGCAGCTCCTGTGCGAGAGCGTGGGAGAGAAGGTCGACGGACGCTCCCGCCAATTAGCCGACAACATTCTGCATTCGAGCGGTCAGCTGTTGGGTTTCGTTAAGGAGTTCCTGGCCAATGCGGCAGCGGACCATTCGGCCGTGCTCAAGCCGGCCCGGTTGAATCTCGGCGAAATCGCGTCCGCGGCGGCTCGCCAGTATCAAGAATCGGCCCGGCGCAAGCAGATCGAGATTCGCACGGACTTGCAGGTCGAGCATCCGGTCGTTCTGGCCGACTCCACTGCTTTGAATCAGGTGCTGGATAATCTGATCTCCAACGCCTTGAAGTTTTCCCCGCCCGGCAAATGCATTCAACTGAGCCTGCGCACCGAGCCAACTCACGTGGAATGCACCATTCAGGATCAAGGACCAGGATTCACCGCAGAAGACCAGAAACGAATGTTCCGACGTTACGGCCGGCTCTCGGCCCGGCCCACCAGCGGAGAGCCTTCCACCGGCTTGGGACTTAGCATCGTCCGCAAACTCGTCGAAGCCATGAACGGCGAGGTCCGTTGCGAAAGCCGGCCGGGCGCCGGCGCCGCCTTCACCGTCCGGCTGCCTCGCCCCGAATCCTGAGCGTTGCGCGTGTATGGATTTCCTCATCATCGACGACGACAAAACGGCGCGCGACGCAGCCAGTTTCCTGATCGAAGACGAAGGGCACTATGCGGAAGGGGCGGAGTCCGGCCGACTGGGCCTGACCCGGCTGAAGGAGGACAAGTTCGATGTGGTCTTGCTCGATTTGTATCTGAACGGGGAGAGTGGTCTGGATGTCCTGAGCGAGATTCAGGCGCAGGAGCCCGGGTTGCCAGTCATCCTCTTCACCGCCCAGGGCAATGTGAAGCACGCGGTGGAAGCCATGCGCCGCGGCGCCGCCGATTTCCTCGAGAAACCCTTCGACCGTGAGCAACTGGCCACCGTCCTGGCCCGGCTTCAGCATCTGCGCCAGCTGGGTCAGCGCATTGAAAAGCTCGAACAGGAAGTCACCGAAACCAAAGCGCAAAACCTCGAGCCCATCTTCGATTTCACCACCCCTTCGATGCGCAAGGTCATGGAGGTGTTGCTGCGCTCCGCCAAAACGCCCGCGTCCATCCTCATCCTGGGAGAAAGCGGCACCGGCAAAAGCGTGGCCGCGCGCGCCGTCCATCGGCACAGTCACCTGGCCAACAAACCGTTCGTGACCGTCAGCTGCCCGAGCCTGTCCCGTGAACTGCTCGAGAGCGAACTCTTCGGTCACGTCAAAGGCGCCTTTACCGGCGCGGTCCGGGATCATTGGGGGAAGGTCAAGGGCGCCGACGGCGGCACTCTTTTCCTGGATGAGATCGGGGACCTGCCCGCGGAGATCCAACCGAAACTCCTGCGCCTGCTCCAAGAGCGAGAGTATGAACGGCTCGGCGAAAATGTTCTGCGCCAGGCCAGCGTCCGCGTCATCGCCGCCACCAACCGTGATTTGAAGAAGCGCGTCGCCGACGGCGTGTTTCGCGAAGATTTATATTTCCGGCTGAATGTGATCGCGGTGGAGATGCCCCCGTTGCGGGAGCGGCCGGGGGATCTGATCCGGCTGGCCGATCTTTACCTGAACCACTTTGCCAACCAATGCGGCCGGCGGCTGGAAGGACTCTCCGGGGAAGCCACCGCCCAGCTTTGCGCCTACAGCTGGCCGGGAAACCTGCGCGAACTGCGCAACGCCATCGAACGGGCCGTCATCCTGGCTCGCGGCGCGCAGATCGAGCCCGCCGATCTTCCCAGTGAACTCCAGAATGCCCGGACCGGCAACGGTAGCGCCGCCCCAGCCAGTCTGGCCGGAGCGACGATTACCCTGGAAAAACTCGAGGAATTGCACATCCGCCGCGTGGTGGAAGGGACCTCCAGCCTGCTGGAAGCCGCGGCTGTGCTCGGGATCGATCAAGCAACCCTCTACCGCAAACGAAAACGGATCGGGTTGGAGTGAAGGGGCGCTTCGGCGTCGCTGGAAAGCGATGGTTCTATGTGGACGTTCATGGTTGTCGTCCGTTGTGGGCCGCCCTTATCCAAGTGCGGGATGAATGAATTGTCATCATGTTGTCATCGCCTTGTAACCAAAATGTGTCATATTGGCCTTCCTAGCGTGGCTTGCACATAAATGGGCTAACAATACCAGCCGAGAGCCTTCGGTTCGGGAGACAAGTCTAGCTAGCTACCCCCTGCCAACTGACATGAAGATGAAGGTTGTTTGTGCAACGACGCCAAGTCGTTTTGTTCTGGCGTGCTTATTGTGGCTTCTTGTGCCCCTTCTTCAATTCACCACTCAAACGATCGGCGCGGAGGGAGTGCGGATCACCGGGCTTGCGAAGGATGGCAAGCTGACGGTGGACGGCGCCTACAGCAACGGCGTAGTCACCGTCGAGAAGGCCTCGCTGGAGGGCGGATCGTGGGTGCCGACGAAAAATCTCTTCTCGTCAAACTCCAGCGCGGTTCTAAATCTGGAGCTCAGCGGCGAGGGCGGCTTGTTTCGGGTCCTCACGGTGGACCTGACTGGGAGTGGAGGTTCATGGTTGCTGACCCTGGATGATATTCTCGATCTTCATACCCTGGCCACGCGGCTTTGGTTGCCCGACGCCAGCGATACGGCGTCGGAGTACATCAGCGGGCTGTTATCTCCCTCGACTCAGGATCTGTTGGCCAACTACGTGAACGATCCGGACCTTCCTTTGCGTCAGGCGTTGGTGCATGACTTCAATGCCATCATTCTGGGCGGAGCCTACTATGAAGCGGTCAGCTTCTCTTCGGTCCCGTCGTTGTCGCCCTCGACCCTGGCCTTGCTCGATCAAGATCCGCAGGGGGAAGATTTGGTGCACTTGAACCGAATGCTCCTGGAGGACGTGTATCCGAGCGAAATCTTGCAGAAACGCGCCGCCGGCTTCACCAACTTCGTCAATTCCTACGGAGTGCTGGATACCGTGGCCGGTTCGGGCAACATCATTTGTTCGGCGTGCAACAGCTGGTCTGCGGAATACGAAGGCGGTCCGGCCACGGAGGCGGCCTTGTCCTCTCCGCACATCGCCATGGCCGATCGCGCGGGAAACATTTATATCGCCGATAAACGCGCTCATGCGGTTCGCAAAGTCCGGCTTGATGGCACGATCGTGACCGTCGCCGGGAACGGCCAGGGCGTTCGCGGCGACACCAATCCGGCTCCGGCAGTTTCACTTTCTTTGAACAATCCCAACGGGCTGTGGGTGCGCGAGGATGGAACGTTCTATATCCTCGATCGGGATAACGGACTGATTCGCAAAGTCGACCGCGACGGCATCATGAGTGTGGCGGTGGACCATGGGACGGCCATCCCGGGCGGACGGGGTTTATGGGTTAATGCCGATGAAACCGTCATCCTCTACTCCGCCGCGGGGCAGCTGATGAGTTGGGACAGCACTAATGGACTCACCGTCTACGCCGACGGTTTCGTGCAGTTGGGCAACATTGCCAAGGATAACCAAGGGCGCGTAGTCGTCACTGACAGTGACCGAAACCTCGTCATCCGCCTCGAAACGGACGGGACTCGGACTGTGATCGCGGGAAACGGGATTTATTCCGGCGGCGGGGATGGTCAACTGGCCACGGACACCGGTCTGTATCTGGTGCGAGCGATTTGGTTTCTGCCCACGGGCGGATTTCTCGTGGGGACCGACTCCGGAAGTCAGGTATGGTATGTGGACACCGACGGGCACATTCATTTGCTTCTCAACGGATCGTTCGACGGCTCTCATGCCGGTGACGGGCGCTGGTTCTACGACTCGCCGGACCTTGCCAAGGTCAGTTCGGTGAAGCAGATCACCATGGACTACGACGGGAATCTTCTCATCACCGAGAGTGTGAACGGATTCGTCCGTCGGGTGCCCTTCCTGCGCATGAGCCCATGAGCTCCTGCGCTGGCATTTGATTTGCGGTCGGGCCCCCACGAGACTCGTTGACTCTCTTGTCGAAACTTTGGTCGAAAGCGAGCAGCCTCGCCGCAATTTCTTCAAAGCGCTTGGGTTGATTTCAGACCATCGCCTCGGTTTCCGCAGGCTTCTGAGCAGCAGCAGCCGGCGGCTCGGGCTGGGGTTCATGGAGAGGAGCAAACGACACCGGCGGCAGCAGTCCAAAGCGGGCCTGCAGCTTGACCAGGAGAAAAAACAGGTTGAGCCGCCAGCGGATTTTCCAGCCGCCCCCCAACTCGCCGCCCAACACGGCCGTGATGGCCGCCGGCAGGTTGTATTTGTCCTTGGGCTGCATGAAGAGGTCGATGAACGGTTTGGAATAATAGCCTTCGACCAAATCCCAGTACCAGCGCATGGATTGATGAATCTCCTGTCCGTAGCGCTGGATGCGCTGGACGCCATCGTCTCCTGCGGCCAGAGAGTCGTTGATCACTTGCGCGGCCTTGCGCCCTGAATGCATCGCCAGATAAACGCCGGCCGAGAAGATGGGGTCCATGAACCCGGCCGCATCTCCGACCCGCAGCAGCCGGTGCCCGACCACGCGCTGATTGCGATAGGAGAAATCGCTCGTGACATGCATCTTGCCCAGCAGCCGGGCATCCTTCATTCGTGCACGGATGACCGGGCTGGTCTGCCAAATCCGAGTGAAGATTTCCTCCGGCGAACATTTGTGGCTCGCGAATTCCTCTGCATCCATGACACAGCCCACGCTGACTTTTTCCTTGGAAAGCGGGATGAGCCAGAACCAATTGTTTTCCAGGCGGACGATGATGGTATCGCCGGCTTTGTCGCCCGGGTCCACGACGACACCGGCGAAGTGTCCGAACACCGCCAGCTTCTTGAGCTTCGGATGCACGACGCGAAGTCCTTCCTGGTTGCCGGTCAGGTTGCCGCGTCCGCTGGCATCAATCAGGAAGGGAGCGCGGAAGGAATGGGAACGGCCCTCCGGATCGCGGCTTTCGACGGTAATGAGATCCGGGTCGGAACTGAATCGCGTCACGGTCCAGCCCTCGCGGACTTCGGCGCCGGCTTCGCGGGCGTGGTTAAGCAGGAGATGATCGAACTGGGCGCGTTCGACCTGGAAGGCCTCCGTGTAACGGGTAAAGCAACCGTTGGCGAAGACCAGGAAGAGCGATTTGCTGCCGTTGCCCAGATGAAACTGGGCCCCATGCTTCTTGATCAAGCCCAGGGCCTCCAGCTTGGGCAACACGCCCAGCTGTTCAAAAATCTCGCGGTTGTAAGGCAGCAAGGATTCGCCGACGTGGAAGCGGGGAAATATTTCCTTTTCCAGCAGGAGCACGCGTCGTTGCGCCCGCGCCAGCAAGGTCGCCGCCGTGCTGCCGCCGGGGCCGCCGCCGATGATCAGGGCGTCATAGCTCATGGCTGACATGACCCCATCTTCTGTAGGATTGCGCCGGAGGACAAGCGCAGAGGTGAGGGCGGTTAGCGGTTACATGTCGGGCACGGACAACTGCTGGCCATTATCGTTGGCGTCGAGCTTCAACAGATACGGCACCGCGCGATCGGCCCAGCGGACCGGCGAAGGATAATGAGCGGCCGATTCGCCAAAGCAGCTGCGGAGCATGTCGGTGTTAATGATGCCGGGATTCAACGAAACAACCGCCAGGCCGGGAGGCAATTCCAAGGCCAACGACTGACTGAGCCCTTCGATGGCCCACTTGGTGGCCACATACGGAGCCACTTCCTTGTCCGCCGAACGGCCCCAGCCTGAACTGAAATTCACCACCACACCCCGGTGTTTCTTGATCATGTTCGGAAGCACGTGGCGGATGACGTTCACCACCCCTTTCAGGTTCGCATCCACCACTTCCGAAAAGTCGTCCGCACTGATCTTCCAAAGCGGCCCGTTGCGATTGATCACAGCGGCATTGTTGACGACTAAGTCCGGTGCGCCGCATTTCTTGTGCAGACGCCCGATCCAGCTTTCGACCTGGCGATCGGACGAAACATCCACGACGTCAAAATCGTGACGTTTGGGGTAAGCGGCGCGAAGTTGCTCGATCGCCTCGCGGTTGCGGCCGCACCCGAGCACCGTGTGTCCGAGAGCCATGAGTTTTTCCGCCATGGCCCGACCAAGCCCGCGAGTGACCCCGGTGATGAGCACGATTCTCTTCTTAGACCTATCATCCATAACCAACGATGAATGCGCAAAATGCACATTTGTGTGCTACCCGTCCCCAGCGGGAAGGCAGTAATATTCAGGGAATGTTCGGCCGGATCAACCAGAAATGCCGTTTTTGCGCGTCGCCGGGGCGTTGGCGTGTTCAAGAACGATCCGATTTCGTGGCTTCCCGGGGGCGAAAGTGCGATTCGCGCGCCAACCGCTCCCAGAGCGCGCGCTCGCTGTCATTGATCCGCTCCGGAACCTGGATCTGAGCAATCACAAACAAATCGCCCCGTGCCGATTCCTTGCCTAACCCGCGGCCGCGCACCCGCAAGCGCTGTCCATTCTGAGTGCCCGGAGGAATCTTGATGTTGACGCTCCCCTCGAGGGTGGGGACGGCCACGTTCGCTCCTAACACTGCTTCCCAAGGAGCGAGTTCCAGCTCGTAAACCAAATCGTGATCTTCCACCCGAAACTCCGGATGGCCCGCCAGCCGGATGGTCAAATAAAGATCTCCAGGAGGACCTCCGCCCGTTCCGGACTCACCCTTGCCACTGACCCGCAAGCGTTGTCCATCCGTGACCCCGGGCGGGATCTTTACCTGGTGCACCTCGTTGCTCAACGTATGCCCGGATCCGCCGCAAGCCGGGCAGGTGTTGCGGCCCGATTTGCCCGTGCCGTGGCATCGAGGACAAACGACGGCGCGCCGCATGGAGATGGAGCGCACCGACCCGCGCAAGGATTCCTCCAGCGTCACCAGAATGTCAGCTTCCAGATCACGGCCCTGCTCGGAGAGGTCCGCTTGCTCGAAGACCGACCCGCGCCGGCCGCGTTGACCAAAGAGTTGCTCGAAAAAATCGCTGAAACCCGTGCCCTCAAACTCGAACTCCACCGGCCCGCCCGCGCCTCCAGGACCACCGCCGCGGCGCCCGCGTCCGAACGATTCCCATCCTGGCGGCGGATGAAATTCGGCCCCTTGCTTCCAGTTGGCGCCCAGCGCGTCGTAGCGTTTGCGCTTCTCCGGATCGCTGAGGACCTCGTACGCTTCGTTGATTTCCTTGAATTTCTCTTCGGCCTGCGCCTTGTTCTTGGCCACATCCGGATGATATTGGCGGGCCAACTTGCGAAAGGCCTTGCGAATCTCATCTTCGGTTGCCCCGCGCGCCACGCCTAGCGTCTTGTAATAATCCTTATACTCGAGGGCCATACGAACCGCTACAAGAGGCTGGCCGCCTCCAAATCCAGGAACAACGTGCCATGCGCCTGCCTCCGCAAGATCGAAGCAGGACAGGCCGGCTCGATTCCTCCTTGCAAGGCTTCCTGCACGGCCCGCGCTTTGCGCCGCTCGGGAACTATACACAACATGCGCCGCGCCGAACAAAGCGTGGGGATGGTCAACGTGAACGCGTATTGCGGCACCGACGGCAAATTCGGGAAATGCCCTTCGCCCACCTGCTGTCGACGGCAGGCCTCGTCCAACTTCACCAGCTTGACGGCATGGGCGTCCCGGAAATCGGCCACGGGCGGGTCATTAAAAGCCAGATGGCCGTTCTCACCGATGCCCAGACAACAAAGATCGATGGGCTGCCGGCCCAGCAGCGCGGCGTAACGTTCGCATTCGGCGAGCGGCAACAAGGTGTCGCCTTCAAGGTAATGAAACGCGCCAGGGCGGACCCGCGCTTCCACCCGTTCCTTCATGTAGCGACGAAAGCTGGCCGGATGCCCCGCCTCGATGCCGAGATACTCGTCCATGTGAAACAAGACCAGGCGCGACCAGTCCAGCCCTTCCAAACGCGCCAAGGCTTCGAGAAATTCGAGCTGCGAATTTCCGGTGGCCAGGACCACGGCAGCCTGGCGTTGGCGGCTGAGGATTTCCTGCAGATACCCATGCGCCGTGCGCGCCGCATCCGCCGCCAACCCCGCCGTGCTGCGATAAATCTGCACGGTTAAGGCGTCCGCCCGCAGCGTCCGCACCGGCTCCGCATCGGGAATGACGACCGTGGTGTCGCTCATGACTCGCTCAGCATAACAGGCGCGCTGGTCCTGGACACTAAAAACCGCCTGCACCGTTGCTTGCCACCCCTCGGGTAACAGTTACTTTTGGCGCGCCGCGCTTGGTCGATCTCTCTTTGTCGAGTCCTGACCTCATCACCAAACGTCCACCGGGCCGGACGGCACCGGGATAGCCGTGCGCGTGGCAGCGGCGGGCTCCATGAACGAAGCCGTTAATGGCACCGGTCGATACTGAGGTTTGAGTTCGCCAGCTGCATCCAGGAACGGCTGTCGCCAACGCTGGTATTCTTCCAGGAGCTCATAGAACTCAGCCCGGCTCGAGAGCTGCACCACGCGTTTGTTGAACTCGTGCACCGGTCCGAAGCGCTTGGAATACCAGGGCGCGACCTTGCGGAACATGCGGCAGCCATGCGCTTCGCCGAACACTTCAATCATCAGATCCAGGTGCCGGCACATCACCCGCACCCGATCAGCGAACGAGGGGTCCGCGGGCTGCTGGCCCGTCTCGAGAAAGCTGCGCGTGTGCAGGAATATCCAAGGGTTATAAAAAGCCCCGCGGCCAATGCTCACTCCGGCGCAGCCGGTTTCGTCCAACATCCGGCGCGCCGCCTGCGGCGTGGTGACATCGCCGTTGCCGATGACTGGAATCGTTTGCACCGCTTGCACCACCGCGCGGATCCCGTCCAGCCGAACGGTTCCCGCAAAGCCTTGTTCTCTGGTCCGGCCATGGACAAAGATCGCGGCCGTTCCCGCATCTTCCAGCGCGCGCGCCAGGTCCGGCGCCGTGATGTTGTCATCGTCCCAACCCAACCGCATCTTGGCGGTGACGGGGATCCGCAGGCGATCGACCATGCCCTTGACCAACTGCGCGGTGCGATGCAGATCGCTCATCATGGCCGAGCCGCCGCCCACACGGCAGACCTTCCGGACCGGACATCCCATGTTGATGTCGATGGCCGAGATCCCCGCCTCTTGCAAATAGAACGCGGCGTCCCGCATCTCTTCCGGCACCGACCCGAACAACTGCACGGCCAGGGGACGATCGGCCGGACACGTTTCGATCAATTTGAAGGCCTTCGGGTTTTTCTCCAGGAGCGAGCGGGCGTTGACCAAGTCGGTCGTGGCCAGATCAAGCCCGCCGAGCTCACGCAAAGTCAAACGGAACGGAAGGTTCGTGTAGCCCGCCAACGGCGACAGGAACAAGTTCGACTTTAGCAGCAACGACCCAAAACGCATGGGCGGGACCTTACCATGCCCGGGGCGCGTTGCCAGGATCCAAAAGGGTTCAGATTCCAGCGCCGAATGTGGAAAATGTCGTTTCGCCGCTCTGAAATTCCTGCGACAAGGGTTCATTTTCACCGCGCAGGATCCGGTAACGCCGGATCATAAACGACACGTCCAAGCCATCCCGCAACCCGAGGGCGCCATATTCCTCCTTGGTCATGCGCGAGCGAATAATCAATCCGGAGGGCAGTTCCAATTCGAGCCGCAGCATCACCCCCAGGAAATACGTGTGCCGCAGCACGGCCCGGGAACGATAAGCGGCGATTTCCGGCGAGACCTGCACCGCAAACGGACGAAAGCCAATGCGCAAGGTCGAACCTTCGGGCCGATCATGAGCGGGAAATTCCAGTTCGCCCACCCGGGCCACGCCTTCCGATACCTTCAATTCCAGCACGTTGAGCACGCCGATAAAACGGGCCACGAATTCGTTGACCGGTTCCTCGTAGACCTCGCGCGGCGTGCCGATTTGTTCGAGGTGACCTTTGGAGAAAATGATGATCCGGTTCGACACTTCCATGGCTTCCTCCTGGTCATGGGTGACAAACAGGGTAGTGACATTGAGATCGTTATGGAGAGTGACGAGCCACTCCCTCAACTCCTGGCGGATCTTGGCGTCAACCGCGCCGAACGGTTCATCCAGCAGCACGACACTCGGCTTGGAAGCCAGCGCCCGGGCGATGGCCACGCGCTGGCGCTGACCACCGCTCAGCTGGTGCGGATAGCGTTTGTCCAGCCCGTCCAAGCCCAGCAAACCGAGCAACTCATGGACGCGCTCGCGAAGGTCAGGCTTGCGCCATTTTTTTACCTTGAGCCCGAAGGCGATGTTGTTGAATACGCTCATGTTTTTGAACAAGGCGTAGTTCTGGAACACAAACCCGATGTTGCGCCGTTGCACCGGAATGTCGTTGACGCGCCGTCCGCGGATGAACAGGTCGCCTTCGGTCGGCAGTTCCAACCCGGCAATCATGCGCAGCACCGTGGTTTTGCCGCCGCCGCTCGGACCCAGCAACGCCACCAGTTCCCCTTCCTTCACCGAGAAACTGACCCGATCGACCGCGGTGATTTCACCGAAGCTTTTCGAAACATTTCTCAACTCGATGCTCATGCAGCGGGCGTGGGGGCAATCCGGGCCGTCGGCCAGACCGAAGAGGCGCCGAGGAATGGGGGATGCAACTGCATAAGGCGAAAACTAAGGTTGAACCTGGATGACGTGGACGTTGGCGGCCCCCGACTTGGCCGCCGAAAAACTCTGCGGCGCTTGCTGGGCGCGCGCAAAATCACGGTGCTGTTTCCATTCCAGCAGGGTTTTCAGGGCCAAAGTGAGCAAAGCCAGCAACGCCAGCAGGCTGGCCAAGGCAAAAGCCGCCGTGCTCGAAGCCGCCGTCGCGCTTTGATGCAGCTTCTCCACCCGCAACGGCATCGTGTCGGTGAGCCCGGTGATGTGTCCGGAGACCACCGAGACCGCGCCGAATTCGCCCATGGCCCGGGCGTTGCAAAGGATGACGCCATAAAGCAGGCCCCATTTCACGGAAGGCAACGTGACATGCCAAAACGTCTTCCAACCGCTCGCCCCCAGCGTCAAGGCCGCCTGTTCCTGTTCGCTTCCGGTTGCTTGCATCACCGGGATCAATTCCCGTGCTACGAAGGGGGAAGTGATAAAGACCGTGGCCAGCACGATGCCGGGCGTGTTGAAGAGGATGTGCAGGTTGTGCTCCTCCAGCCAGGGCCCCAGGAACCCTCCGCGTCCAAAGATCAAAACCAGCAACAGCCCCACCACCACCGGCGACACCGCAAACGGCAAATCAATCAACGCCGTCACCAGGGTCTTGCCCTTAAACTGGAACTTGGCAATCGCCCAGGCGGCCGCCAACCCGAAAACACAGTTGAGCGGCACACTGATCGCCGCCACCACCAGCGTCAACCGAATCGCTGCCCGCGTGTCCGGCTCCAGCAAGGAAGCCAGATAAAATTTCCAGCCGCCCACCAGCGCCTGGGCAAATACATTAAGCAACGGCATCAAAAGGAAGGTGGCGGCAAACAACAACGCCACGGTAATCAACAAGGACCGCACCCACGGCACCTCTTCACTGCCGGCCTGCGAATCACCCCGCCCCGGCAGGCGCGTCCCTCGAGACACAGGGCGAGACAACTGGATCGGGTGAGGCATGGCGCAGGAGGAGGCGGTCCGAGTTAATGTTGATAACGGCTGGCCCAGCGTTCGAGAAGATTGATGGCCACCAAGAGCGCAAACGCGATCAGCATCAACACCACCGCCAAAGCCATCGCTCCAGGATAATCGTATTCTTCCAGCCGGATCACGATCAGTAAGGGCGCGATCTCCGTAGAGAAAGGTTTGTTGCCCGCAATAAAAATGACCGAACCGTACTCGCCAATCGCCCGGGCAAAGGCCAGCGCAAAGCCTGTGATCACGGTCGGCAGCAAGGTCGGGATCAGAATCGTGCAAAACGTCCGCAGCCGGCTCGCTCCCAGCGTCGCGGCCATCTCTTCCACTTCCCGCTCCATCCCTTCGAGCACCGGTTGCAGCGTGCGCACCACAAACGGCAACCCCACAAAAGTCAAAGCCACCACCACTCCCAGCCCGGTAAACGCCACCTTCACCCCGGTCTCCGTGCCATCCGGATGCTGCTGAACCAGGAACTGCCCTAACCACCCGCTCGGCGAATACAAGCTGGCCAAAGTCAGCCCCGCCACCGCCGTCGGCAACGCAAACGGGAAATCCACCAGCGCATCCACAAAACGCCGACCCGGAAACCGATACCGAACCAAAACCCACGCCAGCACACTCCCAAACACCGCATTGATCAGCGCTGCGGCAAAAGACGCGCCAAACGTCAGCCGATACGCTGCCAACGCCCGCGGACCCGTCGCTAACCTCCAAAAATCTGCCCAACTCAATTGCGCCGCCCGAATAAATAACGCCGCAATTGGGATCAGCACGATCACGCTCAAATAAAACAGCGTGAATCCCATCGTCGGCCCAAAACCGGGCAGAGCGTTGTGCCTACGGCGATCCATGCAGCGCGCGGGGAATGTGAACGGCACCGGTTGTAGCCCAGCCGGTCCCAAACAGGAAGTAACAAGTTGGAGTTCGGTTTCGGATGCGGACAGCCCTTCCATCGGCCACACGCGGACCTCCCCGAAACCAAACCCGCCCAGGCCACATTCTGTAGTCATTGTCGATAGAACCGATAGAGTATTGACATACTGCTGAGTGTCAACATCTATAGTGGCGCTTTGTAGGTTTGGTCCGGCCAATCCAATTAAATCTTTATCGAGTGAGTCGGGTTTGTTAGCCTGCCGTCGAAATGAAACTTTCCGTCCGGGGCGAGTATGCGTTGCGCGCCCTGATTGTGTTGGGTCTGAATTACGATCAGCCCGTGGTTCGGATTCAGAGCATCTCCAAGTTGCAAAACATCCCGCAGCGATTCCTGGAACAGATCTTAAACGACCTGAAGTCAGCGGGGATATTGGAAAGCAAACGGGGCGTCGGCGGGGGGTATCGCCTGCGAGTGCCGCCCGATCGGATCACGTTGGCGCACGTCATTCGCCACCTGGAAGGACCGCTGGCTCCGGTGAGTTGTGTGAGCGAACGTTTCTACGAACGTTGCTCGTGTCCCGACGAAGCCAAGTGCGGTATCCGCAGCGTCATGAAAGAGGTGCGCGATGCCATCGTCAAGGTGCTCGACGAAGTGACCGTGGCTGACCTGTGCGAGCGAGTCAGAAAACTGCAAGGCACCCACTCCAACCCTCTCGATTACGTGATTTAGTTCCTGGTTATTCGCTCTTCATCTCCGGGCGCTGTTTGTTATTGTTAGTTTGGCATGGCCAGCAACCAGAAACCCAGCCACCAGAAGTAATGTCGCTCCCGCGTGACGTGCATAACCTCGTGTTGATCGGTTTCATGGGCACAGGCAAGTCTTCGGTCGGCCGGATGGCCGCGCATCAGTTGGGTTATGATTTTGTGGACACGGATGATCTGCTGGAAAGAAAGGCGGGCAAAACGATCTCACGAATTTTTGCGGAGGATGGGGAAGCAAGGTTCAGGGAGCTGGAACGCCAATTGGTCGCCGAGATGGCGGGCTGGCGCAAAAAAGTAATCGCCACGGGGGGCGGTTTAGGCAGTGATCCGGATAATCTGGCCAGTCTGAAGAGCCACGCGTTGGTCGTTTGCTTGTGGGCCACGCCCGAGGCGATCTGGCAGCGGGTCCGCCACCAGACGCATCGTCCGTTGTTGCAGGAAGCCGATCCGCTGGCGCGGATCCGGCAGTTGCTCGAACAGCGCACCCCGTGTTATCGTCAGGCCGATGTCCTGGTGCATACGGGCTTGCGGTCCATTCATGAGGTCACTTCGCAGGTCATGCATCACTTCCATTCGGCGCGAACCCATCCGCCGCAACGTGAAACGCCTCATTGAAACGCGCGCCCACGCCCTGGGCTTCGACGCCTGTCGGGTGGCTTCGGCCGAACCGCCCGAGTCCGGGCCGGTCTTCCAGGAATGGCTGGCGGAGGGGCGCCATGGCGAAATGGGCTATCTGGCGCGCAATGCGCAGAAGCGAGTCGATCCTCAGCGCGTCCTTCCAGGAGCGCGCAGCGTGATCGTGCTGAGCGCGAGTTATCATCGGACAGCCGAGCAGGCCGAACCGTCCGCGGCGAATCTCCCCGCGCTCCCGGCCGGGGTGGTGGCTCGCTACGCCCGCTACGAGGATTACCATGAGGTGCTCGGACAACGTCTGCGGGAATTGACGGCCTTCGTGAATACGCTCGAAACCGGCACGCGTTCGTTATGGTACGTAGACACCGGCCCGCTGCTGGAGCGTGATCTGGCCCAACGCGCCGGCATCGGCTTCATCGGCAAACATACCAACCTGATCGGCCGCGCGGAGGGGAATTGGATCTTCCTGGCCGAGATTCTGACCACTTTGTCCCTGGCGCCGGATGCGCCCGGGAAAAATCATTGCGGCCATTGCACTCGCTGTCTGGCGGCTTGTCCCACCGGGGCGATCACCGCGCCGTTCCGATTGGATGCGCGCCGTTGTATTTCCTATCTGACCATCGAACTAAAAGGCAGCATCCCCGTCGAGCTGCGGCCCGCGTTAGGCAATCGCATTTATGGTTGCGACGATTGCCTGGCCGTTTGCCCGTGGAACCGCTTCGCCCAGGAAGGGCGCCTGATGAAAACTCATGCCCGCCCGGATCTGGAGACGCCTGACCTGCTCAACCTGCTGGCCCTGGATGAAGACGGCTTCCGACGGCGCTTCGCTCACACGCCTCTCTTGCGGACCAAGCGCCGGGGACTGTTACGGAATGTCTGCGTTGCCCTCGGCAACGTCGGGGATGCTCGAGCGCTGCCCGCCCTCACCCAAGCTGCCTCCGATCCGGACCCGCTCATCGCCGAACACGCGCACTGGGCCAGAAACCGTATCCTCGAACGAGTGACTGAACGCGTTGGGCAAACTTGACCGAATCCCCCTCAACGGGAGGGTGCTACCGATCCGTCAGCAACTCCCGCAGGAGCGGTTCCTGGTGTCCGGCCAATTCTGCCCGCGTGCCGAGGGGAACAAACCGTCGGTCCTTCAGCAGAGCGAAATGAGTGGCTCGACCGGCCCAGGGCCGCAGGTTGTCTCCGGTGACAATCACCGTGGCAGGCCGATCATCGAGGACGGGATGCCCGGCCGCCAGGGCGCTGATGGTTTCCACCCACCAAGCTGTGTCCCGAGGGTCGAGGCCGGTCAACGGACTATCCAACAGCAGCAGCTCCGGTTTCAAGGCGAGGGCGCGGGCGAGTCCGATGCGTTGCTGCCAGTTGCGCGTGACAGAGTTTGGCAACTCCTGCATCCAGGATTCAATTCCGGTGAAGGCCTGAAGCATTTTCAGCCGCGGGCCGAGATCAAAATCCAGGTGTCCCCAATGATAATGCAGCGGCAGCGCGATGTTCTCCGCCAGGGTGAGCTGATGCAACAGTTGACCTCCGTCGAAGACCAATCCCACCCGCAGCCGCAGAGCGAGTTGATCCTGCTCGAAGCTGGCAAACAGTTCCTCGCCAAACACACGGCAGATGCCCTGCCCGGACCGCATAATCCCCGACGCCAACGCCATCAGATCGCTTTTGCCGGAACGCAGCAATCCCGCGACCGCCCAGAAATCGCCCGCGTTCACCGTCCAATTCACATCTTCCAGCACACTCTTGGTCGGGTCGTGAAGGGTGGTCACCGTGACGCGCTCCATCTCCAAGGCGGGCTTGGGCGGGGGCGTTTCTGGAAGGGTGGAAGCCGGGGAGGAAGACATCGCTCAGGATACCAGATAAACCACGATGAAAAATGCCTCGAGGAACGCGCAGAAAACGATGCTCTGCCCGACCGCGCGCACCGTGGCCCGGGACACTTCGGTGATAGACAAAGGTTGAGCCAAGCCGTGAAAGCAACTGACCAACGCGATGACACTGCCAAAGCCCGCCGTCTTGAGGCCGAGCAGGACAAAATCCAATGGATTCAATGAATCGGCCATCTGCCGGAAGTAATCGCCGGGAAAAAGCTGGATGTCCTGCAGAAACGCCCAGAAATAACCGCTCAGCAACGCGCCCAGGATCAGGTAGACCGTGAGCGAAAACATTCCCAAGGCCATCCCGACCAGACGCGGGACCACAAAATAATGAATGGGATCGATGCCCAGCACTTCGAGCGCTTCCACTTCGCCCAGGGCGCGTGCGGTCCCCAACTCGACCACCGTAGCCGCCCCGGCCCGGCATAATACCAGAATCGCGGCCAGCAACGGGCCCAGTTCCCGCACCACGGCTGTGACCATCACCACGCCCAGGAATTGGTTGGTTGCTCCGACGCGGTTGAGCACCGAAACTGTCTGCCCAATCACGATCAATCCCAAGGCCAAGGCCAGAAAGGTTGCCATGGGCAGCAGCTGCACACCGGCCCGGTAGACCTGCCGCAGCGCCAGCGGATAGATAATCACTCTGGCCACATTCGCTTTGCTCACCATCACCCCCAACGTGATCAACGCGAACGCGCCCAACCCATGAATATCCAAAAGAAAACGCACCAACCGGCGCCCTGCCGAACCCAAGTAGTAAGGAGCTGATCGCATCCCGCGAGCCGGCGCCTCGCCCTCCGTGGAGTTGCCCATCGCGTTTTGAACTGTGCCCGGCCCGGTCATGCCGAGCTTTGTCGCCTGGATCCACCAATTTGGCAAGCGTCGCAGCCGACGTCAGGAGGCCTGCCCTGAGCCTGTCGAAGGGGGCCTGCCCTGAGCCTGTCGAAGGGCTCACTCTACCCCAACGCGTTTTCCGGGAAAAAGATCAGAGCCCTTCGACAGGCTCAGGGTGTACCTCGTTACCTCGGCTGCTACGTGAGATTGGATGGATCATGGGTCCAATGTGCGTCCGAAATTCGGAGGTCGAAGCTCTCTCCCAAACCCGCGGCGACAGGTCTCTTTGCGTGCACATACAAATTCCATTTCGCCGGGGTCTATCCCAGTGATGGCGGGCGCGCCGTTGGATTAAATGAACGTTAAAACTAAACGGTCACGCCAATCCCAGGCGCGCGCCGAGGATCCAAGATCACTCGCTCATCACCAGGCTGAACCATGTCTGAACTCAGTCCATTGGAAACGCGCATGCGCAGTTGGCAGCCACGCAGCCCTTCGCCCCGGCTCAACCGCCGGCTCCGCCACGGGTTCCGGCTCCGCGCCGCGGCGGCTGCGCCCGTCCTCGCGTCCCCTCGGCCAGAGTCGACGCGCCTTCCTGAACTTCGCCACTGAAATTTAATCCCGTATGAAATCTGCCTCAGTAAAAGCAAAAGCAAAAACCACGACGCCATCTGCAGCGCGGTTGGAAAAAACGCACGCGGCCAGGAACACGGCCAAAAATCCAGCGGCAACGCCGGCTGGACCGCGGCGCGCCTCGGTGGAATTGCCCTTTTATCGGCGGAGCGATTGGCTGGCCGGCGGGCTGGCTGCGCTTTTGGTGTTTATTGGCTATTGGTTGACCCTGGCCCCCGATCTCACGCTGGAAGACAGCGGAGAGATGGCCGTGGCGGCGCATTATGCAGGCGTGCCGCATCCGCCGGGGTATCCCGTGTGGACCTTGTATGCGTGGGCATTCACGAAGCTGCTGCCTTTTTCGAACATCGCCTGGCGCGTGGCGATGTCGTCGGCGGTCGCGGGGGCGCTGGCCTGCGGATTGATCGCGCTGATGGTTTCGCGGGGAAGCCGGCTGCTGCTCGCGAGTCCAGGCTGGTTCGAAGCGTTGCCTGGCCGGTGGAAGACGGGTCTGGCCGTAGCCAGTGGAGCGACCGCCGGGGCCTTGTTTGGGTTCAGCGGATTCGTGTGGAGCCAGGCCGTCATCGTGGAGGTATACACGCTGAGTGTGCTGTCGCTCACCGCGGTGATGGCGTGTGTCTTTCGCTGGATGCACGCGCCCCAGCAACGACGCTACCTGTATCTGGCCTGGTTTCTGTTCGGTGTCTGCCTCAACAATCATCAATCCCTCATGGTGGCGGTTCTGGCGATCGAAGTATGCGTGGCGTTCGCCGATGCCCGGCTTGGGCGCGATCTGCTGTTGGGCAATGTGGTTTGTTATGTCCTGGGCTTGTTCGCCCTGGGGCACGGTTGGATCGGAATGTTGGAGCATAATGCGCCCCTGCGCGGGTGTTATCACGCCATCGGCTTGGGTTCCATCGCCGCCATGGTCTGGTTGACGATCCGAACAGGCGGGTTGGGCCGCCAGTTCCCACAGGCCCTCCAATGTGCGGGGGCGTTCTTCGCTGGAGCCGCCTTGTACTTTTTGCTGCCGGTGCTTTCCATGAGCAACCCTCCGATGAACTGGGCCTACGCGCGCACCGTCCCAGGGTTCTTCCACGCTTTATCTCGCGGGCAGTATGAACCGGTCCATCCGTCGACCAGCCTGGGCACTTATCTCCAACAACTCGGGCAACTGGCGGAAGGGGCGATGGACGAGTTTAATCCGGTCTGGTTGGCGCTGGGGCTGGTGCCCCTGCTGGTGCTGAGAAGGCTGGGTCGCGCCGAACGAGCCTGGGTCTGGGGCGGGCTGGCGTTTTACCTCACGCTCGGTCCTGGCTTGCTGCTGCTGCTCAATCCCGGAGTCGATCGAGCCAGCCAGGCTTTGGTGCGCGTCTTTTTCGGAGCCTCGCAGGTGCTGGTCGCGATGGCGATCGGGTTGGGAATGGCGCTGACGGCGGGCTGGTTGCTGACGTCCACCAGCGCTGCCCCGGCCCTGGCGCTATCACGAGCAACCGCGCGACGTTGGTTGTTGATCGCCACAGGTCTGGCCGCGAGCTGGGGGATCGGACATGTCCTGTGGACAGCCCACGCCACTGATCTTGTGCTGAGCCAGGTGGCGGCCTGGCTTTCTTTGGCTTTGATCGCGGCGATCGGATGCCTGGGAACATGGACACGTTTCCACCCAGCCCGCGTGGCGTTGCTGGCCGCTTTCTGCCTGATGCCGGCCCATTCCATTCTGTCGCACTGGTGGGACAACGAGCAGCGAGGGCATCTGTTTGGATTCTGGTTCGGCCACGATATGTTTTCGCCACCCGTTCGGGACGAGCAAGGCGCGCTCAGCTACACGCGGGAGACCCGGGCGCGCGCCTTGCAAGGGCCGGACCATGCCTTGGTTTACCCGGAGATGCCGCGCCACGCCGTTTTGTTTGGTGGGACGGATCCGGGACGCTTCTGTCCGACTTACATGATCTTCAGTGAGAGTTTCCTGAAACCGGAACAGCGGTTGGATCCGGAATTTGATCGGCGCGATGTTTATATCATCACGCAGAATGCCCTGGCCGATGGTCATTATCTGGAATACATCCGAGCCCATTACCAGCGCAGCGCGCAAATTGATCCGTTCTTCTTTTCAGAATTCTTGCGGAGCAAAGGGGAACGCGAAGAGGGTCTTTACACGAATTACCTGGCGCAGGCCGCCCTGCCCCTCGATCGGACTCTGACCTGCCTGGGCCGCGCCGTGGAACAACGCCGGCGCGCGGCCGGCCTGTATCCAGCCGCGGAATTGCGCCTGCCCGCCAACGCGGACCTGGATCGCAGTTACAGCGAATATCTCAGCGACTGGCAAGCTCGCGCCCAACGCGGCCAGCTCAACCCGGGCGAAGTCGTGCAAGTCAACGGACGCCAGGCCCAAATCAGCGGCGCCGCGGCGGTCATGGGCATCAACGCCCTGCTCACCCGCCAGATCTTTGAGCAAAATCCCGAACACGAATTTTTTGTGGAAGAGAGTTTTCCCATTGAATGGATGTACCCGCATTTGACGCCATTTGGCACCATCCTGAAGCTGGAACGTCAACCGGTGCCCGACCTGGGCCCGGCCGTCGTGGAACGCGATCGCCATTTTTGGCGCGCGTACATGAACCGGCTGATTGGGGATTGGGTAAAACCGGAGACCAACATCGCCGAGATCTGCACCTTCGCTCAGAAGGTTCATCTTCGCCGCGATTTGTCCGCTTACCAGGGAGACCGGAAGTTTCTTCGCGATGAACAAGCCCAGAAAGCGTTTTCCAAACTGCGCAGTTCCATCGCAGGGGTCTACGACTGGAGATTCCGGCAAGCCACCGGCCAACTGCATCAGATCACGCAACAACTGGCGCAGCCGGCATTGCCAGCCCCGGACGCCCAACGCCTGCGCGCCCAGCAGCAGCGGCTCGCGATCGTCCAGGAGAGAATGTTCCGCGAAGCGGAGTTCGCCTCCAAGCAGGCTTACGCCCTTTGTCCCTTCGCCCCGGAAGCATTCCAGCGTTTGGTCAATCTGCTCGTCAGCGCTGGCCGCGTCAGCGAAGCCCTGGCCATCGCCGAAACGTCCCAGCGTTTGGACCCTGGAAATGCCTATTACACGAATATCGCCGAGCAGCTCCGTCACCTGACGCTCAGACCATCCCAAGGATCCTGAGCCAAGTGGTTCCTGGTTCCTGGTTCCTGGTTCCTGGTTCCTGGTTCCTGGTTCCTGGTTGTTAGCATCTTTCTGCCTTTCCGCTTTCCGCTTTTCCCTTTCCTGGTTCCTAGCTTAGCTAGTTCCTCGTTGCTGGTTCACTGACGCTCTGCCTGCCCCCATCTTTCTGCCAGTCATTTTCCTGCCCTGACAGCCGCTGCTTTCCCGCCGTCGCCCTGCGGGGGCTACCCGCCTTCGCCTTGGCTACGGGGTGGCAGGCGGCGTGGCAGGCCTCCGCTTTCCGCTTTCCGCTTTTCCCCCGTCCGCTTTCCGCTTTCCGCTTTTCCCCCGCGCGGTTATGCTCAGTTTTATGGTTCTATTGACCAGGACGCCGGCCTCGTTCCGTTCAGTATGTCGCGCTTGGGCTGGGCGCGATCATCCGCGATTCGGCGCGGGTTGATTAGCCCTCAGTTCTTTCCTTCATTGATTAGTCCGCATCCTCGCGCCTATGTTGAACCTATCGGGCATTTGCAAGGCTTACGGCGGACGGGTGTTGTTTGCCGAGGCAACGTTGCAGGTTAATCGCGGGGATCGCATCGGGTTGGTTGGACCGAACGGCGCGGGCAAATCGACGTTGTTCAACATCATCCTGGGGCAGGAATCAGCGGATGCCGGGGAGATCAGCCGCGAACGTCATTGCAGCCTGGGTTATTTGCCCCAGGAAAGCGCGCCGGTGGGAGATGAAACAGTCATTGAACTGGCGACAGCGGTGAGGCCGGAGTTCGTGCGGTTGCGTCGTGTCCTCAAGGCCTGGGAAGCGGATCATCCGGTGGAGGCGCTGCACGGCGAAGAAATCCACGACGATATCCATGATCGTTTCAACGAACTGGGCGGCTATCGCCTGGAGGCCAAGGCCAAGCAGATATTGGCCGGGCTCAGCTTCCGCGAGACAGACTTTGAACGGCCGGCGCGCGAGTTGAGCGGCGGCTGGGTGATGCGCACGCATCTGGCGCGGTTGCTGACGCAGGAGCCGGATTTGTTGATGCTGGATGAGCCGACCAATCATCTTGATTTGAGTTCGCTGCTTTGGTTCCAGGATTATCTCAAGCATTATCCGGGCGGGATTCTGTTGATCTCGCATGACCGCGAGTTTTTAAACGAATTGGTGGGAAGCGTGGTGGAAATACGCCAAAGCCGCCTGCTGCGTTATCGCGGCAATTACGATGCGTACCAGGAACAGCGCGCGGCCTACGAAGAACAGCAACTGGCCGCGTTCAAACATCAGGAACGCGAGATTGGGCGTCTGATGGAATTCGTCAACCGGTTCCGAGCCAAAAACACCAAGGCCGCTCAGGCGCAAAGCAAGCTCAAACAGATCGAGCGGATGGAGAAGGTGGAGGCACCGGTCCGCGACGAAAAGAAGATCGACTTTCAGTTCCCGCAACCGCAGCGCAGCGGTCTGCGTGTGATTCAACTAATCGACATCCATCAGGCTTACGGAGCCAACGTCGTTTATCGGGGCATGAATTTCGAAGCCGAACGCGGGCAACGCATCGTGCTGGTGGGCCCCAATGGCGCGGGGAAATCGACCCTGCTTAAGCTCCTGGCCGGCGTGCTCGAACCTCAAGCCGGCCTGCGCAAACTCGGGCACAACACCAAGACCGGCTATTACTCGCAGTACCGTGTCGACATGCTCAATCCGCAACGCACCGTCCTGGAGGAGGCGCTCGACACCCCGCAACGGGTGACCGAACAATTCGTGCGCACCTTGCTGGGTTGTTTCCTCTTTCGTGGGGATGACGTGTTCAAAAAGGTGACGGTGCTGAGCGGCGGAGAGAAAAGCCGCCTGGCGCTGGTCAAACTGCTCCTCGATCCGCCCAACCTCCTACTCATGGACGAGCCGACCACACACCTGGACATGTCCAGCATCGATGCCCTGGCTTATGCCCTCGATCAATTCGAAGGCACCCTCATCTTCATCAGCCATGATGTCTACTTTATCCGCGCCTTGGCCAATCGCGTCGTCCATGTCCAAAGCGGCCAGCTCACGCAGTACCCGGGTGCCTACCAATATTACCTGGATAAAACCAAGGCCGCTTCGGCCCGCGCTGCCTTGACCGCGGGGACAGATCCACTCTCCGCCCGGGCCCCGGCCGCCAGCAACTCCCGGCCTGCCCTGGAACGCAAAGAACAAAAACGGCTCGAAGCAGAATCGCGCCAAGCCAAATCCCGCGAACGCAAGAGCCAGCAGCAGATCGTTCATCGACTGGAAAGACAAATCCATGACCTCGAAGAACGCCAACGGCAACTCACGATGGAATTGGAGAAACCAGAGACCTACGAAATCCCCGGACGCCCGCTCCAAATCAATCGCGAGCTGGTCAGCGTGCAGGAGGAACTGGAAACACTCACTCCGCAATGGGAAGCAGAAGCAACCAAGCTGGCCGCGATCGACGAAGGAGAAACCGGCTGACCCGTGAGCTTGAGCTTTGTTCGTGAGCAGATGCGCCGGCGGCTGGACGCTTTGGCTCAGGAAGGCGTGTATGTCGGGACGTCTTCGTGGAAATACCCCGGGTGGCGCGGCCAGCTCTACGATGAAAGCCGGTATGTCTATCATGGTCGCTTCGCCCAGACGCGTTTTGAACGCAATTGCCTGACGGAATACGCCGAGACGTTCAAGACCGTGAGCGTCGACGCCGCTTACTATCAGTTCCCGACGGTGCGTTATTTGGAGGGGTTGGCGGAGCAGGTTCCGGCGGGTTTTCTTTTCGGGCTCAAAGTCACGGACACGATCACGATCAAACGTTATCCGAGCCTGCCGCGATTTGGGGCCCTGGCCGGCGAGGTCAACCAACATTTTCTCGATGCCGAGGCGTTTACGAATGATTTTCTGCGGCCGTGCGAGGCCATTCGCGACCGCATCGGATTGTTAATGTTCGAATTCAGCCGATTCCATACCCGTGACGTGGCGCGTGGGCGGGATTTTATGGAGGCGTTGGATCTATTTTTGGGCAAGCTGCCTCGAGGTTGGCCGTATGGAGTCGAAATCCGCAACGCCACCTTTCTACAACCCGAATACTTTTCCATGCTCTCCCGGCATGGCGTCGCCCACATCCTGAACAGCTGGGAGGCCATGCCGTCGATCGAGGAGCAGCTGGCTATGCCGGGGAGTCTGACGGCCCCGGACTTGATCGGCGCCCGTTTTCTCCTGCGGCCCGGTCGCCGCTATGAGGACGCGGTAAAACTGTTTAGCCCCTATGATCGGGTGCGGGATCCTTACCCGGCCGGTCGCGCGGCGGGAACCAAACTGATCCAAATGAGCCGCACCCGCGCCGGGAAGAATCGCGCCTTCCTCTTTGTCAATAACCGCTTCGAAGGAAACGCGCTCGAAACGATCGCCGCCATGACCGATCCAGCCCCGGCGGAAGTCTAGCGAGGCGGGGCCTCAGACCTGCAAGGCAAGGACGGTTCTTTGCAAGACAAATGCCCAGCCTGAACTCTCCATGAACCGACCCTTTCAGGTAGCAGCCGACGTCAGGAGGCCTGCCTGAGCTGTCGAAGGGGCTCACTCTACCCCAACGCGTTCTCCGGGAAAAAGATCAGAGCCCTTCGACAGGCTCAGGGTGTACCTCGTTACCTCGGCTGCTACGTTAGATTTGGGTTCATGGTCCCAATGTGCGTCCGCTCAGTTGCCGCGATCTTCCGGAGGTTTCCGGCGGAGCAGATCCAAAATGAGCTTCTCCTTGGTGCGCAAGGCCGAGTCGAGTTCGGCGATCCGTTGTTGCTGCGACAACATCCGCTCTTGAAACTGTCGCTTGACCCGTTCCAACTGGGCCTGCAAATCCAAGACCTGCTGCGTCCCCAATTCGTGGGACTTCAAGAGCGTCGCCCGCTGGCGGCTTAACCAGCTGACGACTTGTTCGCGCATCAGCTGACGAAGATGCGGCATGAGACGAGCCTGCATCGCTTCAACCTTTTCCGATCCGCCGCCAATTCGCCAATGCGCTTCTTCCGCATGGCCGGTGGCCGTCGAAGCCTGACGCAGCAGTGTGCCTTCCACCGCCGCCGTGGCGTCCGGAGTGTTCCGGCCCGGTGCACGAATCTCCAAATAAACCGCAGCGTTGGCCCGCCGGCTGTCGGATGGCGCCACTTCACGACGACGACGCCGATGCCGAGGCGCCAGCATCAATCCCACCCCGAAGGCGCCCGCGGCCAGCCACCACAGCCAATGCCGGCCCCACGACTGGAAGACCGGCGGGTTGGCGGGGCTCGCCGCCAGCATGGACGGCTTGGAACCGGTCGCAGACCCTGCCGACACGTTCGTCGAAACACTCGTCGGCGCTGCTGGCGGGTTCGAAGAAGCCATGGCCAGATCGGGGAGCGCCTCCGCGACAGCCGGCGCCACAGGAGCGGCGGGTGCCGGAATCGGAGCGGGTAACAGCAGCTCCGGCTGCAACGCCGCCGGCGCAGGTTTCTTGGCCGCGGCCGGGCGTGCGCCTGCCGGTCCGCCCACCTTGGCCGCAGCGGCAGGGGGCTTGAGGGTCAGATCGCACACCACGATCGGGTATTCCGGCGAAGGCCGATTGATTTGGCGGCTGGCGATGAATTCCACGCCTCGCGTGAAAACAGGATCCTGGACCCGATCCATTTCGAGGCAGTTGGTAACGGACACGGTCGATTTATCAAGGGGCTGGCCGGGCACCAGGATTCGGAACCCCGCGGCGTCGAGCAACTTGATGCAATCGTCGGTCACCGGTCCCTTGGTGGCGACCTGGAAATCACCGGTCAGATAGGTGGCCACGACCGGGTTGGTGTAAGTGCCGGCCAGCCAGCTCGAATGCGTGGCCAGGAATTGCGCGGCATAGTTGCGTTTCCGAGCGAAATACTTTCCGTCGCCCGCGCTGACCCCGTTGGTCAGACTCCCGGGCAGGCCCGCCACGTAAAGGCAAACGACGTTTTGTCCGAAGCGGAACACACTAAAACCGAATCCACCGGGCAGATCGATTCGGCCGGTGAAATTCCATTCGATGTTCTTTGAGGCGAATCGTTCGCGGCGACTGAAGATGGTGACCGGCTGGTTGATGACCGGTCCTTGGGGCCCGCCATGCCGGAAGACGGTATGTTGAGCCAACGCATATTTTCGTTGCTTGAACAGTCCAGCGAGTTTCTTGGCCGGCTCCGAATGGGCCACGCCGTAGAGGATAATGACGTCCGCATCCGTGCTCTCCAAGGCCCGGGCCATCTCCTCGAAACGCTGTTCGTCCGCAGGTGACACACTCGCGCCGGCGGACACGGAGGGAACACGACTAACCTGCCAGGTAGCTACGCGAAATTGTTGGGCGAAACCCGCGAGCTCACCGGCTGCCAACCAAAAGAGAAGAACTGCAATACGCCGCATAGGGAGAAATACAACTTCGCCAGAACTGCCTGACGTCAGGCTACGCGGTTCGGGAACGACTGGTTGGTGAGGCTAAAGACCGAACTTCAGCATGTAAAGCCCGAATCCCGAATTCCCGAATTCTTGAAAAACTGAAATCTGGGCAGCGGGCCCCAAGCAGCGGTGCCCTTCCCTCAGTGAACGAGTCGATCAGGCGGCGATACCAGCAGGCCGAAAGCCGAATAATTCCCGGACCCCTTTCCACACTGTCTTCATTCCTTTCACCACTCCGGTATCTCTGACGCCAGCCAGGCCATAAGCGGCGTTCATCTCCTCTTCGTGCGTTCGATAACGCGGCGGCAACGTCACCTGATCCGTTCCTTCCTCGTCATCAAGCAAGACGAGTTCCGAATAAAGCAGACCCCGCCCCACCGCATACTGGCCGGACGGCAAAGTTAAAACCCGCTTCGGGAGCACCAACCATGGCCGGTAGCTCAGCGACAGCTCGCCTTGCGGGCCCCGACTCAATTTCCCGTACGTCCGAATCGGGGTCTTGCCGATCTTTCGTGAGGTAAATACCCAGTTGTTAACCGGATCGACCTTGAAGCGGCTCTTGCGGACAGTTCCCAAGTCCCACGTAAACACGGTTCCAAACACAAAAAACCGCAACGCCCATCCCGCCAGGAACCAACACACCAGCACAATGCAAAGTGACCACACCGCCCCGACGTACGGATCCGCAAAGGAAGTCAGCACGACCGTCGATAACACCGCCGCCCGAATCCCCTTGAGCGCGGTGTCCACCGTCGTGAAGGGGCTGATCAGAATCAAAACATTGATCACATGCGATACCAGAAAGACCACCAGGAAGACCGCGATCGCAAAGGGAATCGTCAGAATGTTCAGCCACGCCGTCAGATCCCCCACGGCCGCCATCGTCAGACCGGTCGATTCCAGCCAGGTCCCGTCGTCGCCCGCTGACTTGAAGATGAGCGCAATCAACGGCACAAACGCTCCCGCAGCCACCAGCCCGCTGATCTTGTTCTCGATCAACTCCGCCATATCAAAAGGCTTCTTGACCGCCGTCGGCAGCGCCGTGCCAAACGTGTCCTTAATCAACGCCAACAAAACCAGCGTCAGCGCCGGCACCCAGAACCATGGCTGCGCATACCAGGCCAAGCCCGCCCGCTTCTCCGGCGGAGCCTTGAACCATTTGTAGGCCCCCACCCCGCTGACGCCTAACAACGGCGAGATGGCCACGCCGGTGATCGTGGAGATCGCCTGAGCTGCCGCCAGACCCGGAGTGTCAGACCTGCCCGCCGCCAATTCCGCCGCCCGCCCCACCCCTGTGCCCCCCACGAGCAACAGCAGACACAACAGTAGAACCACGCAGTGTCGAAAGGATTTCATAACGGCCTCCAGGATATCGCGAGCAGATAACGTGAGAAGCGGGAATTTGGGTCGAAATTGTAATCAGGCGCTGCCCCCCGATAGGGTTATTCCTCGCCCTGCTCCTTCGTTTCACCCGCGGCGCCCACCATCACGACAAATTCCCCTTTCCAGGATCGGTTCTGGGCGGATTGCAACAACTCGGCCGGACGGCCGCGGATGAATTCCTCGAATTTCTTGGTCAATTCGCGAGCCAACGTCACCGGCCGGTCCGGAAAATAGTCCGCCAACTCCTGCAGAAGTTTTTCGACCCGATAAGGGCTCTCATAAAAAACCAACGTGCCGGGAACTCCGCGTAATCCCTCCAACAGCTTGCGGCGCGCCCCGGATTTGTGCGGCAGGAAACCCAGGAAATGAAATTCGTCCGTCGGCAAACCGCTGGCGGTGAGCGCCGCAATGAGGGCGCAAGCCCCTGGGACCGCTTCGACCCGCAAACCCTCCGCCACGGCGGCTCGCACCACCCGTTGCCCCGGATCACTAATGCCTGGGCTCCCGGCGTCGGTGACGAGCGCGACGCGTTCGCCGCGCCGCAGCCGGTTTACGATCTCTTCGCTGCGGCGGGCTTCATTGAACTGAAAATAGCTGAGCAACGGCTTGGAAATCCCAAAATGCTTCAGCAATTGGCCGGTGCGCCGGGTGTCTTCCGCCGCGACCACATCGCATTCTTTGAGGACGCGCAGGGCGCGCAACGTGATGTCCTCGAGGTTGCCGATCGGAGTTGCCACGAGGTAAAGGGTGGCGGGGTTCAAGACCGGGAAATGTGCGCCAGCTCCAGCGGTCATAGGCGGTCCGTGTTCGACGCGGGCGAACCCGACCGGTGATCGGATCAGCCGTCGCCGGCGAGTTTGCGATAGAGCGTGGCCAAGCTCACGCCCAGCATCTCGGCGGCCTTTTCCTTGCTCCCGGCGGTGTAAGCGAGAGCACGGTTCAGGTAACTCAACTCCTGCTCGCGCATGAAGTCCTTGAGCGCCCCGACTGGGCGTGGCACGGTCGCGATGGGAGACGGCGGGGGTTCGGCATCGGAAAGAGCCGGCAAGATGCCGGGCTGCCGGGTGGCGGCGTCGCGGGCGATGAAGGTGGTTTCGTCGCGGGCCCCTGGAGGAACGCGGCTGGTTTCGGGGGCAGTCTCCTGGACGGCGGTGGGCAGGTCGACCACGCGAATGAGATCATCCTCGCAGAGAGCACAGGCCCGTTCGATGACATTCTCCAGCTCGCGCACATTGCCCGGCCAGGCGTAGGTATTCATGGCGGCCATGGCGCGGCGCGTGATTTGGAATGGCTGCCCCGAGCGCGGGCTGGTTTTGCGGCGCAGATAATGCATCACCAGCAGTGGAACATCCTCCGCACGCTCGCGCAAACCGGGCAGGCGCAGCGGGATCACATTCAACCGATAGTAGAGATCCTCCCGGAAGTTGCCTGCCTTGATTTTCGCTTCGAGCGGCTCGTTGGTGGCGGCCAGGACCCGGACGTTGACGTAAATGGGGACGTTATCGCCGACGCGGCGGACTTCGCGATCCTGGAGCACGCGCAGCAACCGGCTTTGCAGGGCGGCGGGCATGGAACCGATCTCGTCCAGGAAAATCGTGCCGCCATCGGCTTCCTGAAAGAGGCCCTTTTTGTCGGTAATGGCGCCGGTGAAGGAACCTTTGCGATGACCGAACAGCTCCGACTCGAGCAGGTTTTCGGGCAAGGCCGCGCAATTGATTGGGATGAACGGAGCGAACTGACGGCGGCTATTAAAATGGAGAGCGCGCGCCACGAGCTCTTTGCCGGTCCCGCTTTCGCCCAGAATCAAGACGGTACTGTCGGTGTCGGCCACCCGTTCGATCATGCGGAACACTGCCTGCATCTTGGGCGACGTGCCGACGATCTGATTGAAGTGATACCGTTCGCGCAGCTGTTTCTTCAGGTAATGATTCTCGGCGACAGCGTGATTATAGGAGAGGGCGCGTTGGGCACTGACTTTGAGATCGGCTAGCTTGAAGGGTTTCTCCACGTAATCGTAAGCCCCGTCGCGCATCGCCCCCACCGCGGTCTCGACCGACCCATGACCTGTGACCACGATCACTTCCGCCGGCGGATTGAGCGAACGCGCCTTGCGCAGGATATCCAGCCCGCGGGTCCGGACCGATTCCAGGTTCAGGTCGGTGACCACCAATTCGGGGTGATGTTCCTCCAGACCTTCCAGCGCAGACGCCGATTGACCGAAGGAATGCACCTCATGACCGTCGGTCCGAAAGAACTCGCTGACCATCTGCAGCATCGTCGGCTCATCGTCGACCACCAGGATCTTAGCCATGAACCCGATTAAATTGCATAACTGCGACCGGGGCAAGGAGCAACTCACTACGCCGCGTCGGGCCGGCCCGGCGCCTGCAGTTCGGAGCGGGTCCAGACCCCGGTCGGACGAGCCGCCTCGAACCGGACCCGGCGCTCGGGACTCTGCGCCGTGTAGATTTCGTAATGGAAGGGGGCGCGATGATAATCGCCGGAGAACAATTTGGCCACGCGGTACCGAGCGATGATCGCGGGCCGCAACCAGCGAGCCCAGCCCGGGGCCGAGTCATACATCTCTGCCTGTTCCCTCTTGGCATTGGCTTTGAGATTCATGTTCTCACCCGTTTCCGTAAAGGCGCTGGTAAAATGGCGCAATACCCCCATCGTCACCCCCGCGCCAATCAGCCGCAGGACCCACTCAGCGTCCCCCAGATCGCGGAGGCGCTCATCGAAGTAAAGTCCGCGCTCCTCCAGCACGCTGCGCCGAAAAAATGTCGCGCAGGTCAGGATCGCCAGACCGCGGCTGACCAGGGTATGGCCTCTCGTTGGGATCATGGCCCCACGATGGCACAGATAGTTGCCCTCCGGATCCACCACCACCGCATCCGCAAAGCACACGTCCACCCGCGGATTCTCATCAAAATAACGGCTGACCCGGGCCAGCGCCCCCGGCAGATACTGCTCGTCGCAATTGAGGTACGCCAATAGCTCGCCCCGGGCGCGTTTCAGGCCGCGGTTCACCGCGTCATACATCCCCCGGTCCTTTTCAAAATAGGCGCTCACCCGCTGATCCTTTGCCAGCCAGTCCATCGTGCCGTCATCCGAACAGGAATCCTGCACCAAATGTTCGTGGTCCACCTCCTGGTCGGCCACCGACGGCAGGTTCAGCTTCAGCCAATGACTGCTGCGAAAGCTGGGCGTGACAATGGAAAAGCGCATCGACCCGCCTAACGGACGCGCCGCGCGTTGATGTTCTCACCCATCATAACCATGAAGAGTCGCGCAGAATACTGCAGGAAAAAGCGGAAAGCGGAAAGCGGAAAGCGAAAAGCGGGAACGGGAACCGGAAACCGGACCCACGCTCTGCCTGTCCCCATTTTTCTGCCAGCCATTTTTCTGCCTCCAGCCATCTTCCTGCCCGGAACCGAGCACGTTCGAGGTTCAGGCATAGACCCGACAAAATTCCTCTTCCAACGGCGGACGGCGAATCAATAGAGTCGGCCTGTGGACATCGTGGTTTCGTTGGTCATGGGTGTCGTGGCCTATCTGCTCGGGTCGATTCCAACCGGTTACTTGGTCGCACAAGGCCGGGGCGTGGATATTCGCACCGTTGGCAGCGGGAATATCGGCGCCACCAACGTCCTGCGCACGCTGGGCAAGCCGGCGGGGATTTTTGTGTTGCTGATGGATGCGTTGAAGGGGTGGCTGGCCGTGGCGGTTCTGCCCACCTTGACTCTGCTCGTGTTGGGTCGGGGCGCTGCGACCTCGACGGCGACTCGCGCGGCCTTGGAAATCCTGGGCGGGCTCTGCGTGATCGTCGGGCACAATTACACCTGCTGGCTACATTTTAAGGGCGGGAAGGGTATCGCCACATCGGCCGGGGTGTTATTGGCTCTGGTGCCTTGGGCGTTATTGATCATCTTTGTGGTTTGGGTCCTGGTTTTTCTTTGCACGCGGTATGTATCGCTGGCTTCCATCGCCGCCTCGGCGACGCTGCCGTTTGCGGCTTGGTTGACGCATGAGACCCTGCCGAAGGTCATTGTTACGGTGGCGATGGCCTTGCTGGCCATCGGCAAGCATCGGGCGAACATCCAGCGGCTCTTGCAAGGCACGGAACCGCGGTTTGAACGCAAGCCCAGGGAGGCCGCGAAGTGAAGGTAACCGTGTTGGGCGCCGGCGCGTGGGGGACAGCGTTGGGAATCCTGCTGCATCGCGGCAATCATCCAGTGAGTTTATGGGGGCACGATCCGGTGCACCTCGAGGAGATGCATCGCCGGGGCGGTAACGCCCGCTATTTGCCCGGCATTGCCGTCCCTCGCGGTTGGACCTACGAACCGGACTTGCGGCGCGCGATCAGCGGCAGTGACGCCGTGGTCGTGGCTGTGCCTTCACAAGCAATGCGCAGCATCGCCGACCTGATGGCGGATTATTCCGGTCTGTTCATCAGCGTTACCAAAGGCATCGATTACGAAAGCGGCCTGACCATGGGCGGGGTGCTCGCCCAAGCCGCCCCCAAAGCGAAAGTGGCGGCGCTGTCCGGGCCCACGCTGGCCCTCGAAGTTGCCAAAGGCGTGCCCACTGCCATCGTCGCCGCCAGCCGCGACACCAAAATCGCCCAGACGGTCCAGCAGCTCTTTCACAGCGCTTCCTTTCGCGTCTATACCAGCACTGACCTGATTGGCGTCGAGATGGGAGGCGCCTTGAAGAATGTGGTCGCCATCGCCGCAGGCGTCGGGGACGGCTTCGGTTTCGGCGACAATTCGAAGGCGGCCTTGCTGACCCGTGGCATCGTTGAAATCCGGCGGCTTGGAGTAGCCAGCGGGGCGCAAGCCGAGACGTTCGCCGGCCTCAGCGGTCTGGGAGATTTAACCGTCACGTGTTTCTCCCGCCTTAGTCGCAATCGCGCCTTGGGCGAACGGTTGGGTCGCGGCGAAAAACTCGAGGATATCCTGGCCAGCACCCGCAGCGTCGCCGAAGGTTATCCCACCGCCCGTTCCGCTTACCAGTTGGCGCGCCGGCTCAATATCTCCACGCCGATTATCGATGAAGTGCACGCCGTCCTTTACCACGGCAAAATCGTCGGCAAAGCCCTGCAGGACCTCATCACCCGCGAATCCAAAGCCGAGGACTAACGAGGCAGGGCCTCGTTAGAGGGATTGGGTACGATTTTTAAGTTCGCTGCTCACTTATTTCTCCTTGTTTTAGACCTCGACCTCTCCGCAGCGGCGAGTGTCGAGAGTTACCCGTCGCGTGCAATTGGGCATTTCGCTACTTCGTCATTCGCCATTTGACATTCGACATTCGGAATTCACTCGGAACTGGACGTGACGAATGACGAATGACGAATGAAGGCCCCATCCCATCTGCGTTCATCCGGGTCCATCTCCGGGCCCTCCCCATCTGCGGGCTTGTCGATACGGGCCCGCCGGGACACGATGGGATGAGTGAAACCAAGCGATTCCGTGGAGCAACCCGAGCGACAAAGGGTTGCCTCCGGGACGCATGCCTGGTTCACGACGACGCATTGGACTCTGGTGCTGGCGGCGGCGGGTAACGACAAACCGGAAGCGCTCGAAAAATTGTGCCGCATCTATTGGTACCCGCTTTACGCCTATGTCCGTCGTCGTGGCCAGGCGCCGCATGACTCCCAAGACCTGACTCAAGAATTTTTTGCCCGGCTCTTAGCCAGGAACTTTCTCCAGGGCGTGGCAGCGGAAAAGGGCAAGTTCCGTTCCTTCCTGCTGGCTGCCTTCAACCATTTTTTGTCGGACGAATGGGACAAAGCCCGCGCGCAGAAACGGGGAGGCAACCAGCCTCCCCTCTCGCTGGATGCGGTCACCATTGAAGAGCGATATCGTCTGGAACCAACCGACTCGGTGGACCCCACCAAACTTTTCGAACGCCGCTGGGCAGCGGCGCTCCTGGAGCAGGCGCGCAACAGGCTGGAGGCGGAATATGTCCAGAGCGGTCGGGCTGAATTGTATAGTCAGCTGCGGCTGCTGGAAGCGGGCGAGCGCTCCGAGCTGTCCTACGCCCAATTAGGGGCCGGGCTCGGCCTGAGCGAGAGTGCGGTAAAATCGGCGGTTTTCCGGATGCGCCGGCGGTATCACGAACTCGTGCGCGACGAGGTGGCGGCCACCGTGAGCTGCGCCTCGGAGATCGACGAAGAGATTCGTTACTTGATTGCGGTGACGAGCCAATGATCCGCGATCGCCCATGGCCAGGCGTCCGAGCCGGTCCGCGCGTTTTTCGGCGCGACTTTCCGTTTGGTCTTCCTTTGTAAAGGGGGGGTCTTGCTGTATGCCGACCACACGTTCATGTCCTGGTTGCGGAACCGCGTTGCCGGCGGAGACCGGCGGCGTGGGGGCCTGTCCGCGGTGCGCGTTCCAAGGGGCGCTGGACTTGTCGGACGCTCGCCTCGGGACCGCTCGAGTAGAGCAAGTGGGGGATCGGATCGGACGTTACGAGCTCCTCGAACGAATCGGGGAGGGAGGCTGTGGCGTGGTTTACCTGGCCGAACAAACCGAACCCATTCGCCGCCGGGTCGCTTTGAAGGTGGTGAAACTGGGCATGGATACCCGGCGGGTCATCGCCCGGTTTGAAGCGGAGCGTCAGGCGCTGGCCCTGATGGACCATCCCCACATCGCGCGCGTCATCGACGCTGGGGCGAGTGATTCGGGGCGTCCCTTCTTTGTCATGGAGCTGGTTTCCGGCCTGCGCATCACCGACTATTGCGCGCAACACAACCTCCCCACGCGGGCGCGGCTCTGGCTATTCATCCAGGTCTGCCGCGCTGTTCAGCACGCACACCAGAAAGGCATCATCCATCGCGACCTCAAACCTTCCAACATCCTGGTCAGCGACCACGAAGGCGAACCGGTTCCGAAGATCATTGACTTCGGTATCGCCAAGGCCACGCACCCGCCGAGCTCGGAGGAGTCGTGTTCGACCTCTTTCCAACAATTTATCGGGACGCCCGCCTACATGAGTCCCGAGCAGGCCGGCCTGAGCGCAGCGGACGTCGACACGCGCAGCGACGTTTATGCGTTGGGCGTTCTGCTTTACGAACTGCTCACCGGGCACACGCCTTTTGATCAAAAGGAACTGGGTGCCGCAGGGGTTGATGCCATGCGCCGGCTGGTTCAGGAGAAGGAACCGCCCCGGCCATCGCTGCGCCTGGCGTCTTTAAGTGCCGCCGAGTTGCGGGCCGTGGCCGGCCAGCAACGCGCCGAGCCCCGCAAATTGATGCAGGTCGTCCGCGGCGATCTCGATTGGATCGTGATGAAGTGCCTGGAGAAAGATCGCCAGCGCCGATATGCCACCGCCCATGAACTGGCCCGCGACGTCGAGCGATACCTGAGCGATGAGCCGGTCACAGCCGCAGCGCCACGACTGCTTTACCAACTGAACAAGTTGGTCCGGCGTCATCGGGCCGGGCTCGCCATCTCGGCCGCCCTGGCGTTTCTGCTCCTGGCCGGAGTGGTGGCGAGCACCTGGCAGGCGGTCCGCGCCACCCGCGCCGAGCGTGAGCAAAGCCGCCTGCGGTCCGAGGCAGAGAAAGCCCGCCAGGAAGCCGAAGAACAGAAGCTTCGGGTGGAAGAAGCGTTGCACGATGTAAGCGCCCAACAGATCCGCGCGCAATCTTCCCTGGCCGAGGCCGAGAGGGAGCGGGCCGAAAAGCAGAGGGCCTTGCAGGAATCCCAGGAACAACGCACCAACACGCTCAACGCCCTGGCCGCGACCAGACGTCAACAGGCGATCGCGGAGGACGCCTTGCAACGCGCCAGCAATGCCTGGTCCACCGCCCACGCTGCCCTGCAGGACCTGCGCGAAGAACAGACCCGGCTCGAGGAAGCCATGGACTTCATGCTGTTCGATCTCAGCGAAAAACTGCGGCCCAACGGTCGCGTGGATTTGCTGCGCACCGTCACCGAACGTGTCTTGTCTCACTATCGATCGTTGCCGGACGACGATTCCGACAGTTCGCTGTCGCGTCGTTTTTTGGCCTACAAAAATCTTGGACACGTCCTGAGTTTGCAAGGCGACAGCGCCAAAGCGTTGGAAGCGTACCAGGACAGCCTGGCGCTGGCGGTTAAACGTTGTGCGCGCGATCCGGAGAACCGGGTGTATCTGAGGGAATTGTCGATTTGCCACGAGCGCATCGGCGCGCTGAACGCGGCCCGCGGCGAAGCGGAGGAAGCGCTGCAGGCGTTCAACCGCAGCCTGGAGATCGCCCAACGTCTGGCGGCCTGGAGCCCGCAAGATTCCTCCGCGCAAGTGCGTCTGGTGATCAGTCACGTGAGCGTGGGAGATGTGCTCTGGGATTTGGCGGATAAGCCCAAAGCGCGGGCTTCGTATGAGACGGCCTTGACGCTCGCTTTACGGTTGGTGCAACAGGACCCCGACAACGGGCCAGGCCAACATTCCCTGTCCACCGCTTATACCCGGCTTGGCTCCTGGTGGTTGGAGGAAGGCGCGTTGGACCAGGCTACGGACGCCTGCCGCCGGGCGTTGGAAATCACCCAACGTTTTGCCGCAGCGAATCCCGCGGATGCAAGCTGGCAAAGCGACCTGGCCAACAACCACGACGCCCTCGCCGACGTGTGCCTGGCCCGTCAGGACCCAAAGAATGCCCTCGCCCATTATCAGGAGGCGCTGCGCATTCGCCAGCGGCTCGCGGAAGTCGATCCCAGCGACACCGCCTGCCAACGCGGCTTGCTTCGAAGCTACGGCAACCTCGGCCGCGCCCTCGCTCACGAAAACCGAAAATCCAAGGCGTTCGAGCTGTTCCTCGAAAGCGTCCGCTGGGTCGTGGATAACCCACGCAAACATCTGCGCCTGGCCCAACGATTATTCTCGGCTGACCACCGAAACAACGAGCCGCTGGAGGCATTCCGCGAAAGCGTCAAGGTCGCCCGCCAACTGGCCGATACCGATGCCGCCAACCGGCAATGGCAAGAGGACCTCGCCCGCTGCCATTCGTTACTGGGCGAAATGCTGTTGCAGGCCGGAGAGAAAGAAAACGCGCTGCAGGAATACCTGGAGGCTTTGCAGATCCGGGAACAATTGGCCGCTGGAGACAATCCCGCCCCTCATCTGCAGTGCGCTTTGGCCGTCGCTCACGCCGACGTGGCGCTGGCGCTCCGGCGCCTGTCTCACCACGCGGAGGCTTTGGTGCAAGCCAGACAGACCCTCGACCTGGTAGCTGCGCTGCTCTGCCGGTGGCCCGGCAACTCGGTGCTGCTGTCCTCCCCGCGACTTCACGGAAAGAACCTCCACCCCGGCCTCGCCTTTCGCTCCGAACAACAGGACGCCGTGCTGGCAGCCTTTCGACGCGGCTTCGCGGGCGCCCAGCGCACCGCCGCC
>DATLUX010000636.1:0-5550 GCA_035577805.1 Verrucomicrobiia bacterium
ACCGTGACTGTAATATTGGTAGCCTTCCTCGGATCCAGTTGGCCGGGCGCCGGAGCAGTGGTGGTCCCTGCTTTGGCCCAGAAGATGACGCCAAAACCATTGGGCGCCACCAGGAGCATATGGAGATCCTTCACATTATCGTGGACCAGCCCGCTCAAGGTCACGCTGACATCGGTGATGGCGCCCGACAGGCCACTGACGTTGATGGTTGATGGATAAACATCAGCCACGCCGGTATCGGGGATGGTGATCGGGGACGTATTGACGAACCGGCCCGAACCCGGCGATGGGCCGGAGACATGCACCGGGAAGGTCAAGGCGGCGCTTTCGGGGCCATTGTGGACGGTGATAGTGATGTCCGCCGTGCCGATCTGGCCAAAGGCGGGGGTAACCGTTACATAATAGCTTTCTTGGGCGAACCCAAAGAAGATGTTCTCCTCCGGCACCAACGTAGGATTGGAGGAACTCCGGGTGAGCTGCCAGTTGGCATGGTTCGGAACATCCGGGTTGGTAATATCCAATAGCTGAGCTTCGGTGGGCCGGTCGATCACCGTTTCGATTGGCAGCGCGGGGGGATTACCGAAATCGATCGTCGGGGTGGTGGCCGCGCGGGCAGCGCCTCCGCTGGAAAGGAGGGCCGCCGCGAGGAGCGCCAGCGTGCGTACACTCGTGCCTATTCTGGCAAAAGTCGGTTTGCTGGCCGGTTGCGTTGATTTTGAAACCAGTTCCCCATTTTGGTCCCCACGGCGAACGATCACCTCATTGATCTGGTTGAACATCTCGTTGCTCTCCTTGTTAACGGCTCCAAATAAAGTTTTTGTACGGCTAAAACCCAACCCACCAATCAAACTGGCGACTTCTGATTTTCACCGAAAAGGGCCTCGATAATTCACAAGCACCAGAGACAAGTCGATCGAAATCTGCTTTGGATGCTCTCACTCTGTGCTTGCTCAGGCTCCTCCAGGGCGCCAATCCGGAAGGAGCGCTGCTACTCAACCATCAGCGGCGGCGTTTGGCTACAGAGATCGCATCGGGGAAACCCCAGCACAAAGCCCCCGGGCCGCACGGGGCATCCCTCCCTGCCAAACAGGTTTTTGTTCCCAAACCCTTTCCAGGCTGGAAGGATGTCGGCATGCTGAACTTCGACCAGGCCAGAACCGAATTAGCGGCTTTGCTGCGCCGGAAATCCATTTTCCATGGCGAATTCACTTTGGCCTCCGGTGCCAAGAGTAGTTACTACATCGATTGCCGCCTCACTACGTTGGATGGCCGCGGGGCATGGCTGGTCGGGCAACTCGTCCACGGGACGATCCGGCGCGAAGAAGCCACGCGCAACATTCGCATCACGGGCGTGGGCGGTTTGACCATGGGCGCGGACCCGGTGGCGTTGGCCACCGCCATGCATTCTGCCTGGGCCAACGATCCGGCGCCCCTCCAAGCGTTCTCGGTGCGCAAAGCACCCAAAGGCCACGGCCAGGGCCGGCAGGTGGAAGGCAATTTTCGCGCGGGCGACACCGTGGCAGTTTTGGATGACGTGATTACCCGCGGCGATTCCACGATCGCGGCCATCGAGGCGCTGACTCGGGAGGGCGGCAAAGTTGTTCTGGTGGTGGCGTTGGTTGATCGCCAGGAGGGCGGCCGGGCCAAAGTGGAAGCATTAGGTTATCCGTTCGTATCGATTTTCAGCCGTGACGAGCTGCTGGCGAGTCCGGTCCAAATCCAGGCAACAACCCACGCGTAAGGGCTGGAGAATTCTATCGCCAAGGAACCTTGGGGACGCTTGAATGCCGCCTCAAAGCCGTCGTCTACCTGCTGAGCTATTCGCTATCCACACGTGCGTGAACGCGCTTGACCTTATGAAGCATTCCTTCCTTCTGTTCTGGATTGGTGGTGCCGTCCTGGCTTCCGACCATTCGTTCGGAGCCTCGTTTAAAGTGGGCTCGCAGACTTTGACGGTGCCGGCAGGTTTCGAAGTGGAGTTGGTGGCAAAAACTCCGTTGGCGGATCGACCGATCGCGGCCGCCTTCGATGAGCAGGGCCGCCTTTATGTTTCGGACTCCGCCGGCTCCAACGACAAGGTCGACAAACAACAACGCGAGAAACCCCATCGCATTGTGCGCCTCGAGGACACCGATGGCGATGGGCGTTTCGACAAGTCGACCGTGTTCGCCGATCAAATGATGTTTCCCGAAGGGGTGATGTGGTATGACGGCTCGGTTTACGTCGGGGCGCCGCCCAGCATCTGGAAGTTGACCGACACCAACAACGACGGGGTGGCCGATCAACGTGAGGAATGGCATGCGGGCAAGACCGTCACGGGCTGCGCCAATGACATGCATGGACCTTATCTGGGACCCGACGGGTGGATCTACTGGTGCAAAGGCGCGTTTGCCGAACAGACCTACGAACTGGACCACGGCAAGGTCTTCAAAAGCCGCGCGGCCCATATCTTTCGAAAGCGCCCGGACGGTTCCGGCCTGGAGACCGTGATGACCGGCGGGATGGATAATCCGGTGGATGTCGCCTTCACCCCGGGAGGCGAACGTCTCTTCACCACGACGTTTGTGCATCAGCCGGAGGCCGGGAAACGCGACGGCCTGGTGCACGCGGTTTACGGAGGTGTTTACGGCAAGGTCAATGGGGCGACCGACGGCCACAAGCGGACGGGCGACTTGATGCCGGTCATGCAATTGTGGGGACCCGCCGCGCCCTGCGGCTTGACCCGCCTGGAGTCCGACCAATTCGGGGCCGGTTATCAAAACAACTTTCTGGCTTGCCTCTTCAATCTGCGCAAGGTCACCCGCCACGAATTGACGCCGGACGGAGCCACCTTCCGCAGCACGACGACGGACTTCGTGACCTCAGACAGCCCCGACTTTCATCCAACCGACGTGATCGAAGACGCGGATGGGAGCGTGTTGGTCATCGATACGGGCGGCTGGTATAAGCTTTGTTGCCCGACCTCGCAGCTCGCCAAGCCGGACATTCTGGGAGCCATCTACCGGATCCGCCGCCAAGGCGCCCCCAAGGTCGAAGATCCGCGCGGCCTCAAGCTGGCCTGGAATTCACTGCACCCACGCCGCTTGGTGGCCTTGCTGGAGGATCCACGTCCGGCGGTCCGGGAACGTGCCCGCCAGCAATTGGGCCGAATCGGAGCCGAGGCTGTTCCGGAACTCGCGCGCGCCCTGAAGAAATCCGTGTCGTCCGACGACCTTCGGCTGAGCGCCGTCTGGGCGTTGACCCGGATCACCGATGCTTCGGCTCGAGCCGCAAACCGCGTGGCATTGACGGATTCGGATCTGACGGTTCGCCAGGCGGCGCTGCACGCCGTGGCGGCGTGGCGCGATGCGCAGGCTTTGCCGAAGCTGGAGTCATTGTTGCGGGATCCTATCCCGGCCACCCGTCGGGTAACCGCGGAAGCGCTGGGCCGGTTGGGAGCGGGGGCCTCGCCGGCTGTCCCCGGTCTGCTGGCCGCTGCAGGAGCGGTTCATTCGGATCGGTTTCTGGAGCATTCGTTGATCTACGCCTTGATCGAAATTGGGGATGCGAAAGCGACGCGCGCGGGCTTGAGTTCCCACCAGGTCGGCACCCAGCGGGCGGCTTTGATTGCCCTCGACCAGATGGATGGCGGGGGGCTCAAGCCGGAGGAAGTAACTCCGTTACTGACTTCAAGCGATCCTGTGCTGAGGCAGACTGCCTGGTGGCTGGCGGGCCGCCGCGGCGAATGGGGCGATGTCCTGGCCGACTTCTTTCGCGTACGGTTGACCGGCTCCAACGCACCGGCCGGCGACCAGGCGGAATTAGCCCGACAACTGGCGCAACTCAGCCGGAGTGCGCCGATCCAGAAACTTCTGAGCGACACCCTGCGCAGCCAACACGTCTCGACGCCGGCCCGCCTCACTGCACTGCGGGCCATGGCCCAGGCAGGGCTCAAGGAAACGCCGGAAGATTGGTTTCAGGAGCTGATTGTCGTCTTGGAATCTCGTCCGACGGCGTTGCTCGGGCCAGCCGTGTCGACGGCGCGCGCTCTCACCTTGCCCAAGGGCGGGCATACTGCGTTGGCCGCCGCCTTGGAGAAAGTGGGGCGGGATGCCGCGGTGGCCCCGGAGACGCGATTGGAAGCGTTGGCCGCCTTGCCGGGCGGTCTCGGATCGGTCGACGGGGAGTTGTTCACGTTCCTGCGTGCGCATCTTGAACCCACCGAACCGGTCAACGCGCGCGGGGCGGCGGCGACGGTTCTCTCCCGAGCCCGTTTGCAAGCGGACCAACTGTTGAACCTGGCGGACTCGCTCAAGACGCTTGGGCCATTGGAAGTGCCCCGGTTGCTGGCGGCTTTCGAGAAGCCGGGGGACGAGGCGTTGGGCCTGAGAGTGGTGTCGGCCTTGAAGGATTCGAAGCGGGCCGGCCTGCGCGCGGATATGGTGCAGCCCCTCTTGACGAACTACCCGGCCAGAGTCCAGCAGGAAGGGGAAAGCTTGCTGGCTCTGCTCAACGTGGATACGGCGGCGCAGACGGCGCGGCTGGAGAAATTGCTGTCAGATTGTCATGGCGGCGACGTGCGTCGGGGTCAGGCTATTTTCAACAGCGCCAAGGCCGCCTGCGCGGCGTGCCACGCCATCGGTTATCTGGGCGGGCGAGTGGGCCCGGACTTGACCAGCATCGGGCAGGTGCGTAGCGAACGGGATCTGCTCGAATCGATTGTCTTTCCCAGCGCCAGCTTTGTGCGCAGCTACGAACCAGTGCTGGTTAGCACCAAAGACGGTGAAGAATACAGCGGCGTTGTGCGCAAGGACGCCGCCGACGAATTGGTTCTAGCCACCGGACCTGAAACCGAAGTGCGAATTACCCGGAGCGACATCGCGGAAGTGCGTCCCGGGCAGGTCTCGGTCATGCCCCAAGGTTTGGATGAACAGCTCAGCCGCCAGGAATTGGCCGATCTCCTGGCCTTCCTCAAGAATACCAAGTGGGGTGCGCAGTAGACTGTGGCCGCGTACGCGTTTAGCTTGGCACACGCTGTGCCGGCGCTTGGTTGGGAAGATAGGCGTTAAAGCCACGCCAAACGGCGTTACCCCAGAAAAGCGGCGTGCACGGCGCGCATGGCTTGTTCGCCTTTGTGCAGATCGATCACGACTGAGATCTTGATCTCGCTGGTGGAGATCATGTCGATGTTCACGCCGGCGTGGGCCAGGGCTTCAAACATGCGGGCGGCCACCCCGGTATGACTGCGCATGCCAACGCCAACAATGGAGATCTTGCCGATGTCCTCATCGGCAATGATCTCGGCAAAACCGGCTTCAGCTTTGATGCCATCAAGGACCTTGCGAGCCTTGAGCAGGTCCGGTTTGTCGAGGGTAAAGCTGATGTCGGTGGCGCCGCTGGTACCGTGGCTGGCGGTCTGGACGATCATGTCCACGTTGATGGCATGGTCGCCGATCGCCTTGAAGATCCGGGCGGCCATGCCGGGTTTGTCCGGCACGTGGGCCAGCGTGATCTTGGCCTGGTTCTTGTCGAGGGACACGCCGCGAATCACGACGCTCTCCATGTTGGCGG
>DATLUX010000637.1:0-3686 GCA_035577805.1 Verrucomicrobiia bacterium
TGCAGATGGAAGCTCTCCATGGACCTACCCATGAACCGACCCTCTCAGGTAGCAGCCGACGTAAGGAGGCTCACTCTATCCGGGCGCGTTCGTCGGGAAAGAGATCAGAGCCTCGTTACCTCGGCTGCTACGTTAGATTTGGGTTCATGGGTCCAATGTGCGTCCGAAATTCGGAGGTCCCGGCTACTCATGAACGCCCTCCGCGTGGGGTCATAGCTCAGTTGGTAGAGCGTCTCGTTCGCAACAAGATTTCGCTTCGCGGACCCATCTCCTCTTCACCTGGATTCACCTGGACAATCGCCAATAAAATCACAGTGTCGGTGAAACGTCGCTCAAAGAGAAAAGCGCCTTCTTCGCCGCCGCCAGCGAAGCGCGCATCAGCGCCGTGGATGTCCGCGATCTCGCCGATGTGGCGGTGGCAGGACTTAGCCATTCCAAACCGAATTCTCGCTGTTGCTGGTGGGCAGACTAATTGAGCGGAAACAAGCGTAGCGGGAAATCCGCGACGCCCTTCTGCAAAACAAAAATCGAAACGGACTAAAAACATGAAAGCCGTAGACCAAATCAAAACCGTTCCAGAGGCCGTATCACGTCGCGGTCTCAACACCCGAACCGCCGTTGCGTCAGCCGCGCCACGTCAACGCACTGCGCAGGCGAGTGACAAGCAGGCGATTCGTCAGTTTCAGATGAATGTGCCAGAAGCAGAACTGACCGAACTGCGCAGGCGAATAAACGCGACCAGATGGCCGGAACGGGAAACGGTCCAGGATGCATCGCAAGGTGTGCAGCTCGCGACCACTCAGGCACTCGCCCGTTATTGGGCGACGGAGTACGACTGGCGCCGGTGCGAGGCGCAACTGAACGCCCTGCCGCAATTCATTACCGAGATCGATGGGCTGGACATTCATTTCATTCACGTTCGCTCCAAAGAGAAGAACGCGTTGCCGCTCATCGTCACGCACGGTTGGCCGGGCTCGATCGTCGAGCAGTTGAAGATTATAGGCCCGCTCACCGATCCAACAGCACATGGCGCGAGCGCATCAGACGCTTTCGACATCGTGATTCCATCGATGCCTGGCTACGGCTATTCGGGCAAGCCGACGAGCACCGGCTGGGGGCCGGACCGCATTGCCCGAGCTTGGGTGGCTCTCATGAAGCGCCTCGGATACGCGAAGTTCGTCGCCCAGGGCGGCGATTGGGGCGCCGTTGTCGTCGACACGATGGGCCTACAGGAGCCGCCGGAGTTGCTCGGCATTCATACCAACATGCCTGGCATCTTTCCGAACGACATCGATCAAGCGGCTTTTGCCGGGGCACCGGCGCCTTCGAGTCTCCCAGCCGATGAGAAGCTCGCTTACGAGCGTTTGCAGTTCGTCTATCAAAAGGGAATCGCCTACGGGTTCCAAATGGGTCTGCGGCCGCAAACCTTGTATGGAATCGCGGACTCACCGGTCGGCCTGGCGGCTTATTTCCTCGATCACGATGCGCGGAGCTACGAGCTGATCTCACGCGTCTTTGCGGGAGAATCCGAAGGCCTCACTCGCGACGACATCCTCGACAACATCACAATCACTTGGTTGACGAACACCGCGCTCTCTGGCGCCCGGCTCTATTGGGAGTATTGGGGCAAAGGGTATTTCAATGCCAAAGGCGTCACCATCCCGGTTGCCGTGAGCGTCTTCCCTGACGAACTCTATCCGACCCCACGAAGCTGGGCGGAGCGAGCCTATCCCAAACTTATTTACTACAAGAAGCACGACAGAGGCGGGCACTTCGCTGCTTGGGAACAGCCGGAGCTCTTGTCAGAAGACGTGCGAGCGGGCTTCAGGCCGCTGCGCGATGCCATGGCGACGGCGCTGAATCGTTAACCTTCTTTTCAGCCAAGCCGTGGAGAAATGCGCGGCTTGGCCATTCCAATCGGAAATCGGGTAAAGACCGTTGCTGAAGCCAACCAGTGCGTTCCTCACATGCTATTCCCGTACCGGCACTTGCTGCGTCCCTAGTGACCGATCACGCCGCGCAAATCTTCAAATTCCTGTTGGCCATTCCTAGATGAATTCTCGCTGTTATCTGTGTGGGCAGAATTATGAACCAACGAAAATCAGGATTCGCTAATGCGCACGGCCGATGACGGACCGATCCTCGTAACCGGAGCAGCCGGCCAACTCGGGGCGGTGGGGCGAACCGTGACGGAGTTGCTTCTCGAACGCGGGCTGCCGGTTCGGGCAATGGTCCGCCGCGAGGATGACCGCGCGGAGGCATTGCGGGCAGCTGGCGCCGAGGTGGTGGTCGGAGATCTCCTCGAACCGTCCGATGTTTATCGGGTCGTTCACGGCTGTCGGCGAGCTTATTTCGGCATGTCCGTGTCGGCTGGGTATCTTGAGGCCAGCGTGCTCATGGCGGCGGTCGCCCGTAAGGTCGGTGTGGACGCGTTGGTCAACATGTCCCAGATGACGGTTTCCCAAATGAGCATCCAGAACACGACCAAGAGCCGCCAACAGCGGCAGCACTGGCTCAGTGAGCAGGCGCTGGCGTGGTCCGGGCTGCCGGTCGTGACTATCAGGCCGACGATATTCCTCGAAAGCTTTTTACCACTCGTCGCTCCGACAGTCCGCGAGAAAGGCCGCATCCTGCTGCCATTCGGGCGTGGCAAGACCTCTCCGGTCTCCGCCGAAGATGTTGCTCGCGTTGTTGCCGCCGTCCTCGCCGAGCCTGCGCCGCACTTGGGCGGCATTTATGAACTCACCGGTCCGCTCTCGCAGGACATGCACGGTGTCGCCCGGGAGTTCTCCGACGCGCTGAATCGCGAAGTCACGTACTCTGATGTTCCCCCGGAGCTATGGGAAGAAGAGTTGAAAAAGCAGGGCGTGCCGGAGCACTTGATCGGACATCTCGTAACGATGGGCGAGTTACATCGGGCGGATCGATATGACCGCCTCGCGGACGGCGTGAGGCGGGTGACCGGCAGGCCGGCGATGAGCGTCCGCGAATTTGTGTCCCGCCATGCGGATGAGTTCGGCGGTCGTCGCCAGAACTCACACTCCAATGCTGAATTGAACCAGCTGTGAGTCGCTCAGGGCAACCGGACTCATCCTGTGGAAGACCCGATGGGTCTTGGTTTGGCGAAGCCAAACCCTCTAACGAGGTGGGGCCTTAGAGCAGCAAGGCACTCCAACGCGTCCAACTTTGCAAAGAAACGTCCTGTGCCTTGCTGGTCTGAGGCTCCGCCTCGTTAGTTCTTAGGTTCCATCTCGGTGGTCCGTTGTGCGGATTCACGGAAAAGCTCGCGAAGATCACAAACACTGGTCACGCGGCGCTCGGGGTGGAAGATTTCGTGGTTTCGTTGCACCATTTCAACTAGGGCCGGAAAATCCTTGGGTTGGTGCGTCGCAGCGTAAAGCAAAGCGGCTTTGATAAGACACAGTGCTTTCGTTGTTTGCGGATCATGGGGTACCTGCGCAAAGACATTGTTTAATACTTCCACGCACTCCGCAAAGGGTTTGAGACCATAGAGGAATGTCTGCGCCTGGGCGCGGAGGGCGGCGAGCTTCCGTCTGTCGATTTTGCGATGAGTGGTTCGATGATTTCTGGTCTTCATGGGTGACTTGATAGATTTGATACATTTGTGAGTTGGTTCATTTGCAGGCCGTCTCGGTGACATGAGCGGCTGGGTAAAGCCGGGCGGA
>DATLUX010000638.1:0-24132 GCA_035577805.1 Verrucomicrobiia bacterium
GCTCCTCTCCCACGACCAGGCGCAGGGTCTCCACCGGCGTGTCTCCACGGAACGGCGGCACGCCTGTAAGCAGAGCATAGAGGACGGCTCCGAGGCTATACACGTCCGCCGCGGTGGTGATGTGTTTGCTTTGCCCGGAGGCCTGCTCCGGTGCCATGTAGCTGGGCGTGCCCACGATCGCGCCGCTCGCGGTCAGCGTGCTGTCGCCACCGCCAAGCACCTTGGCCACGCCGAAGTCCGTAAGATGCGGCTCGCCGTTCTGGTCCACGATGATGTTGCCCGGCTTCAGGTCGCGGTGCAGGACGGCGCGCTGGTGCGCGTAGTCCACGGCGCGCGCCACCCTAGCCATCAGGCGGGCGACTTCCTCCTGACGCTTCTGCCAGGCAGCGCGCGCGTCCTTCCCTTGTGTGCCGGCGGTCGCCTCGGATCGTTTGATGTATTCGTCCAACCCAATGCCTTCGATCAATTCCATGCTCAAGTAGTGCTGCCCGTTAACCTCGCCGGTCTCGTAGATGGGCACGATGTTGGGGTGGTGCAGGTTGGCCGCGGCCTCGGCTTCGCGGTGGAACCGCTGGATGAGCATGGGCGACGCAAATTCTCCCGAGCTGATCATCTTGAGTGCAACCAGTCGATTCAGCGCGATTTGGCGCGCCTTGTAAACGACGCCCATTCCCCCACGGCCGAGTTGCTCCTGCAACTCATACTCACCAAAGTCGCGACTGCTGGCAGGCTTGACAGACGGAGAACCCTCCGCTTTGTCCGGCAAGGGACCGAAGCCCAGATCCAGCAGGCATTTGGGACAGTGTCCGAACGGAGCGTTCGCGGGCACATCCGCTCCACAACCACGGCATTGTCGAATTGTTGGCATACGATATCTCGGTGATCCCGCTCCATTACTAACGGAACACAGGATGAAGGTCACAGGTCAGAATGCCAGTTTCCCTCCCCAGCCCGGCGGACACTCCGAAGGCCTGTTCGCGAACTCCCTTCCGGTTGCATCAGGTTTCTGCGCATAAGCGCCTGGCACTTACCATGAACCTGAACCTGGCTGTTCGGTTCATCTCTCAGCTGCTCAATACTCCGACTAGATGGCGCAACTCATCTTCCACCGACGCCGGGTCCGTCACGGTGTGCGCAATCTCGTGCCGGAGCATGAGGCCATAGCGCTGGCGCAGGCGTGACACGGCCATCTTGACCGCCGATTCACCCATCTGCAGAGTTGCCCCGATCTCCTCGTAAGTGAGGTCTGCTTTGTCGCCGGTCAGGTACACGTGGAGCGCATCGAAGATCCGGCCCTTGCCGGAGGCGACGTATTCGGACTGGAGATCCTTCGCAACCTTCCCGAGCAACGTAACCGCCCATGTTTGCTCGTACAGCTTCTCCGGCGTGACACCAACCATCGGTTCACTTTGGTATCGCGCCTCGGGCTCGATCTCGTCCCAGGACACGATGGAGAACTTGCCACCACGTTTTGCCGTTCGGTTCCGGTGATGTTCATTCGCCAGAAAATGTCGGAAACTGGCGAGCAGAAAGTTCCGAAACCGGCCGCGGTCGGGAGTCGCCACGGCGAACGAACTCTTTGCGAGGAACACGGAGAAGAATTGCTGGGTAAGGTCCTCGCCGTCCGGCGGACCATAACCCTGTCGTCGGCAATACACATACAGCGGGTACCAGTAAGTGCGGCAGAGTTTCTCCAAGGCGTCTGCCGCTTCCAGGGAACCGTCTTGCCCGGCCAACAGCACCACACTCCAGTGGGTCGTGTTGAACTCGCCGCCTCCCCACTGCCTCCGGGCTGGCGGCGTCTCCGACCGCGAAATGTGCTCGCGACGGCTCATGGTTTGTCGTGGGTCGATCGAAATCGGTTCGACCACGCGCCTCTGCGCAACCCGCAATGTCGTTTGCCTCGCCTGATCCGGCCTAAAGTGCGCCAGCCTTGACGCTTCTCTTCCCGGAAGCAGGTGATGCGTTGGACCGTGTGCTTTGTGCCAAAACGGTTTGACGAAGTCAAAAGGAAACACGGCCCCAAGCTGGCTGCCACAAGTGAGTCTGTCTGGCTGCGGCCACCTGAGTGATTTCGTTCACGTTTACATCCTCAGATCCGAAGTGTCCCCAGACCGCTAGGCTCCATTGGGATTGGCCGCGAAAAGGCGCAGAAGGCGCAAAAAAACAACCTTGGGCCGCGCTTGGTCTTTTGCGCCTTTCGGCGGCCATCTCCACTCGAATTGACGTCAACAAAAATGAAACTGTCCACCATGCTCTTGGTTTTGGCGGCGCTGACCTTGAGCTAATCGGCACACTCGAAAGGCACACCAGTAATGTATTTGGAGGGTCGAATCGTCGTCGTCACGATACTTGCGAGCCGGAATCAGGCCTAAAAACAGGCTCTAACGCAGAAAAACGACAACGTTTTACGCCAAGACTCCTCAATACCAATATCATGACCAGGCGACACCACGCCCCATCCGACTTGCCATCGTCATGTCCGGAGGAGGCATACGAACGCCAGTGCTCCGCTTCGAGGAGAAGCAGGCATTTGACTATGACTGGCAGAGAACCAAACAAGTCAGACCCCTTTGTCGCCGGGCGGCGGGTGGGCGCGCCGGACTCGAAAGGAAGATGAATACCCAGCTTGTATCTCGCCGACTTCACGCTACGATAAATTGAGATTAGGCGCGTCGTATGCAGTCGATCCTGACCTTGATTCTTATTGGGGTGGCGATGGCCGTTTCGGGATGCGCGGCTCATCAGCAGGGCTCCAAGAATGTGCTCCCTGCAACTACCCCCTACGACACGAACGCCGAAGCGCGGGCGGTTTATCTTCGGTTCTACGGCGATGCCTACCGGATTGCTGCTGCTGGCCACACGAACATCGTTTACAAATACGAAGGTGTGGACGTTCGGGCCGCCACGGATGGCCAGTGGATGGGAGTGCATGCAGGCTTGCAGGTCGTGCGGGCACGCGGCCTTCAGCGGCTTCGCTCAGGACCACAACCTCCGAAGATCACGCCATACGATGGAGAGCCAAAAGCGCGAGCAACTTACCTGCGCAGCTACCGCCAGAACTATTTGGACGCACTGTCTGGTCGCCACGGTATCTCTTGTTTCCCACAAACGCGCGTTGCCGAGGCATACTGTGATGGCGAGCGGGCCGGGCAACGCAAGGCGCGACAGGATTTGCTGGCTGTCGAAGAGAAGTGGCTCGCACAGTATTCTCTACTCAGCGCCAGTATGGCCAAGCAGCATCCGCAGATTGCCCACGACCCATCACCAAGTCCGATTTGGGGAGCGGTGGGTGTCTTCCGAACATTTCTCAAGCCATTTGGCTTCTGACTGAGTCATGAAATCGCTGACTCAATTGGTTAGGCGGCTATGAAGCGCGAACGGAAATACGAAATCGAAAGACCTGAACCGGGAGTTCTCACTCATCGGCAGGGCGGCACAGAGTTCCGATTTCCAGTTTTCGATGAGGACGGCGAGATTGTTTTCGTCGCATGGCCGACGAGTCAGCGCATCTTCCTCTACTTTTTGTCCGGTGGCTGGACATGGGTGCCGCGTCAGTTCTCTAATCACGACCGTGAGCGTATCACGGCTCACGTCATCGATTACTTCCGTGGCAAGGGCGTCCGCGTTCGAGTGCTGACGCCGCCAAAATCGGATGAGCAGAGCTTGCAATTTCACCCCGAGCTTTTCGAGTGTAAAGGCAGAGCTTCTGACGTTCTCGATACGGCCGGTTTTGTCTGGTTCAGCGACTACAGTTCGATTGACCTCCTGCACGAAGAGTTTGGCCTGGAGGTTTGTGGCATTCAGGAAGAGTCGAGCGTTGAGCCTATCGCTTGCGCTATGCACGGGGCATTTCCCCACTGGCACTACAGCTATGCTTGCCAGAAGGACTGCGGACGCGACCCGGGATGGAAGTTCGCGCTCCACATGTTCCCGCGCCGCTGCGGAGGCGGCCGTTGCGTGGATGCGGATTGAGGCGCCGTGCGCATTCGCCGTCACCAAATTCTCTTGTGTGTGTTGCCGCTGCTTGGCACACACCATTTATATGCGCAACCTGTTGTTGGGTGGCAAGAACAGGCAGCATGTATTCTTATCCGAACGTTTGGGTTTATGAGATTGAGTTCAGCCCGAAAGAGGAAAAGATGCGGGAGGAGTTGGAAGACAGTGCAGGCGTTCACGGGCTTACACAGATTGTCTTGCTCGACGGCACCGTTATTTCACCGAGAGTTGTTAGATGAACGAACATCACCAAGGCCGCCAAACCACCTGCTCCCAGAGAACGCGCCGGTTGCGCTCTGGTCGGCGTCGGTGATCCTGAACGTTAGGCGGCGCCATCTATGCCACGCGTGAAGAAGATGTGGGTTCATTCGGTTGACCAAAACGGCCAAGACTTGGGCGACGGTCATTGGGTCGATATCCCCGAGCCTGATAGATTTGCCGCGGACGGGTTTTCGCACGTTGAGGGCTACGTTTCTCGTCTACTCGGTTCCACTGCGCGATTTACTTCGCTTGGGATCAGCACGCCTGACGAACAAATTGCAGTGGGTTTGTGGCAGCGTGGTGGCGTTCCAGAGTTTAGCCTGACGGTGGAGTGGCGGCGGGAACCTGAGCGCGAACGTTCGATTCGTCAGTTTTTCGCCGACAGAGGCTTTGCTTGCCGAGAGGACTATCTTGCCGGGAACGGCGGTGTTCCAGGCGCTACACGATGTCTGACCTATTCGGCGCCGCCCGACGGGAGGATCATCACTCGGGTTACCAGGGACATTTTGCGTGACATTTATGGTATCCGGGAATCCGACGCTTTGGATTTCGCATATGAGGAGCACACCAACGCCGCCTAAACCTTGTGTCGCACTGAATACCGAGCCAAGTCGTGCTCGGCCAAACGTGACGCCGGCCGGTTCAGCTCAATCCAACCGTTAGGCACTCGGGAGCATGATCATTTGGCAAGTCATCGGCTCGGCAGCGGCAGGTGTTGCCCTTGTGGTCGCCCTAAAGATCCACAAGCGGACCGCGCCGCTTACTTCCATCGCTGGTGGTGCCGGATTGAGGTGGTTGACTCAGAATGTCGACCGGCCCGATCTTTGGGGCTGGCCTCTCGGCTGTCCTGGCTGCGGTTGGAGGGTTGCGCCTGCGGGTCCGTGGAGGCGCATTGACGCCATGCTCCCACCCAACCGCTGCCCGCGGTGCTCGGGGGGACTCTACATCCTCCCCCAGAAGTGTCCGACGTGTGGCGCCTCGTTTCCACGGGTGCGGTGGCCAGCCAGCAAGCGCCAGGCCCTGTGGGGAGGTAACACGTGCAAGCGATGCGGCTGCGAGGTCGATAAATGGGGACGGCGAGTCTCGGCCGAACCACCGCAGTGAACGCGCCGGTTGCGTCCTGGTTCCAATCCAGCTCATCTACCTTCCGCACATTCACTACCCCGTGGCCAGAGGCGGCATGTGACTCCCGATGGCCTGCGCTACCAACCGGCAGCCCGGTCCGGGGCCGCCGCCAAGGCCGCCTCGCACTTGTCCGTCGCGGCCCGCCCCTGTTGCGAGCGAACGCCGCGTGGGTCGCCACTGAGCTTGCTGCGATGCGGTCCGTATGCTGCAGATTCATTTTGATCGTCAGTTGCTCGACTCGTGCCGGAGGGCCGGCTTTTCGGTTGCCGGACGGCGGCAATTTGGCGCGGACGCACTGGAGCGCATCTATATGCGCGCACCTACAGGACCCGTGCGAAGACTTCGATCACAACCGGGCGCCGGTCGTGCGCGCTTGTCTTGACACACCGCCGCCAATTGTTAGGCATTGAGCTGTTGTAGGTTGCCGCTGACAAATCATGCGTGCGGATCGTGGACCAACCCTGGCTTCCGGATCTCGCCTGCGCGACTTTGAATACTACGCCCCCCTGCGCCGTGGCAGATGGTTTTAGGGGACAGTTAGGGACAAAACTTCTTCATTTCATTGCGTGATGGTGCCAGTCTGTCCAAATTCCAAAATGCAGAATGATCAACAAAGACGCGCTCACGACGCATCATCGCGCAATTAGGCGAAGTGCCCGAGAGGATTCAACTCCCGCCGCCTCCACTTTTTCGCCTATGGCGAAAAAGTGCCACGGCGTAGCTCGCCAGAGCGAAGCCGGGCGTTGCGCAAACAAAGACATCGCGCAATGAAGCGTTGCGGAGTGAAGCCGGACGTTTGTGAAGCGACCAAGCCTGGCATCGCGCAAGTAGAATCAAGCTCGAAAATCGAGCCACAAGGAGAAAAGTAGTCATGTCCGAATTCCTTTACGTCTACATCCTTAGATCTGAAGTGTCCCCAGACCACTACTACGTTTACCCCGTGCAACTGCCCGAACCGCGTATTGACGGCGTGACGTTCCAACGTTCAACGAAGCTTCTTCGCATTGATGAGTGATGAGTGATCGGGCGAAATCGGCTGATTGCGTTCACACCAAAGTCCTGGCCAGGTGGCGCAGTTCTTCGATCAAGACGGCGAGTGGTTTCTCCAGGGCGCGACTTGCTCGATGACCGGCGGCAATGCACAAGTGTTTCGGTGGTGCGGACAATGTTTTTAACCGGACATTCTTCGGAATGAGCCGGGCCGTGCTGGTGGTGACGATCGCGACGCCGAGCCCGGATTCCACCGCCGCCAGCAAGCTGTTCACGCCGTCGTATTCGCCGGCAATGTCGGGGCGTTGCCTCTGCTCGCGCAGCCAATCGGTGACGAGGTTCCAATACTCGGGATAATCGCGCTGGCAGAAAACAAGCAATCGTTCACGCGCCACTTCCTCCGGTGATACCCGCGACTTCCGCGTCAGTGGATGATGACGGTTCAACGCAAGTTGCCAGGAGACCCGCACCAGCTGAGTCCATTTCAATCCGTGGCCGTCGCGCCCCCGCCCGACCGTGAGTGCAAGATCCAGCGTGTCGTTCTCCAGTCCGGCGAGCATTTCCTTGGTGGAAAGGTCGAACAACTCCACGCGCGCATTCGGATGCTTTTGGGAAAAGTTCGCCACCGCCCCCGACAAGAGACCGCTGGCGAGCGAGGGCGCATAGCCGACGCGCAACCGCACACTCTGTCCAGCGGCGCGCACGCGCTCCAGCACCTGGTCGGCGCGTTGCAGCAGCTCGCGCGCTTCGCGCAGCAGCGCTTCGCCCGCCGGAGTCAGGCGAATGGAATGGGCCTGACGTTCGAGCAGGCATCGGCCAATCTCAGCTTCGAGCGCTTTGATTTGTCGGCTCAAGGCCGGCTGCGTCAGAAACAGCTTCTGCGCCGCACGGCTGATGTTGCCGGTTTCGGCGACGGCCGCGAAGTAGCGCAGTTGACGCAATTCCATTTCGGGGGAGTATAAGCAAAATGTAGTCTCAGGCCAAGAACTCGGCATTGGCCGCTTTCGTGGGCAGCGTCCATTGTATTTGCATGAAAACAACAAAGACGACCTTGACGATCCGGCGGGCGAACGAACGCGGCCAGGCCGACCATGGCTGGCTGAACTCCCATCACACGTTTTCCTTTGCCGATTATTACGACCCTGCCTACGTGGGCTTTCGCTCGCTGCGCGTGATCAACGATGACCGCGTCGCGCCCGGCCAGGGTTTCGGCACGCATCCGCATCGTGACATGGAGATTTTCAGTTACGTACTGGAAGGCGCATTGCAGCACAAAGACAGCATGGGCAACGGCAGTGTGCTCAAACCGGGCCAGATTCAACTCATGAGCGCGGGTCGCGGCGTCACGCACAGTGAGTTCAATCCCAACCGCGACGAGCCGCTGCACTTTCTGCAAATATGGATTCAGCCCCGCGAACGCGGGCTCGCTCCGAGCTACACCGAATGGCGTCCCAAGCCCGCGCAGGCCAACGCGCCGAAGGTGCTCGTCATCTCGCCGGACGGACGGGAGGATTCGGCCACGATTCACCAGGAGGCGGAGGTCTATCGCATCCGCCTGCAGCCCGGCCAGACGGTAACGCACGAACTCAAGCCAGGTCGGGGCGCGTGGCTGCAAATTGCGGAAGGCGCGCTCGCCTGTAACGGCGTCGAACTGACCACCGGCGACGGGGCAAGCACTGAAGACGCCGGCCCGCTGATACTCAGCGCTTCTCAGCCAACCGAAGGTTTGCTCTTTGACCTCGGCTGAAAATACAAGCCATCAACCCCATCCCGAACCCAAGACCAAAGGACAAAACCATGAGCCAATACCATAATGCCTATCCATGTCGCAATCACCCGCCGCCTGCGGCCCGGTCGTGAGGCCGAGTTTCAGGAAGCCCTCCGCGAATTTTTCCAAACCTCGTTCGCTCACGGCGGTGTGCTGGGCGTGACCATGATCGTGCCGCCGCCTGGTTCGGACTCGCGCGAGTTTGGCATCTTGCGCACGTTCGCCGACGAGAAGGAGCGCGCCGCCTTTTACGCCTCAGCCATCTTCAAGGCTTGGGAGGAGAAGTGTGCGCCGCTGACGGAAACCGGATCGTGGACCCAACGTCCGTTGCATGGACTCGAAGCGTGGTTTCGTTCCCCGCACAATCCGCCGCCCAAATGGAAAATGGCCGTGGCCACGTTCCTCGGTGTTTTCCCGCTGGCGATGGTTTTGAATCTGACCCTCGGGCCGGCTATTGGCGAATGGCAGTTTGTCCTGCGCAACGCCGTCTTTAACGCCGCCGTCGTCGCGTTGCTGTCCTGGGTCGTGATGCCCGTCGTCACGCGCCTTCTGCAGAGCTGGCTTCAACCGCAACCCCCAACAAAAGACCACCATGTATGAACGCAAAATCTGCTCCCGACCTCATTCTCCACAAGGAGCGCATCACAACGCTCGACCCGAAATATCATCGTTAGAACAAGCTGCCGATGATCAGACCGAGGATACTCAGTGGGCCCTGGTCTTCGAGGCCGTCGGTGGCTTTATCAAGTTTCTGGAGAGTAAGCTTGGCGTTGTTGAGCAGGCTATCGTCGTTGAGTAGTTTGCCGACGGACCCCTGGCCGTGGTTGAGTTTCTGAAGGATTTCGCGCAGTTGAGTCATGGCCACGGTGGTTTCGTTGTAGAGGGCTTCGTCCTTGGTGAGTTTGCCGAGGGTCCCTTTGCCGTTATTGATCTGCTCCACGATGCTTCGGAGTTGCGTGACGAGATTGTCGGCCTGGCCGGTCAGGCTTTTGATATCGGTGGCGGCGGTTTGCAGATTGGTCACGGTGCTGTAGGTGGCGGTGTAGAGGTCGTCCTCCGTGATCAGACGCCCGACGGTACCCCGGCCCCGGGCGATGTTGTCCGAGACGAGCTTCATATTCGCGATCATGGCGGTGAGGGGGCCGGTATTTTGTTTGATGAAATCCGTGAGCGGGCCGAGCAGAGAACTCATGTTGTCGGTGCTAAAGGATTTGGTGAGGTTTTCGATGCCGCCGGCGACGCCCTCGAGTTTGGCCATCAAGGCGCTGAGATCGGGTTGTTCGACGGTTTCGATGGAGCCGGCCTGGATGGCGGGGGCGGCGGCGGAGCCGCCGTCGATGCTGACGAAGTTTTCGCCCATGAGTCCGGCGAATTTGATGACGGCCTTGGCGTCGGTTTTGATCGCGTATTTGGCCTGGATCTTCATGGCGACTTTGGCGCGGCCATTCTCGAGCTCGACATATTCGACCCGGCCGATTTCGACCCCGGCCATTTTGACGCGGTCTCCTTTCTTGAGTTCCTGGGCGGTCCTGAAGCTGGCGGTGATGTGATAGCCGCCTCGGAAGAAGTCGGCGGCGCCGATCATCTCGAGGATAATGACGGCGACGATCAAAGCGAGGGCGAAGAAGATGCCGAGCCGGGTTTCGAGGGTGTTTTTCATGAGTCAGAAGAATGGTTGGTCTGGAAATCGATGTTAATAAAACGATGAATGACGGGGTGGGCGTGGTGTTTAAGGTCTTCGACGGTGCCCACCGTGAGGAGTTGGCCTTCGTGCAGGAAAGCGATGCGATCGGCAATGCCAAAGGCCAGGTCCCGGTCGTGCGTGACCACGACCGACGTGACCTGAATCCGCTCTTTTAAGCTGAGAATTTCCTCGCCGATGACCACGGCGCTGAGCGGATCCAGTTCGCTGGTCGGTTCATCGTACAGGATGAGCTGCGGGTCGATGACCAGAGCCCGGGCGATGGCGACGCGCTTTTTCATGCCGCCGGAGAGTTCGGACGGATAACGGTCCCTGACATTCTTGAGTCCGAGGAAGTCAAGTTTCTCCGTGGCGATGCGAATGATTTCCTGCGGGCTTTTTAGTCGGTGCTCCGTCAGGTAAAGCCCGACGTTTTCGAGCACGGTCAGGGAGTTTAAGAGAGCGCCTGACTGAAAAACCAGGGCCAGGCGATATTTGTCCATCACCCCGGGATCCTGGATGGATTCACCATCGATGAGGATGCGCCCTTCATCGGGCGGTTCGAGGCCGATGATATGTTTGAGCAGAACGCTCTTGCCGCTGCCGCTCGGACCCATGATGACGAAGGTTTCGCCCCGAGCGACCTCGAAGTCGATTCCCTTCAGGACGGCGTTGCCTGTGTAGCTTTTACGCAGGCCCTCCACTCGGACATCCACGCTTTGAGTGGAAACAGCAGAGGGGCTGTTGTCATCAGGGCTCATGGCCGGTCACTTGTCAAAGTATAGCAGCAAACGAGTCAGGAAATAATCAAGGATAAGGATGAGCACGATGGAATTGACCACGGCTTTCGTCACCGATCGCCCGATGCCCCGCGGACCCCCAATGGTGACCATTCCCTGATGACAACAAACGGTGCCGATGACAATGGCGAACACGGCGCTTTTGATGAGGCCGTTGAGGACGTCCTTGAGTTCCACGACGAGGCGGAGGTTGACAAAGAAGGATTGGAAGGAGATGCCGATCTTTTCGTTGAGGACGGCGACCAAGCCGCCGCCAAACCAGCCCACCAGGACAGCGAACAAGACCAGGATGGGCAGGGAGATGGTGATGGCGACGATGCGAGGCAGCACCAGGTAATGGATGGGATTGATGTTCATGGTGCGCAGCGCATCGATTTCCTGATAAACGCGCATGGACCCGATTTCGGCCGCCATGGCGGAACCGATGCGGCCAGCGATCAAAACGGCCATCATGACCGGGGCCAGTTCCTTGCAGACGGACAATCCGACCAGCCCGCCGATGGCGCTGGAAAGACCGCGTTGGGTGAGAACGGGGCCGGTCTGAAGGGCGATCACGCCGCCGATGAAGAGGGCCAGCACACAAGCCATGAGCAGGCTGGCGTTGCCGATTTCAAAGAGTTGATCGTAGATCTTCTGGCGTTGCCGAAAGAGCTTGGGCAGCGCTTGCACGGTGCGCCACAGCAAGACCAACATTTCACCAATGTTCTCGAACATACGTAACGTTCTACGGCGCAGCTCGGTCAGCGGAGTGATCGGCGGGCTTAGTCCGGCCCATCGGCACGTAAAACAAACGCCACCGCCCGCCATCCGGGCGGGATTGATACTGAAAAAGTCCGAAAAGGAGCGAGCACTTTTTCTCGGCTCGCGCCACGTCCCGCCGATAAAGGTTCCAGAGCAAGCTTTGGCTGGAGGCTGCCGTCTTGGGATTTCGTTCCGAGCGCCACACGGACCAGAGCGGAGACAAATTCCGTTCCACGCCGGTATTGTTGGGCAGATACGGCTCAAGTGGCGCCAAGATTTGCAGACGCCGCCGCCCGTCGAGTTCGCGTTTGCACGTGAAGAGCGGCCACAGATCCACCTGATGCTGGCGTCCGCCGGTCTCGGTGTGGCGCATTGAAGTGTCCGAATAAAGAAAGAATAGAATCCGGGTCCGTTCGCGGTCCAATGGCGCAGAGTTCAAACGGTTGTATTTGTAGACCGGCCAGAGGTACCAATCGCTGGTCTGGGTGGCGTTGTGGGCTTGACTGAAAAAGGGCCACACTCGATCGGTGGTCTTGCCCGCCCCGCGCGCAAAGACGATCAACGGCCAGGGCGCTCCCCATTCGTTCACGAGCTTTTCGCGGTCATCAATGTGGGTCACTCCCAACGGCCAAAACCAGGAGGTCATATCCCGGTTGGGCGAACGCAGGTAATTGTACAATGGCAGAACGGCTTGTTGGCGGGCTTCATTGGTGGTGCCGATGGCGGTGTGTTGGCTCCAAAAGAACGGCCATAACAGCATGAACTTGTCATGCCCGCCCACCGTCTCGATGTCGTGCCAGATATTGGTGCGAGCAGTCACTTCTTTGTGCTCTGAACCCATCAGCGGCCACACCTGCCAGCCGCGCAGGCCGTCCCCATGACGCCAATGAAAGACCGGATAAAGATAATTTTCCGTCACGACATCCTTTTTGCGCGTCTGCCCGTAAATGGGAAACAACACAAAATGGATCTGATCCCGGAATAACCGTTCCTTGATCGTCCCGTAGATGGGAAACAAGGCGGTATAATTCTTCTGCGGGATCGGCGAGCGTTCCTGGAAATAGAGCGGAAACACCGTGAAGCGATGCACGTTCGTCTCGGATTGAGTTTGCCCTCCGGCAAAGCTGAGCAACTGCACCAGGTGAACACGGTACTCGTGCCCGTAACGATTATAGGTCAGTAGCTTCCACAGGACATCCAATTGGGTGTAATCCACGTCCTCATTGCGCCAATAAGAAAAAATGGGCGGCGCCGCCCATTGCCTCGAACGATCTCCAGGTTCACCCGCCTGCTGCTCGTAGTAGAGCGGCGCGACCACTTCGGTTCGTTGCCCGGGCTCCAGCGTGAGGTTGAATTGCTGATATAGCGGCCCCATCGAGCGCGGAATGGATCCTTCCAGCGGCGCCAGACCAATGCACCACGCGCCGAACCAGAGTCCGAGCCAGAACTTGAGCCTTGGGCCTCGAAAGTTCTGGAGTTGTCGCATTGCTGGCGGCGGTAGTTATAAGTCCCACCTCGGGATGAAGGAACAACAAATAACGAAATCGCTTGAGGGTCTGTCGAGCAGGATGGGTAGGAGAATGCAGCGGGGAAAGTTTTAGAGAAAGATAGGAGCGGCGGGAAGTGGCGTTAGAAGGCTTTTGGGTGTCGATAACGTTAACGCCGGCCAAGTTGGCCTCCGGATATTGCATTTGACATTCCAAACGCCCAGTTTTAAAGTAAAGGCGACTTGAGGTTAAAACCTCGGTTCCTCCCGACCCAGCGTCGATTGTGCATTATCGCGCTGGGTTTTTTTTTAGCGACCAACCTCGCTGATAAAGCACGTTCAGAATCGCCGGCAAGAGAGTCAGCCCAATCAACATGGCCGTGGCTGTGCCTGTCGCCATGATGATTCCCAGACTCTCAATCCCGCGATGCTTGGCGGCGATCAGGCTGCCAAAACCGGCAATGGTGGTCAGCCCGGAAACCAGCACGGCTTTGCCTGTGCTCCTGGCCAGGATGCTGGGATGTTGTTCCTCGGCGAAACGGTTCAGAATATGGATGCCATTGGTGACGCCGATGCCGATGACGAGGGGAAGGGTCATGATGTTGGCGGGGTTGAAGGAGATCCCGAGCAGGCCCATGATCCCAACCATCCACAGGAAACCCAACGCCACGGGTAACAACGACATGAACACGCAGGAGATTCGGCGGAAGTGAATCAACACCAGGATGGCGATCGCCGCCAGGGAGTAGAGGGCGGCTTGCTCATAACTTTCTTTGAGGAGCGTGGTGTATTCCAGCAATTGCACCGGCGTGCCGGTGGCGAGAGGATCGACCGTGCGAAGGTCCGCGACAAAGGCGGCCTGTTGCTTGCGGTCCCACACGTTGCGTTTGGGATAGACCTGCAAAAGGTACTTGCCGGTCACGCCGATGAATCGTTGGCGGAGCGTTTCGGGCAGATCGGCGGCTTTGAGGCTGCCGGAGTCGTCCTGCTCTTGAATGGTGGTGAAGGTGTCGCGGACATCGTTGAACAACGCCTGCTGGAAGCGAGCCAGCTTGTCCGCGGTCGGCGCCCGTTCGTCCAGGAGAAGTCGCTGGCGCAGCGCGCTGACCGATTGTCGGAGGGACATGACCTGTTCGTGCAGCTTGGGATCGTTTTCCACTTTGGAGGCAATCAACTTGAGATATCCGTGTAATCCGAACAGTGAGCCGTCGAGTTCTTTGACATCCACCGGGGCGGGATCGACGGGAAGAAAATGGATCTCGGAGGCGATCTGTTTGATGTCACGCAAGAGTCCCAGCTTGGGGCCGGGGTCTTGCACAAGATAAGGGGCCATCGAATCAACGGTCGAAACGGTGGGGAGATTGGTCAGGATGGCGATGAGATTGGTAGCCTGGACCAGGTTGGTCGCGACGATCGCCCCAAACAGCACTGAGCGAGTGGAGGAATGGATCAATTTGTCCTGGAACACCACGGCGGGCAGGCCGCGGCTCTGCATGTGCAACAGGTTATAATCGAAGCCCACGCGCCGGCTGGGTGGGATGCAAAGCAGGCTGATGACGGTGATGAGCAGAATGACCCACCCGGGGCGGCGCAACCAAACATTCTCGATGCGCGCGCGCCGGTCGGTCTCAACGGCGGCTTTGCTTTCGAGAACCGGACCCAATTGGTGATCCAGAAGATTCTGTCGCCCGCGCAGGAGCAACACGGGCAGAAGCGTCATCATCGGGATGAGCGACACCATCAACCCCCCTCCGCAGATCACGCCCATTTCCCGGATGCCATTAAAGTCAGTGAACACCATGGCGAAGAACGCCCCGGCGGTGGTGAACGCGCCGGTGAAAACGCCCATGCCCGTGTTGACTACGGCTTTCTCCAGCGCGACGCGCTGGCTGCGGCCATGGCGCAATTCCTCCTCATAGCGGGTGATGAGATGCACGCCAAAGTCGATGGCCAGGCCGATCAGGATCGGGACGAAGGTGATGGTGAGGATGTTCAGGTGACCGACGGTCAGGGTGGTGAAGGCCAAGGTGTAAATGATGCCGACGAGCAGGCACAAGGTGGCTTTGAGAGGGCGTCCGGTTTCCTGGTAGCCGTAGATGAAGATCAGCGCGACCAGGATTAACGACACCACCGTCGCGACGGTGGTGTCCTTTTGTGATTGCAACATTTCATCGAACTCCAGCACCGGCTCGCCGGTCACGCCCACGTTCAAGCCGGGCACTTCCGCTTCCGTTTCCGAGACGAGTTGTCGCAGGCGCTTGAGAGTATCGCTGCGGTGCTTGGCTGAAGCGGCTTGGGCGCTGACCAGATAAATCCGACCATCCCCGAAGGTGATGTAAAGCTGGCTTTCAGCTTTCTGACCGCTGCCGAAGAGGGCGGCGAGGCCCGGCGAGGGCGGCACGCCCGAACGCAAGAGGCCGTCGGTGGCTTGATCGAGGATTCGTTCCAGGGCCGGCAAAGCTCTGATCAAAGACTGATTCTCCGCGTTGTCCTCCTCGCGGGCCCCGGCGATCTGACGGTTGACCAGGTTGATCAGCGTCAGCAGGTTGGTGGCCCGCGTAAACTGTTGCAGGAACGGGCGGAAGTCCTGGAGCGTTTTCCGCAATTCGATCAGATCCGGTTCAGGGACGAACAAGAGGGCTTTGCGGCCCATCATCTTGAGGCCGCCTTTGTAAAAAACGTGGGCGAACAGGTTGGTCTCCGCCTCCAGTTTTGCGCCCAACCGTTCCACGAACTGACGATTTTTCTCCAGTTGTTCGCTTTCCACGACCACGACGATGTCGTCTTCGCTGGGGAACTCCTTGCGGAATTCCATGAAGATGCGGTGGTACTGCTTGTCGCCTCCGACCAGCGCGTTGCGTTCGGTGCGGAATTTCAGTTGGGGATTGACCAGCGTGACATAGAGGCCGAGGAGCGAGAGGACCAAGTGAGGCCAGCCGAACCAGGGCCGGTGCCGACAGATGGCATCAGCCAACCAAAGCAGCAACCGGGTGGCGAGCGAAGGGCGTTCCGTGGCCATGCGACGAGCTAGGCCTGGTCGCCAGGCAGCTCCGCGTTGGAATAGACTTCTTTAACGTCGTCGTGTTCCTCGATCAGCTCCGTGAGTCTGGTGACGGCGCTGATGGCGGCAGGGTCCTTGACGGGCACGGTGAGGGTGGGCAGGTAAGTAACCTCCGCGGCAACGGGTTTGATGCCCTTGGCTTCCACCGCTTTGTGCACGTTTTCGAACGCAACAGGATCCGTCAAAATCTCGAATCCCTCCGGCTCGGCTTTGAAATCCTCGGCGCCGGCCTCGAGGGCGAGCTCCATGAGTTGATCTTCGTCGGTGGCCTCGCGCGGGATGATGATCTGTCCTTTACGTTGAAACAGCCGCGACACAGAACCGGCGGTGGCGATGGTCCCGCCGTTCTTAGTGAGCAGGCTGCGGATCTCTGCCGCGGTTCGGTTGCGGTTATCGGTGCTCAATTCCACCAGCAAGGCCACCCCGCCCGGCCCGTAAACTTCATAGGTGAGATCCTCGTAATTGATGGGTTCGCCCTCGCCGGTGCCACGTTTGATGGCGCGGACAATATTGTCGTTGGGCATGTTGGCCTCACGGCACTTCAGGAGAGCCAGGCGCAGGCGCGGGTTCATCGTCGCGTCGCCTCCCCCCAGCTTGGCGGCGATGGCGATTTCTTTACTGAGCTTGGCGAAGATCTTTCCGCGCTTGGCGTCAATGGCGCCTTTGAAATGCTTGACCTTCGCCCATTTGCTATGTCCAGCCATAGTTCGATCTGCCTGCGTCCGTTCAAACAGAGTGCAGCCAGTCCAGTGAACCTCCCCGGCGCAGAGAAGGCAAGCCTCGGGAAAAGCGCAGAGGAAAGCGGAGGGGGAAAAGCGGAGGGGGGAAAAGCGGAAAGCGGAAAGCGGAAAGCGGAAATGGAAAAGCGGAAAGGGAAAAGCGGAAAGCGGCCTGCCACGGCGTAGCCCGCAGGGCGAAGCCGGGAAAAGCGGAAAGCGGAAACCCCTCCCGAATGCCGAATGTCATCCACTTCAAATCAACAGACTTTCAGGTTGAAACGCGGTTGTCTGCGCGGCACAGTCCCATGCGTCTGCCTGTGTTTATGGACTACACCAAAGCCATCGAAATCCTCCTGATTGAGGACAATGCCGGTGATGCGCGCCTGGCCAAGGAGGCTCTGCGGGATGCCAAGGTGAAAAATAATCTGACCTGGATCCCCGATGGCATCGATGCGCTGGCTTATCTGCGCCGGGAAGGGAAACATGAGCGAGCGCCCCGGCCCGACCTCATCCTGCTGGATTTAAACCTGCCGCGCAAAGACGGCCGCGAAGTGCTGTCGGAGATAAAAGGCGACGACAAGCTCAAATGCATTCCGGTCGTCATCCTGACGACCTCTCAAGCGGAAGAGGATGTGTTGAAGGCCTATCACTTGAACGCCAATTGTTACATCTCCAAGCCGGTGGATCTGGATCAGTTCATCAGGGTGGTGAAAACGATCGAGGATTTCTGGCTGACGATCGTGAAGCTGCCTTCCGAGTGAGGGGAGCGATGAGCTGGCTGAGCTCGGAAAACCAGTCCAGGGCGGCGGCCCGAGCGCTTGGCGGTTAAGCCGGGCTCGGAGACGGTGCAAACATGGCGGACCCATTTCAATCCGGGGCTGCCCGCGGCGGCTCCAGTGGATGGCGAGGCGGCCGATGGCCTGCCTTGCTGCTGGCGGCTGGGGCGGGGGTGTTAATCTCCGTCGCGTTGTTCCTGGTCGTGCGCACCGTCGAGCATCGCCGCTTTCGGCTTGAACTGGAACGTCGCGCGGCGGTGCCGGCCACCGCGGTGCAACGGGAGCTGACCGATTGTCTGCATGTGCTTCATTCCATCAGTGCCTTCTTTTATTCCTCGCGCACGGTCGATCGCGCCGAGTTCGCCGGGTTCACCCGGGACGCGCTCGCCCGTCTGGGTGGCATCCTCACCGCTGAATGGATTCCACGAGTTTTGGAGCCCGGGCGCGGCCCGCACGAAGCGGCGGCGCGTGCGGAGGGATTTCCGCTGTATCAGATTGTAGAACGGGATGAACGCGGCCAATTGACGCGGGCAGGGCGCCGTGGTGGTTATTTGCCCATCTATTACTCTGAGCCAGCCGGACGTGGCGCCGAGTTAGGGTTGGATTTGGCGTTGAACCGCGGCGATTTGGAGGCGATGGCTTGGGCCCGCGATGATCCGAGGCCGTTTGCCGGCACGCCGTTCCCTCGTTTGGCCGGAACCAATCTGACCTACCGCTGCCGAGTCTTCGTGGGTGTCTTCACCAATCTTGTGGCGCACACCACGATGGCGGAGCGCCGCCAGAATCTGGCCGGATTCGCCGCGGTCGCGCTGGACGTAACGCCTCTGGTCAGCGGGGCCTTGCGCCAGTTAAAAGAAGCCGAGGTGCGCGGGTTGGCCTGGCAAGTGACGGACCAAGCAGCTCGCGGCGGGGGCTCTCTGCGCGTGGATCAATCGGCTGGCTGGCCTGGGTCGGCCGAGGTTGAAGCGCGGATTCCGTTTGTGATCGCGGGACGGCAGTGGGTGTTTCATTGCCGGCCAACGGCGGCGTATCTGTCGAGCAGTGGCGGCTCAGGTGGTTGGTGGGTATTGGCGGGGGGGCTGATGGTGACCGCGCTCTTGGTCAGCTACTTGTCTTCTGAATTGGGCCGCACGGCGCGGGTCGAGCGACTGGTGGTGGAGCGCACGACCGCGCTGGCCCTTAGCAACGAAGAACTGCGCGGACAGATTCGGCGCCGGGAAGAAATGGAAACGGCGCTGGAGAAGGAACAGGACCTGATCGCGGCGTTGCTGGACACCATTCCGGACCATATTTATTTCAAGGATCTGCAAAGCCGGTTCCTCAGGATCAACCGCGCCATGGCCTGGAGTTTCAAGTTGTGCTCCGCGGAAGAAGCGGTTGGGCGCACGGATGCCGACTTCTTTTCCGCCGAACATGCGCAGCGGGCCCTGGCCGACGAACAGGAGATCATCCGGACTGGCCGGCCCATGGTGGCCCGGGAAGAAAAAGAAACCTGGCCGGATGGCTCGACCACGTGGGTTTCCAGCACCAAACAATGTTTGCGCGACAAGCATGGGCAAGTGGTGGGGACCTTTGGCATCTCGAGGGACATCACTTTGCGCAAACAGGTCGAGCGCCAGCTGGCCGTGCAATACCTGGTCGCGCGGGTTTTGTCGGAGTGCGACAGTTTTGCGCTGGCCGCGCCGCAGATTTTGGAGGAAGTGGGGGAGTGCCTGGGCTGGGGAGTTGGGGCGGTGTGGTTGCTGGAGCCGGGGTTGGAGCCGAGCGTGCTGCGCTGCGCGCAGTTTTGGCAGGCCCCGGGCGTGAAGGCGCTGAAATTTGAAGCGGCCAGCCGCGCGCTGACCCTCCAGGCAGGCCAGGGCCTGCCGGGCCGCGTGCTCTCCAGCGGCGAACCGTTGTGGATTCGGGATGTGGTGGTAGACCAAAACTTTCCCCGGGCGACGGTGGCGTTGGAGGAAGGATTGCATGGATCGTTTGGGTTCCCGATCCTGTCCGTCAACGGCGCGTTGGGGGTGATCGAATTCTTTAGCGCGCGGGTCGAGCAACCGGATGAAGAATGGTTGCGGATGTTTGCGGCGATCGGCAGTCAGATCGGGCAATTCATCGAACGCAAGCGCATGGAGCAGGCGCTGGCGGAGAAGGCGCGCGAATTGGAACGTTCCAATCAGGAACTGGAGCAGTTTGCCTACGTGGCCTCGCACGATCTGCAGGAACCGCTGCGGATGGTCTCCAGTTACACCCAATTACTGGCGCGCCGTTATTCGGACAAGCTCGATCGAGACGGCCATGAGTTCGTGCAGTTCGCGGTGGAGGGCGCGGCGCGGATGCAGGCGTTGATCAACGATCTGCTGGCTTATTCGCGGGTGGGCAGCAAGGACAAACCGTTCGGACCGGTCGATACGGCCGAGGTGTTGCGGCGTGTGCTGAAGAATCTGGAGATCGCCGTCCAGGAGAGCGACGCCCGGATTACGGTCGATCCGCTGCCGACCGTGACTGGCGATGCGACGCAATTGACGCAGCTGTTCCAGAATTTAGTGGGCAACGCGATCAAGTTTCGAGGCAGCCAATCGCCGGTAATTCGGATCTCGGCCGCGGGTGACCCCAAGGAGGGCGGAGCCCGCTGGCAATTTGTCGTGCGTGACCAAGGCATTGGGATCGAATCCCAGCATTTCGAGCGGATCTTCGTGATTTTCCAACGGCTTCATAGTCGCGAGGAATATCCGGGCACTGGCATTGGCCTGGCCGTTTGCAAGAAGATTGTCGAGCGGCACGGCGGACAGATCTGGGTTGAATCCAAACCCGGCGCCGGCACCGCCTTTTATTTCACATTGCCCGCTTGATGTCCTGAGTCTTTTTGGAATTGAAAGCAGCGGCGTGTACACGCAGGCTGGCGGTCCGCATTTGTACGGAAGAACCAGTGGCATGAAACGGACCTTTCCAGAAAGCTGCGGTCCGCGTGAGCTTCGACCTGGGCGGTTGAGCGCTCTCTGAACCACCATGAACCAAACGCAGCCCAAGTCGACCGCCGCCAGCCCCAACGGAGGAACGTCGCGGCGGCATCCGTTTTTTTCCCAATTGCGCGTGCGTTTGCTGGCGTTGGTGCTGCTGGCCATTCTGCCCGCACTCGGCTTGGTGGTATACACCGCTTGGGAACAACGGCGGGCGGCCATGAAAGAGGCGCTGCTGGCTGCACAGAGGGTCGTGAGCTTCGCCGCCTCTTCGCAAAAACAACATGTCGAAGCCTCCAAACAATTGCTGGCCACCCTGACCCAACTCAAGGAAGTCCGGCCCGATCACGCGTCCGAGGCCGAAGTCCTCTTTCGCAATCTGCTTCAGGTGCACGCGGTTTACGCGAACATCGGCGGGATCGACGCCGACGGTTATCTCTTCGCCAGCGCCCTGCCGCATACCAATCGGGTTTACGTGGGTGACCGTTCCTATTTTCAAGTGGCACGCGACACGTTGAAATTCGCGGTGGGCGAATACCAAACCGGGCGCGTCTCCGGCAAACCCACCATGAACCTGGCTCACCCGATCAAGGACCCGGCGACCGGCCAATTTCTTGGCGTGGTGTTTGTGGCGTTGGATTTGGCGTGGCTGACACAATTAGCAGCGCGGGCCGAGTTACCGGACGGCTCGACCCTGACGGCGGTGGATCGCAACGGGACGGTGCTGGTGCGATACGCGTTGAACGCGACGATGGAACGGGACTGGGTTGGGCAATCGATCACCAACCGGACGAGGGTGACGATGCTGATGCGGCAGGGCCAGGATCTGATGGGCGTGGCCACGGGGTTGGACGGAGTGAAACGGCTCTACACGAGCACTCCGTTGAGCCGGACCGGCGGGTTGGTGGACGCGCATGTGATTGTGGGGATTCCGGTGAGCGTGGCTTACGCGGCCGCTCATCATACCCTGGTGCAAAACTTGATCTTTCTGGGGATCGTTTCGGTGTTGGCCCTGGGCGCAGCCTGGATTGCCAGCGACGTGTTTGTCCTGCGACAGGTCCGCGGTTTGGTGAGCGCCGCCCGCCAAATGAGGCACGGTGATCTGTCGGCCCGTTCGGGAGTCGGTCATGCTCCCGGCGAGATCGGCCAGCTGGCCCAGAGTTTCGATGAAATGGCCAGCACGCTCGAAGGGCGGGTGGCGGATCTGCAGCGCGCGGAGGCAGAGTTGAAAGGGTTCAACGAGGAACTCGAACAACGCGTGGTCGAGCGAACGCTGGAATTAAAGCGGTCCAATGAAGACCTGGAACAATTCGCGTACGTGGCGTCGCATGACCTGCAAGAGCCGTTGCGCATGATCAATAATTATCTGCAGTTACTGCAGCAACGTTACCAGCAACAGCTCGATGCGCCTGGCCGGGAGTTCGTCGGGTTCGCCCTCGACGGGGCCAAGCGCATGCAGCAGCTCATTCAGGATCTGTTGACCTATTCGCGGGTGGGAACGCATGGCAAGGAGATGGTGACGACTTCCTGCGCGGAAGCCCTTGAGCATGCCCTGGCCAATCTGCGCATGGCCATCACGGAGGCCCAGGCTGAGATCACTCACGAATCGCTGCCGGCGCTTCGGGGCGACCCGATTCAGCTGACGCAGCTCTTCCAGAACCTGGTCGGCAACGCGATCAAGTTTCGCGGCTCCGGGCCGCCCCGCGTGCAGATCGGGGCCCAACGCAAGGGCGCTGACTGGGAATTTCACGTGGCCGACACCGGCATCGGCATCGCCCAGCAAGACTTCGAACGTATCTTTGTCGTGTTCCAGCATCTGCATAGCTCGGAGAAGTATCCGGGCACGGGCATCGGGCTGGCCGTCTGCAAGAAGATCGTGGAGCGCCATGGCGGCCGCATCTGGGTGGAATCCAAATTGGGCAAAGGAACCACCTTCCGCTTCACCTTGCCGGCCCAGGAAAGCTGAGACTGTCGCGGCGCTCTATGAGCGCCGACTTTTTGTCCCATTTCTTCAAATGTTATTCGGCGGTCATAGACCGCCGCTACAGCGGAAGCATCGAAGCATCGTTGCGCGGCGCCACTCACGGCTGCCGCGGCGTGACGCTGCGATAAAAGCGGCTTGGTTTCCAACTCGGGTCGGGGATGCTTTCGATCCGATTGTTGGTCAGCGCCGGAACGTCGGCCAGCTTACGCCAGGTGGCCCCAGGCTGGTCGGCATATTCAATCGTATAAGTCCGGTTCGAGATGGCCCCGAAGTTCACGGTGGCGTTTTGCCCCGGCACCGTAGACAAACTTAAGGTGAGGAAACTCAAGGGATTATTGGGATCGGTGCCGGCGCGGTATTCGGACAGGTTGGACATGCCATCGTGATCGTCGTCGCGCGCGGCGTCATTCGGGTCCTCGGGTCGCAGTCCGTAGAATGTCTCCCAATCATCGGGAAGGCCATCGCCGTCGGAATCGCGGAGCGTGATGATGGTGGCGCTGCCGACCACGGTGCCGGAGAGGCTGCGCACCAAGACGCGATAAAGTTGGGAACTGTCCACCGCGTTGGTATTCAGGAAGCTGTAATAACTGGTCGTCTCCAGGTTGGTTACGGTGAATTGCACATTGGCGTTGCGCCGCCATTCCCAAGTGAAGGGCAGGGGATTCCCGGTCACGGCCGCGCTCAATGTCACAACCGCACCGGTAACGACACTTTGGCTGACTGGCGTGAGGACGAAGACCGGCGTGACCAGCCCGGTTAATGTCGCCGGAGTTGAAGTGGTGGGCCCCACGCTATCCGTGACCACGACGGCATAAGCACCTTCCTTGGCGAGAGTGACGTTGGTGAAGCTGTAAGTCGTATTGGTGGCGTCCGGAATGGGAGCACCATTGAAAAGCCATTGATAGCGCAACGGTGGGTTGTAGCTCACGGCGGTGACGCTAAACGTGGCGCGGGCGGCCGGATTGGCGAGCGGATCGGGCGGGACGCGAATAAAAAAGTTGGTGGGCGGCACGGCGATGCTGGGGCCGGCGCGAACGATGAGGGTGGCTGATTGGCTTTCGGTCGAGCCGGCCTGATTAAACAGCACGACGGAATAAGCACCCGCGTCGGTCAACGTGAGATTGGGCAGCACCAGAGTTGCGTTGGTGGCGTCGCCGAGGTTGGCGCCGTCGTGCCGCCATTGATAACGGAGCGGGCTGGTGCCATTGGCGCTCACTTGGAAGGTGGCGGTGCTGCCCGTGACGTTGGTGCGTGAGGCGGGCTGGCTCGTGATGGCAGGAGGTGAGCCGCTTAATCCCTGGACGCCCGGCGTGGGAGTCGCTGCGGTCCAATTCGGGGGATCATCTCCGTAGGCCGAGAGCGTGACACGTTGGAGCGAGGGGCCGGCCCCGTCGGCCGCCGCCGGCCAGGGCACCCGATCATTGTAGCGCACGCGATCCACCACATAATAAGGCACGCCGTTGGTCGTGGGGGCATCCGGTGCCTGCAACTCGAGGTTCTCGCCGCTATCCTGAAGGTTGCCGGCGTATTGCAGGATGGGGACGTTGGCGGGGACGCCGAAACGAGAGCGGAACGCGGCGGGGTTATCGGCCACCAACAGGAGCGTCCCCTGAGGCGACAGGCTGATTCCGTTGGAGAACGTCATTCCGGCGCCGCTCATTTTCCAACCGTTAGTGGGGTGGGCGGGGTCGTAGAGCGGGACGGAAGCCGTCGTGAGATTGCGCAATTCGAGGAACTCATCGGCGTGGGCTCGCGGGTGGTAATGGATCTCGCTGATCACGACGGGTCCAATC
>DATLUX010000639.1:0-16380 GCA_035577805.1 Verrucomicrobiia bacterium
CCCAAAGCGTCCATTGCCCAGCGCGGCGGTGCCCGTCGCATTCAGCCCGATCCGATTGCCCTGAATCACATTCCTCTGGCTGTCGGAGCCGCTCAGCCGAACGCCCGATTCTCCATTCCCGGAAATGACGTTGGCGGCGCCCGGTTGTGGACCGCCCAGGGTGTTGTCCCAGGCCGCTTGCAGTTCGATGCCATGGCGCGCGTTGGGCAGGACCACCTCGCCGGACTGCGTCAGTCCAATCATGTTCCCCTGCACCTGGTTTTCCGCCGCTCCGTTCAGCAGCGCCAAGCCTGAGCCGGAATTGCCCGAGAGAACATTGCCATCGCCGGCTCGAACGCCGCCGACGGTGTTGCGGACGCAATTGGACACCACGATCCCCGCGAAACCGTTGGCGCAGCTCACCGACCCGGAACGATCCGTCCCGATATAATTGCCCTGAATCACATTTCCGGATGCCGCCGCGCTGATCTGAATGCCGCCAGTCCGATTTCCGGAAATGACATTGCGGCTGGCTGGGTCACGGCCGCCAATGGTGTTGAGCGGACAATTGGGACCGATGAAAATCCCGAGACCGTTGCCGGCGATGTTCGTGCCGGTGTCATCGACGCCGATGAAGTTGCCGATGATCAGGTTGCCCCCGTTTTCCTCCAAGCGAATGGCGGGTCCCGTGAACTCAGCGAAGATGAGTCCACGAACCGTGCTGCCGCCGCCCAGAATGGTGAGGCCGTTGGACAGAGTGCCCGTGCCGTTCAATTCGATCAGAGGCTGTCCGGCATAACCCGGTTGAGTGGTGCCGTCGATACTGACGGGCCCCACAATGGCCGGGAGTTCCGTCGCCAGCGACAGCGTATGAACGCCGGCGCCCCGGATCTCAAACCGGATGGTGTCCGCGCCGATCTGCAGATTGGCGTTAATGCACGCCTGACGCAACGAGCCCGGGCCGCTGTCCGCCGTGGTCGTGACCATCAAGGGCGCGCTTTGGAGGCTGGCGGCAAACAGGAGCACCAATCCAGCCGGCAACAAAACTCGTCGGTGGCTCAAGAACAGGTTCAGAGCCGGAAGGGCGCCTCGGTGATCTTTGCTCATGGTTGCTGGTGGTGAAACGGCGCGGTTATTTATTTTCCGCCGGGCGCGAGGCTAACAGGTGCACCGGTGGCGGGGCAATGCTTGTCGCCAGCTTGTCGCCTTGCTTGTCGCCTTGGTCACGGAAAGCCGGGCGCATTCGGATCCTGCCCCCGGGATCGCGACTAAGGACTTGCCGAACCGGAGCCGTGGACCGTATCAGTGGGCGTGGAAAGGACCAAGACATGCCTTCAAAGCCGCGACTAGTCTGTGAACAGTTTCCGCGCGCATCGCGCTACGATCCGGAATGGGTTATGGCCGGCGCGAGCGGGGGCGCCAATTCCCTCTGGTTGGCCGAATGGCTGGCCGATGCGCTCAAGCTGCAGCCCGGCATGCGCGTGTTGGACCTCGGCTGTGGACGCGCCTGTTCCTCCATCTTTTTGCGGCGCGAATTTGGCGTGCAAGTCTGGGCCGCGGATCTGTGGTTTAGTGTCTCTGAAAACATGCAGCGCATCCGCGATGCCGGCGTCGAGGACGGCGTTTTTCCGCTGCATGCAGACGCCCGGTCGTTGCCTTTCGCCGAGGGTTTTTTCGATGCGATCGTCTGCATCGATTCCTTCATGTATTACGCAACGGACGATCTTTACCTGAATTACCTTGCGCGTTTCGTGAAGCCGGATGGTTTGATGGGGATCGCCGGGGCCGGTTTGACCCAGGAAGTGGAAGGCTCCGTTCCCGACTCATTGCGCGGCTGGTGGACCCCGGATGTGTGGTGCCTGCATTCGGCGGCCTGGTGGCGCCGGCACTGGGAACGGACCGGCTTCATCAACATTCTCTTGGCCGACACTATGCCCGATGGTTGGCAACTGTGGCTGGAATGGGTCCGCACGATCGCTCCCGAGAATGTCGCGGAAATAAAAGCCCTCGAGGCGGATCGCGGCAATTATTTCGCCTATGTGCGAATGGTCGGACGCCGTCTGGGGTCCGTCCCATTGGGAGAGCACATCGTGTCCATCCCCGCGCAATACACGAAGAAACCGCTGCTGCGCACTACAGAGTAAGACCTGTCATCGGGGAGCGAACGTCTCTAACTTTTCGGACGCGCATTGGGGCCATGAACCGAGGCGCGCCTGTACACTGAGCGGGCGGTCTATGACCGCCGACCTTTTGATCTAGTATCTTTGTGGTGCGCAAGGCTTGCAAAATGCGAAATGAAGACGTGACCACGGCCCCGCGGATGGACGCAGATGGGGACGGCCCAGGTTTGGGGCAGCTAACCGGGGCGTCGCGGCTCAAGGACGCCAGTCAAGGACTTACGGCGAATCCGCGAAGACCGGTTAACTTTGCTTGCGGACCTTGGGGGTGGCGGCCTGAGGCGCCGCCACGATTGGCCTGAGGGTGCCCGTCCATTCACAAAGGTTTGAATAACGACGGCATCGCTCTGCCACGACCGGACTTACCTTGCCGGCCAGGACCTGGCCAGGCGCATTCCACAGCCCGTAATACTCGAAATCCGTAGGAGGCCGATGGTAGACCGATTCGAAAGCTTTGACCCGACGGGCCAGCAGGGTCAGGGTGACTTGCCTGGCTGTTTGCGCATCGGCGTAACTGGTCGAATCAGTGACGCTGCGCCACTCACTCTTCAGAATTTGATAGCGGCTTATCTCACCGGCCCGACCGACCACTCGGTCATTGTCACCAGTCTCAAGCATCGACAGCGCCGCCAGACGATCCATGCCGAACGAAAGCGTCGGGCAGAGGGCGAGGAGTATCACCAGCAATCTCATGCGGCGCCACCATAGTCCTTGTCGTATCCCTCTCACAATCGAGGTACTTACGGCTCAACTGGACCGAAATTTCCCCGGTTGGCCTAGGGGGAATCCCCTAGACGAGGCCACTCCGTCACACCGTGATGAAGGGTCATTGGTCGGGAGTCTCGCGCATCCGATCCGGAAAAATGACCCGCCATTGCTGAGGCCCGTTACACGAAAGAATTCTCGTTACAAAAAATCTTTTGGGCCCGCAGATGGAGGCAGATGAACGGGTATAGGCGGGGCTCGCAGATGAGAAGGAGGGAGGAAACGGCCGCACTCCGCATTCCGCATTCCGCATTGGGAAGGGGCCCGCAGATCGGCGCAGATGGACGCAGATGCTGAAGCGCGTCACTTCGACATTAGTCATTCGACATTCCGCCTTCCGCCCTCCGCCCTGGAATGGCCCGCAGATGGGCGGGTGAACGATCCACAATATCCACAATCGTCGAAAATCGAAAATCAGCAGCAATCGCCATTTGAATGGATCTGCAGACTTGACGCGCTGGCCAGTTCTGATTGCATCACGGCAAATGAAACTGAATTGGATTCTCCCGATTGCATTGAGTTTGGCCGCAATGGGTCTAACCGGCTGCGTGGACACCCTGGATGGCCACTCGAAATTCGCCTGGGACCCGACCAAAGATAAAGTGGAGGGTCGCTATGAGTTTACGCCGGCGCAGTTGTGGACTGCCGCCAAGGATGTGATCAAAACGCAAGGCGTTTTGGTGAGTGAAGACATGCAAAAGAATGTGCTGGAAGCCAGCATCGACGAACGCAAGGTCTACATTCACATCGAAGAATTCGATACGCGCACCTCGCGCGTGCTGGTGCAGGCCCGGACCAAAGGCGGAGGCGCCGACCTGGAAATGGCGGCGTTCATCGATAAACAGATCGCCGTGAGATTGGCCGCGGGGAACCTGACCCCCTCGGGCTCAGCTAAACGCTGAGCCGAGTGCGGAATGGGGAATGCGGAATGCGGAATGGGGGTGCGCGGCGGGAGCGCAGGAGGAAACGTCGAGGCGGTGATTGGCGTCTCACGACATCCGCGGTCTCCCCTTGCGTCGGCTTCTACGGTTTCGGTAGACGTCCTTTGAGTCCGAGATCCTTCTCGTAGGTCCCCAATTGAACCACGTGGGATTGCTGTTGGCCTTTGAATTCCAGGCGCAGATGCTCCAGGCGTTGGTGGGCCAATTCAGCCCCCGCCAATCCCTGAAACCGATCGATGATCCGCTGCAAGGTGGCGCGCACGGTTTCGTAGTCGGCGCCGTGTTTGAGTTGAAGATCAGCGATGCTGTTTAACCAGCGGGCGACTTCTTTGCCGGGCTGATGCGGGGCCTGGATGAGTTGCTCCAGTTGCGCGATGGCCAGGTCCGGGCGCTGATAATAGTCGGCGTAGAGGTGAGCCAGTTGCTCGCGCGCTTCATTGTCGAGCGGATGTTGTTCGAGATGCTGCACCAGACGCTGCGCTTGCGCCTCTTGAGTTTCGGCGGCCGGCGCCACCCCGGAGGCTTCCTGGCGCAAACCCACATCCGTCAGCCCCGGCCGCAAGGGCAGCGGCCGATGTTCGTGGGCGGCCAGCAATTGTTCCTTGGTCGCCAGATGCGCCAGGCGTTGGGCGGCCTGGTTGGCTTGTTCGGTGTCGGGCAGCAGCAGGGTGATGCGTTCGAGGCTGGCGCGCGCGGCGTCCACGTCCTGCACCTTGAGCTGCCAATCGGCCAGCGTGTTTAACGCGTAGGCCAAGTGCGCCGCGGGCCGGCCGGGTTGATTGAGAAACCGTTCGAGCGTGACCTCGGCGGCCTGCAGGTCGCCCAGGTGCTGGGCCTGAATCTCTGCCAGCTTGATATGGCCAATGATGTCGTCGGGAAACTTTTCCAGCTCGCGTTGAATCTCGTAGATCGCTTCGCGGTAGCGGCCTTGCTTCACACGGGTGTCGGCGATCGAATAGTGCGGTTCAGGCGGCGGTGGTTCCGTGCCGCCAGTGAAAAGGTTGCCGAAAAGATCGCTGACGACCCCGATCACCACAGGCACCCAGACAAAGGCCAGGAGCAACCCGAAGACCAGGCCCACCATGACGCCCGCGATCTGACCGCCGGCAGTGCCGTCGCCGGCCAGTTGATCGATGCTGAAGTAGGCAGCGATGAGTAAGCCGGCGGTCAGGACGCAGCGCGTCAAGAGCGAGACCGGATCCCGGCTGCGCTTGAGCATGCGCCAGAACGCCCACGCACAGAACCCGGCGATAACCACCAGGATAAACAGGCCGCGGAGGAAGGAGCCGGTTTGCGAGAGAGCGATCATTCCTTCATTCCTTTTTGCGGCTAATCCGATCCGGATGACGGGCGCGACTCATGGCGCTGTCATAACTGATCAGGCATTTGCAATAGAGGTCATACAGACAATTGTCCATGATGATCATGCCGTCCTTGGCCGCCGTTTGCATGGTGTTCTCGAGGAAATGCAATTGATTTTCGCGAACCAGATTGCGCACGGCGCTGTTGGCCACGAGAAATTCGTAGGCCAGAATGCGGCGAGTGCGGTCGGCGCTGGGAACCAGGTCTTGAGCGATGATGCCGGCCAGCGAATTGGCCAGTTGCAAGACGACTTGCCGCTGCGCGCTGCCTTCAAAGATCCCAATCATCCGTTCCAAAGCATGCGCCACGTTGGGGGAATGCATGGTAGCCAGCACCAGATGCCCAGTCTCCGCCGCCATTAATGCGGTGGAAATGGCTTCGGCGTCCCGGACTTCCCCGACCACGATCACATCCGGGTCCTGTCGCAACACATGGACCAGTGCCCGATTGAAGGAACGAACGTCGGTGAGGACTTCCTGCTGCACCACAAGGGCCCGGTTATTTCGGTGCACGAACTCGATCGGGTCTTCGATCGTGACGATCTTGCAACGGCGTTCGCTGTTGATCAGGTTCACCATGTAGTTGAGCGTGGTGGTTTTTCCGGCCCCAGTCGGTCCGGTGATAAGAAACAGGCCATTGGGTTTGCGCGCCATGTCGTCGATCCGTGCGGGTAATCCCAACTCCTCCCGCGATGCCACCCGTTCGCCACAGAACCGAAAACTCATCTCCGGATGCCCGTTGCGCTTGTAGAAGGTCACCCGCACCCGGCCCGCCACGTGATGATGGATCGAAACGCATAATTCCCACTCGCGCTCGAAGGTGTCCCGGTGAATCTCCGTGAGGAGTTGCAGTGCCATCTCATCGATATCCGCGGGGGTCAACCCTTCGTTCTCCGCCAGGATGATCTCGCCGTTGACGCGGAAGGCGGGTGGAACTCCCGCGATCAAGTGCAAGTCGGACGCGCCGTATTCATGGGCCGTGGCCAACAGGCTGTCCAGCGGGGCGGTGCTCATTGGCGGAACCGTTGACGCCACCAGCCGCCGAAGCGGGTGATCAGGCTCGTTTCCGAAAGGCCACTGATGGCGGTGGCCGCTTCATGCAAACGCGGGCTGATCTGCAACGCTTGCTGAAAGGATTGTCGGGCCGGGCCGACCAGGCCCAGTTCCTTCTGGCAACGGCCGGCCAGTAACCAGAGCAACGGGTGATCCGGTCGCAGTTCCAAGGCTTGTTGCGCCAGTTTCAGAGCCAAAGCGAATTGTCTGTAGAAGGCCCGAATTCTGGCCGCCATCCAGCGGATCACCCAGTTGGCCGCAGCCAACGTCAGCGCTTTGTCAAAACAGTAGTCCGCCCGTTTCTCTCCGCGGGCAAGGAGGACATCGCCCCGGGCCAGCCAGATGTAGGGAGTGTCGCCGCGCTCTTCGATGCTGGCGTCCGAGAAGGCCAGGCTCGCGTCCAGATCGCCGGTGCGGGCCAACGCCACGGCTTTGGCGGCCAACAGCTCCGGCTCGCGCGGAAATCGTTCCAGGGCTTTGTCTGCCCATAACTTCGCTTCCTGAAACTCATCCAACTCGATCAACGCGCGCACCTGGCCTGTCCAGGCGGGCGCGCTGAGGGGATTTTGTTCGACCGCTCGGCCAAACGAGCGCAGGGCTGGTTCGAAATCGCCTTGTTCGATCGCTTGGTTGGCTTCGGCAAGATAATAGCGCTCATCCTTGAGTGGCAGTTGCCCGTGCAACGGTTGCTCAAATTCACCGCCAAACTCAAGATTCCCGAAACGGCTCATAAGCTCAACGATGGTGGCCGGTCCGCCCATGACGTGATGGCCGCCCACGCGTTGATCACGTTGATGAAGTTTGGCTCTCGTCTTGGTTCGCTCATCTGCTTATCGGATCAAACGGCATTTGGTCAACTTGGATCGGGCCCTGGACAAATCGTTTTCAGAGAGAGGAGGCATCTTGCCAAGCCGATCGGGGTGCCGCCAATGATGGATGAAACTGGCCAGGCCGCTGCCGATCAAAATCAGCCAGAAACCGCCAAAGAGCGGAACCGCCCGCGGCCCCAGGTAATCGGCCAGATGCGCGGTGGCCGCCAGGAGCGGAAATAAGGCGATCAGAGCGAAGACGAACAGAGTACCGTTGCGTCCACATTCTTTAAACTGTTCGGCAAATGCTTTCCACATAAATGCCTCCGAGTTACGGCCCGTCGACCGGGTTGGATTCCTCAGGGCGAGTCGCGGAATCGGCCTTCGCGGCGTTTTTCGGCGGTGTGCCACGGGACACGCTGGCATCGCGAGCCCGGCCTTTGGACCAAAGCCGGAGCGCGTGGATCTGTTCATCCATGGTGCGGGCCAACGGGACGGTTTCGCTGAGCGCAAAGAGCACATGGGCGGTCTGCAATTCTTCGCGGGCAGCGAAGGCATCATACAAGGCACTGATGATGGATTCTTCGATTTCGGCGCCGCTATATTCGTGGCTGGCCGGCACCAGTTGATCCAGATCGAACTGGCCAGCGTCGCGCCCCCGTTTGGCCAGGTGAATCCGAAAGATCTCCGCGCGATCCTCGGCCGACGGCAAATCGACAAAGAAGATCTCATCGAAACGACCTTTGCGCAGCAATTCCGGAGGCAATTGCGAAATATCATTGGCGGTGGCCACCACAAACACCGGCGCGCTTTTCTCGGATAACCAAGTCAGGAACGTGCCGAAAACCCGAGCGGCCGTGCCGCCGTCCGTTCCCCCGGAACTTTGTGAACCTGCGAAAGCCTTGTCGATTTCATCGACCCACAAGATGGCGGGCGCGACCGACTCGGCGACGGCGATGGCGCGGCGGACATTCTCTTCGGAGGACCCCACGAGACTGCCGAACATACGGCCCATGTCAAAGCGGAGCAGGGGCAATTGCCAGAGGCTGGCGACGGCCTTGGCACATAGACTTTTTCCGCACCCCTGCACTCCCAGCAGCAAGATGCCTTTGGGGGCCGGCAGGCCGAACTGGCGGGCTTCATCACTGAAAGCGACCGAACGTTTCTGGAGCCAGCCTTTGAGCACAGCCAATCCGCCGACCTGGGCGAAGGTTTCCTCGGCCGCGTAATATTCCAACAGACCGCTTTTGCGAATGATTTGTTGTTTTTGCGCGAAGACTTCCCCGACGTCTTCGGCGCTCAAGCGCTGATCCCGGACGATGATCTTGGCGAACACATTTTCTGCCTCTCCCAGCGTCAGGCCCAGCGCGGCCTGCAAAAGCCGTTCCCGACTCCCTTCGTCCAGGGTGATGCTCACCTGTTTAAGTTGTTTGACCTCAACCAGGATCTTGTCCAGCAGCAATTCCAAGTCCGCCCGCGTCGGAAGCGGAAAATTCAGCACCGTCACTTCCTTCTCCAGTTCCAGGGGGATCTCCAGCGTAGGAGAAACGAGGATGATGGTTTTGTAGCTGCTTTTGAGGTGCAGCGCGATTTCTTTGAGGCGACGAATGATGGCGAAATGGCTTTTAGTCAGAAAGGGGTGAAAATCGTTAAAGACGTAGATGGCTGGTTCCACCTGTTCGATCACCTGCTCCAATGCCGGCAGGGGCTCTTTGGTCGCCGGTTGCCGCGCTTTGTGGGACTGAATGGAACTGCCCGCCGGCACCAAACCGGTGCTGTAACTCCATTCGTACGCCTTCTTTTGGCGGCGCGCCGCAATCGCCTGGATCAGTTCGCGGACCCGCGTTTCTTCGCTGGTCACCAGGTAAATCAGCGGATAACGGGCGCGGATCAGCGTCTCAATTTCGTCGGCGATCTCCATTCCGGCATTGTTCCGGGGCGAACCCATTGGCCATGGGCAAACGTCATTTTATTTCATCCGGCCTGGCCCAGCCACCGCCGCCACCAGGAGCGCGGCGGGACAGGACCGACAGAGCTCTGGAGCCGCTCGGTCACCGAGGCCGGCACTGGGGTCTGGGCGGCGTCGTAACGAATCATTTCTTCGGCAGTAGCGAACTCAAGGATTTGCTGCTGCTGCTGTGCCTGGACCTGCTGTTCAGACAGCGTCTGCTCCTGGGAGAGGCGCTGGAGTTTGGAGTGGGGATTCAACGGGTTCATAGGTGGTGGTTGGGAGCGGGGTGGGTGGTGGTTATGCGGTCTTGCGAAAATGGGCGGCGAAAGCCTTGCGGGCCCGATGCAATTTGCCGCGAACAGCGTCGCTGGTTTGCGAGGTCAGCGTTCCGATCTCGTCGTAACTGAGTTTCTCATCCGCCACTAGTAACAACAGGAGGCGGTATTCTTCCGGGATAGCCTGGAGGGTCTTTTGGATGCGTTGACCCAGTTCCCGGGTTTCGAGGATGCGCAAGGGGCTCTCTGAAGCTCCGGCTGTTCTTTCCCAGAGCTCCTCGTCATCGGTGGTTTGGATGTGGCGACGATGCCAGGTTTGCAACAGGTTCTGGCAATGGTTAATGGTGATGCGATAGAGCCAGGTGCGTATGGTGGATTGGCCTTTGAACTCGCCCAGCTTCCGGTAGGCCTTTAGAAAAACATCATGGGTGGCATCTTCCGCCTGCGTCGGATCTCCAAGCATCCGCAACGCCAAATAGTAGATGGGCCGGCAGTTTTCCTCGTAGATCGCCGCCAACTCGGGAATGGCGAGCCCCACGGACCCCCGGTCACCCGGGGCTGCTCCCGGGGAGCGGACGGGTGTAGAGGAAGCCACGGGCTGGGGTTCTTCCATGGTGACAGATGACATCAATAATTAGACAGCGCCCCGATGCCCTTGTCACGCCCGGACCTGGCGGGAATCGCGTTGGTGAAGCCCGGCCCAGCCACCTCAACGGGGAGGTTTTAAGCACCGGGCTTGTTCAGCTCGAACTTGAGGTCCGTTTGGGAGCCGGTCCGGGCGTTGCGGATCTTCATGTTCCGCAGTTGCCAGCGGCCTTCGACCTTTTCAAAGCTGCCTAAGGCAAATTTCTTAAAGAGCTTGCCTTGAGCATCGTAAGCCTCCGCCTGGATGATGCCTCCAGTTTCAAGATCAACCCAGGAAAGCACCCGGGCATAGCCGTTGGGGGGAGGATGGGGCAGAGTGCTCTGCAGGACCCGACATGAACGGTTCCGGCGCATCTCCGCGCGCAGAATCCGTTGGTTAGGCCAGTGCAGAAATTCCAAGCCCAGGTCTTGGATCCAGAAATCGGAGCCCGCGAAGGGCTGGGTGAGGCTGACGGGCGAAGTCGCGCGCTCCTTCTGGTTGGTGGATTGGATCCACTGATAGACGCCCGGTTGGTCAGGGCTGTGGCTGATCGTCAGAGTCTCGACCGGACCGCCGCCGGCCGCATTGGTGTCCCGGGCGCAGTAAACGACCTGCCAGCGATTACTGGCCAGCGTGATGGTGCAGGTGAGCGGAACGCTTCGCAGCGGACCATTTCCGCGCATCATTTCGAGCACGCCCCGGACCTCGGAGGATTCAGCTGGCGGCGTATTGCGCAGGCGCGTGGCCAGCTCCAGCCCTTCGCCTTCAGGGTCCCGGATGGTCGGCAGGGAAAGGGCGGTGGTGGCCGCGAACAGCGTCGGCGCGAGGGGAAGGCTGAGGGCGAGGAGCAACGCCAGTGCCCCTGGCCGACGCCGGCATCGGCGCGCTTTCGAGTGGGGGGAGAAAACTGCGCCGGGCTCCATCATTTATCATTTACTTGGGAGCAGCGCGATCTTGAGCGCCTCCGCAATGTGGCTCACGAAGTGGACCTTCATCTTGGTCCGGACCTCTGCCGGCACCTCAAGCCAATCGGGCCGGTTCTGGTCGGGGAGGATGATCTGTTTGAGCCGGGAACGGGCGGCGGCCAGCACTTTTTCCTTGATGCCGCCGACGCGCAAGACGCGGCCACGTAAACTGACTTCACCGGTCATGGCGAGGTCTGAACGAACGAGGCGCTTGGTGAGAAGGGAAGCCAGCGCGACGGCGATGGTCGTTCCGGCGCTCGGGCCATCTTTTGGAGTGGCTCCTGCGGGCACATGAATATGCAGATCGTGTTTGTGGAAATCACCGGTTTCCAGGTGGAGCGAGAGGGCCTGACTTCGCAGATAACTGAGGGCGGTTTGGGCGCTTTCCTTCATCACGTCGCCCAGCGAACCGGTCAAAGTCAGCTTGCCTGAACCCGGCATGCGCGTGGCCTCGATGAAAAGGATCTCACCTCCAACCGGAGTCCAGGCCAGGCCCATGGCGATGCCTGCGTCCCGAATCTTCTCGGCACCCTCCGCCACATAACGGGCGTGGCCCAAGTAATCCGGGAGCGCTTTGGCCTCGATCACGATCGGTCCGTTTTGAGTGTTCTTAGACACGATCCGGCGGGCGGCCTTGCGGGTGAGCGACGCAATCTCCCGTTCCAACTGGCGTACTCCAGCCTCATGCGTGTAATCGGTGATCAAATGCCGCAAGGTGGCGTCGGGAAACCGCACCCTTTTCCGATCCAAGCCGTGCTCCTCCAGTTGTCTGGGCACGAGATAACGGCGCGCGATCTGGAGTTTCTCGGACGCGGTGTAACTGGGCAGGTTGATCACCTCGAGCCGATCCCGCAAAGCCGCTTGGATGGGGTCCAACCAGTTGGCGGTGGTGATGAACAACACCTGCGACAGGTCGAAGGGTAAATCCAGGTAATGATCGGTGAACGAGCTGTTCTGTTGCGGGTCCAGCACCTCCAGCAGCGCGGAGGACGGATCGCCTCGAAAGTCGGCTCCGACCTTGTCTATCTCATCCAAGAGGATGACCGGATTGCGGGTTTCGGCTCGTCGGATCGTTTGCAGGATTCGGCCCGGCATCGCGCCCACGTACGTGCGGCGGTGTCCGCGAATTTCGGCTTCATCCCGCAGGCCGCCCAGGGAAATGCGGCCAAAGCGACGTCCCAAGGCGTCGGCCACGGTCTTGCCCAGGGAGGTTTTGCCGACGCCAGGGGGGCCGACCAGGCACAGGAGGGGGCCCTTGAGATCCTTCTTGAGCTTGATCACCGCGATGAATTCCAGGAGCCGTTCCTTGACCTTGTCGAGGCCGTAATGTTGCTCTTCCAGGATGCGCCGGGCCGCCTCCAGGTCGAGGGTATCGCGGGAAGCTTTGTTCCAGGGCAAAGCAAGGATCCAATCCACATACGTGCGAGTGATGGCGTATTCGGCGACGGCCGGTGACATCTGGGCCAGACGTTCCACTTCTTTAAGCGCTACCTTCTTGACTTCGTCAGGCAATACTTCTTTTTGGATTTGGTCACGCAGGCTGCTGGCCTCGCTGGCCGCCGGATCCGACTCGCCTAATTCGCGTTGGATCGCGCGGATTTGCTCGCGCAAAAAGAAGTCGCGCTGGCTCTTGGCCATGGTGCTGGCGACTTCGTTCTGAATCTTGGAGCTGAGAGTCGAGACTTCCAGCTCGCGGTTCAGCAGCGGCTGCAGCCGGTGCAAGCGCTCCTTCACGTCGGTGATCTCCAGCAACCGCTGGCGTTCTTCCAGGCTGAGATTCAGGTTGGCGGCAATCAGGTCGGTCAAGTTCCCACCCGCCTCCGTGTTCAAGGCCGCGATCTTAACCTGGTCCGGCAAGGCCGGGTTAAGCTTGATGATCTCCTGAAACTGCCGATGCGCGTTGCGCGCCAGAGCCGTCAGCTCCACCGAGTCCACGCTCTCGTCCTTGAGCACATCGATCTTCGCTCGCAGATACGGATCCCGGGTTTCGTACTCGCGGACGCGCACCCGCCAGAGGCCTTCCACCAGGATCCGGACGGTGCCGTCGGGGAACTTGAGCATCTTCAGCACGCGCGCGCCGCATCCATAATCATAGAGATCCTCGGGCAAGGGGGTCTCAGTGTCGGCCTTGCGTTGCAAGACCAGCCCGAGCAAGCGGTCTCCTTCCACCACGTCATCAATAAGTTGGATACTCTGTGACGTGTCCACTAGCAACGGCGCCACCATCCCAGGGAAGATGACAATGTCCGACAGCCCAAGGATTGGCAGGGACGTCGGCAACGCCTTGGGGGGTGGCCGGGAAACCGGCGCGTCCGCAGCTTCCTGATCCGCGCCTGAACCCAAAATGCGTATGAACTCGGTTTCGTTGCTCATGAAATGAGCTTCCCTGAGGTAAGACGCATCGGTTTCAACATTTGTTCCAATCGATTGGGTGACATCCCTTGGTTGGCGGGACGCCCGCCAGGCGTCTGCATCCGGCAGGGGGCGCAGGCTGCCATGGACTTCGCGTTCTTGGCAAGCAGAGCCGTCGGCTCGGATTCGCAGTCGGCATCCATCAGCAGACGGACCAGGAGGAGATCGGGGTGCTTACTTAGGCTCCGTGATGGGGACCTGGATGACTTTTGGAGTGGGGACGCCAGCCGGGACATCGATCCGAAGAAATCCATTCTGATAGCTGGCTTTGGCCTGGGCGAGTTCGTAACCAGGGGGCACTTCGATCACGCATTCGAAGGAGCCGTAGTGGATCTCCATCACCAAAAACTTAATCCCTGGCGTCCGGCAGCCGTCCGGTCGCTGGCCCGAGATCATCAACCGAGTGCCCTCCACCGCCAATTCGAGATCCTCCCGACGCATCCCGGCCAACTCCACTTTGACCACCAACCCCTCGTCGGTCGTGTAGACATCGGTGTTTGGCACCCAGTGCGCTTGCCCGCCCAGCTCGTGGAAGCCATCGGTCAGGCTTTGCGAATACAGCGACGAATTAACTTTGCACATGACTGCTGATGAAGGCGAAGATTACGGCAGCTCACCGGGTTCTGCAAGCTTCCTTCTCAGCCGCGTCCCCCAAACCCGCCGCGGACTGAGCCATGACGATCAGCTGCGCCCGCTCACCCTTGCGCGCTCGATAAAGGATCCTCGGCATGCTCGCCGCTCCTCCAGAAGCTCCGGTACAACCACAGCCGCGCTTGGCACCTATCCCCTTCGGGCGGAAACGTTCCCGGACAAATAGCCCGGCCGTTACCGCCACAATGGCCAGCGCAACCATTTCCTGCCAATCCATAGTCTGCAAGATACCGACGCGCAGGCGCGTGGCAACGGTGATTTTTCAATCACATAGCCCGTTTGGGCTAAGTCAGGCTCGACGCCCTCCGCCTCCCGCCCGGTCGCAATGGCATCAGTTCAAAATCACCAGGCGGTAATAACGCGAGGACGGGGACGGCTGCGTATCGGTCACCAGGACCTTGCCGGTGGCGTCTGCGGTGACCGTTTGCAACTCTGACCACACCGGCGGCAGCGTATTGGCTTTTTCGATGCGATAGCGGCCCTGCGGTCTGCCTTGGAATCCGATCTGGACGGGGCCGCCCGGGGCAAACGTGATGACCAACGCCGTGGGCTGGATGGTGATCGGCCGGCTGACCGAGGCGGTGTTGCCGGCCCGATCCTTGGCGACGACGGTGACGACGTAGTTCGTGTCGGGGAGCAGATATTCATGGGTCAGATTCAGTTCAATCAGACCCGGCTCAGGAGATTCAACGAGGTTGGTTGAGCCGTCGCCCCAGGTCACGACCAACGACAAGGCGTCCCCGGTGTCAGGATCCCACACCGCGCCGGTCAGCGGCACCGCCGTGCCGGCCGTAACCGGGGAGGGCAGAACCACGTTGGTCAAGGCCGGTCGATGATTGAGGCCTGAGCTGCCGATCACGCAGTTCTTCGAAATCGACAACAAGTAATTGCCGAAGGCAGCCTGGCCGGCGGCTAAAGGGGAGATGGACACGCGCGCGAAGAAGACGCCTTCGACGGGGGATCGGTAGACCAGACCTTCGGACGGGGAACTGGGGGAGAACCCGGGGGGACCGTTGGTGACGCTGGATGACGCTGCGTCGTTGACCGAGAGGAGGGGATTACCGGAAGCGTCGAGCAATTCGAGGCTGGCATTGATGGGGGAGTTGGTTCGGTGAGGGTCGCCATCGAGAGAGACAAAGATCAGATCGCCTTCCGCAGCACTAAAGGCGTAGGTGTCGACGTCAGTGGAAGGGGCCGGCCCTTTGAGCGTGCCGTAGAAATAGTTGGCGTCGGCGACCGTGGCATTGGCCGGGTCATCATTGGGTTCGGTTTCCACCACTGCTTGTTCGAGCGGGGGCTGGACCACGGCATAGAGCCGGTAAGGTTCCGAGGGGCGAAGGTTGCCGTTATAATTGACCAGGAGGAAAGTGGAGCTGGCCGGGAGCGGGGTTCCCGCGATGTTGGGGGCGCTTTCGCCGAAGCTGATGTCGTTGCTGTCATTGTCGTACTGCAGGGTATCGACGTCGGTGGTGACTCGCAGATCCAAGTCGGGGTTGCGGGCGGCTTCGGCATCGACCAGAGCAAAGGCGCGCGAGCCGGCTGGAAAACGGCCCAGGATATAGAAATCGGCATCGGTCTCGGGAGAGATCGATCCTTCGATGCCGCACGCCAGCACGGAAGCCTGGGCGGGCATATCGTTGGGTTCCTGTTCTCGGCGTGTTTCCGTGACCTCCAGAGTAAAGCTGCTGCCGGGATTAGCATTGTTGTGATCATCAACCACCACCCAAACCTTTTGGCCGGAGGTAAGGTGCAGACCGGTGATTTCTTCAGCGCTATTGACGCGCGAACGGTTGGCCGCCGCCAGGCTGTTGGAAATCGTGACGGGGCTGGCTCCAGCCGAGCAGGCGCCCAGCACGTAGAGAACCAGGTCCTGATTGACGTCGTAATGCAGCGCTTTGATGGAATAGTCACCCGTCCGGGGTGCCGTAAACGAATAAACCACGTCGCGCCCGCGCGCGGGCGACACGACTTGGTCCTGGCCCCAGAAACCATTAGTGCCCGTCAGCTCATACGAATTGTTGGCGCCGATGGTCGTGCCGGTCACCGGCAGGTTCAGCGCGATGGGGAGCGCGCTGGTGCAGGTATCGTTGGGCGGCGGCACCGAGTCGTCGAAGATCAGCTGCAATGAGTTCTCGCCGTCGTCGACGCAGTCATCGCAGAATTTCCACACCACGATGTAGTAAGTGGTATCGGCCGTCAGCAGCAGGCTGACGGCGGCCTGGCTTCCGTTGAGGCCACAATCCTCATCGCCTTCCGCTTGGACAGCGAAGGGCCCATTGCAGCCGCCGGAAGAAGTATAGACCGCGAGGATGGTGTCACCCACCGTGGTGGAAGCGCCCGCGTCGGTGCAGGTGCTGATGGTATAAACGGCATTACCGCTGGGGGTAAACCGGTACCAGACGCTCTTGGCAACTCG
>DATLUX010000640.1:0-21396 GCA_035577805.1 Verrucomicrobiia bacterium
CCGATCACGCGCAGCCCATAGTATGAGATCGAATATTGGCCGCGTGAAACCAGCAACGCCCTATGCCTGACCCCATCGCCGACCCTGCCGAACTGGAGCAACTCAAGAAACAGTTTGCGCAGGCGTTCCACCAAAACGACGCCGCCACTTTCCGTGCGCTGTTGCAAGCGCATCCGGAATTCAAACCCAAAATCAATGACCCGGTATCTGCGTTCGATTCACCCCTCATTGTCTGTGTGCGCAGCCGGGAGATGCTCGAGGTGTTGCTCGAAGCCGGAGCCGACATCAACGCCAAGAGCCGCTGGTGGGCGGGCGGATTCGGACTGCTGCACAGCGCCGAGCCGGATTTGGCCGCGTATGCCATCCAACGCGGCGCGCAGGTGGACGCGCATGCCGCGGCGCGTCTGGGCTTGATGGACAAGCTGCGCGAGCTGATCTCGGCCGATCCCGCCCTGGTTAAGGCGCCCGGAGGGGACGGCCAAACCCCGCTGCACTTCGCCAGCACGGTGAAGATCGCTGAGTATCTTCTGGAGCACGGGGCTGAGATCGACGCCCGCGACATCGATCACGAATCAACGGCCGCCCAGTATATGATCCGGGACCGCCAGGAGATGGCCCGTTACCTGGTCCAACGCGGTTGTCAGACCGACATTCTGATGGCCGCCGCGCTGGGTGACGAGACGTTGGTCCGGCGACATCTCGCTGCCGATCCCGAGTGCATCCGCATGCGCGTCACCGATGAGTATTTCCCCATGATCAACCGGAAGGCGGGCGGGACCATCTACCAATGGACGCTTGGCTGGTATGTTTCCCCCCACGAGGTGGCCCGCCAGTTTGGGCACGAAACGATTTACCAACTGCTCATGCAGCAGAGTCCGGCGGACGTGAAGCTTCTGGCCGCCTGCTGGGCAACGGATGAAGCCGCGCTGAACGCTTTACTGGGCGAGAACCCCGGGCTCGTCGGCGAACTGCCGGCGGGCGTTCGACGACACATCGCCCACGCCGCGCGCAACAACAAAGCAGACGTTGTTCGCCTCATGTTGAAGGCCGGCCTGCCCGTGGATGCACTTGGCCAGCATCACGCCACCCCGCTGCATTGGGCGGCGTTTCATGGCAACGCGCAGATGACTCGCGATATTCTGCGCCATCACCCGCCTCTGGAAGTCAAGGACGCCGACTTTCAGAGCACACCGCTGGGCTGGGCCATGCACGGCTCGGAGCACGGCTGGTACTGTCGAACGGGTGATTATGGCGGAACCGTCGATGCCCTGCTGGAAGCCGGCGCTCAGCTCGGACACAGAAAAATCAGCGGCAACGCCGCGGTCCTGGAGGTGTTCCGCCGGCACGGGATGCGCTCATAGCCCCTTGCCGCAGCCTCGCCCAAAACCGGGTTGTTCGTCCTGTCTGGGCTTCTGGACCTGATCCGGTCGTGGGCGGGCTGCGGATTTTCTGCGCATCGGCTAAAAGACCGGCGGATTGTCGCAACTACTGATGTGGATTTGGAAGTTCCCGTCGTCGATCTCGATGGGGTCCACGATGGATGGGTCGACGTTGCCGTTTACGAGCAACAGAGTCGTGCCATTTGGATCGCTCGGATTCAGATAGACGTGAAGGTAATAACGGTCAATGCCCGCACCCGCGTTGGAGGCCTTCGTTCCCGGTTCATTCCGATCTTCTGTCCGGGCGGAGAAATAGACCGGGGTGGTGGCGAGCTTGTTGCCCTGGATCCCTTTCAAGGTGCCGGTGCCGGTCCACTCAATGAAATTAAACGGGGTCTTCGGCGAGGTGGACCCTGGAGGCGGCGGAGGAGTCACGTTCCCACAGGCCGTGACTTGGATGGCTCTGCCTTGGAAATGCAGGTTGACGAAGCGATCGATGTGATTCCAATTGCCGCCATCTCCTGCCGTGGCGCTGCACCCGGGGTTTACATTGCCGCCAAAGCTGATCCATTTGCCTTTGTGGCCCGTCGGAATACCGATCAGCGGATCTATTTTTGCGCCTCCGCCGGTGAACCAGCAGCGACCTCCGCATTTGTCCCCGTCGAGCGTAAACTCGGCCACGAAGGAGTCGCTGGCCACGGTGGTCTTGAAGTCCACCGAAGCCGGCCCGACCAAAGTTGTGCCCGGAGGCAGACTGGCGACGTCCAGGGTGGCGGTGTAGGACCCGTCGCAGTCCGGCAACCTGATTACGAACACGCCGTCAGCATCGCTGAACGTACTATCGCTGAATGCCCCGTCGCAGCTTGTTCCGCTGACGCTGATGCGGATGTTCTCGAACTTCACCCCGTTGGGACATTGCAGTTGACCGCTTAAGTGCCAAGCGTTGGCCGACCCGACGCCAAGCAGAGACGCCAGCGCGCACAGGGTTAGTTTACACATTGTTAGCTTTTTCATAACTATGGATCTGGTCTATGGTTTGTGGTTTGTTGGGACTCTGGACCTCCTGTCCAATACCACTTTCAATTGGTGGCATAACTCCTCCGGACCGGTCCAAGAGCACTTTCCGCCGCGAGCCAGATCGTCCCTGCGAACTATCCTGGGAAGTCAATCTTTGTATACCGCTGCTCGGTATCTTAAGTCAAGTCAATCTCGCACGGGAGAGCGTGAGAGCGGGATTAAAGGTGGGTGAGAAGGTGGCGCCTGTCCTCAACGCTCTCACGCCCGGGCGTGATTAGAAGTGGGTGAGGTTTTCCTGACCTATGGTTTGTTCGAATCGCATGGGTAGCTTTCACCTGCACATCATGTGCACGAGCATTGGGACCATGAACCCTTCGTTCCCGAAGACGCCGTGTTTCCGCTTTTCCGCTTTTCCCCCACGCATTGGGGCCATGAACCTAACCCAACTCTCGCGTAGCAGCCGAGGTAACGAGGTACACCCTGAGCCTGTCGAAGGGCTCTGATCTTTTTCCCGGAGAACGCGTTGGGGTAGAGTGAGCCTCCTGACGTCGGCTGCTACCTGAGGGTCGGTTCATGGCCAGCTTGGACCTCCGAATTTCGGACGCACATTGGACCCATGAACCCTTCGTTCCCGAAGACGCCGTGTTTCCGCTTTCCGCTTTCCGCTTTCCGCTTTTCCCTCACGGGTCAGCGGTTCTACTCGGCCAGGTGGACGCGATAAAACCGATGCGCGAAGGGGGCGGGCGCATCCGTGGCGGTCGCGGTGACCCCGGGGGCAACCAGCGGCGCGCCGACGGCGATCCAGCTGGGGGCCGCCAAATCGTCCTTGAACTCGACCACATAACTGCGACCGGGGATGGCTTCCCAAGTGAGGCGCACGATCCCGGCGTTGAAAGTGAGGTCCGTGATGCGCAGGGACGCGGCGAGCGTGTTGGAGGCGCGCGGAGTGAAATTGGTCATGAAATAAACCGCGTTGGTGGCGCCATCCGGGAACAATCCGGAGCTTACATTCTCGAACTGTTGCCCGAAGACGACGATGTGTTGGGCCACTCCGGCGGGCGAAAAGAGCCCAATCAATTCGCCACTGTTATTCAGCTGGAACCCGGCGTGCAGGTTGCCGCTCAGATCGAGTGCGTTCTGTTCGGGCTCGTTATCCGCCCAGACCAGAAGGAAGCCGCCGGGGGCAATGACGGTGCCCGCGGGAATTGTCCACTTCGTCGGGGTCGAGAGCGTATCGGTGAGAAAGAATCCGGAAAGATTAATCGCGTTGGTGTTGGGATTAAACAGCTCGAACCAATCCTGGAACGAACCATCGACCGGATCGGGATACCCGAGGGGCCCTTTGTTATCGGCCATCCACTCGTTGATCAAGACGGGGAGCGGCGAGCCGCCGCCGCTGTTGGTGACCGTGATCGAATCGACGGCATTGGGTAACCGTTGGCCGCGTCGATCGACTCCTTGTAGATCCAATCGATTGACGCCTTGGTAGACCGGCACGCGCACGGACCAGCCGGTATTGCTGAGCCAGGCAACGGGATAACGCACGCCATTGATTTCGATTTCCTTGACGCCGAGGGGCGCCGTGCCGGTGAGCGTCACGGTGTCGTTGGTGGTCTCGAAATTGGCGCCGCTGTTGCTGGTGATGGCGAAGGCGGCATTGGGGATGGCGGCATTGACCTGGTTGCTGACGATCCCGTCGCGCTGCACGATGAAGGCCAGATGGCTGGCGAACGGCTGCGCGGGGAGCAGGCGGCCAAATTGGTCGGCCCAATGCTTCAGGTAATTGCCATTGTAAGTGGTGGCGATGATGTCCATCACATGCCCGTAGTAGGAGCGGGCATAGGCCGGCACTGCCAGCAGCTTGGTCAAATCGCTGTTCGGCACAATCGGCCGGCTGGCATCAAAGAAAGCATCCACGTCATGCGGGAAATAGATCACCCGCTGGTCCGGCCGGGCATAAAACCGCACATTATGCTGCGCGCCGTCGCCGCCGTAGGAATCCCCGGCTCCGGACAACGCGTTGACGGCCGTCCCGCGCAACCAGGCTTCGACATCAATGATGTTGGTCATCTGCGCGATGAAATTGGTGCCGGTTAATTCCATGGTCCGGCAGAATTGCATGATGCGCGAGTAATCATCCTTGTCCTCGTTATTCTTGATCAGCATGGTCCAGCGATAAGCCTCCTTATTGTCGCCGCCCATGTTCCGGATGGCCGAGCCGACGACCGAGTCGGGGTTCGGGATCTTGTTGCCCTCGGGCGTGCCGTTGTCGGTGGGCGGATTCAGTTGATAGACCAGTTCGTATTCGAAAACGGTGCCGTCGCTGCCATTTTTGTATTGGTCATCCAGAAAAACATCCGTGTAACGGGCCAGTTGCAATTCAGCGGATCCGGTATGTTCCAGGCGCGGGGTGATGACCTGGATCAGGTCATGGTATTTGGTGGGGACACCGCCGGAGTGATTCAGGGTTTGATGAATCAACATCTCGCGCTGGCCGAACCCGGTGCTTTCGGAGCGGTCGATGGCCACCGTGCTATGCACGCCGCGGAACATGTGTTCCGAAGTGAGGGAGACATCGAACCCTAGACGCAGGCTGGTCGTCCGGCTATGTTCGCTGCCTTTCAAGCGCAAGCCGACATCGTAGAAAATCTCGCGTTCATCGTAGATCACCGTGCAGCCAAGGGGGTCGTTGCTCATCAGGTTGACCTGGCGATGCAATTGATCCGCATCCGCCGTGATGGTCACCAAACGCAGGTTGTGCAGGCCGTTGGTTGCCGCCAGACCATCCGCCACCTTGTAGAGGGCTCGGGAATCAGGACCGGCCGCCGGGAATAGCGAGACCGCGCCGCGGTTGTCGACGCCCTCCACGTAAAACTGGATCACGGTGCCGGCGCTGCGCCCGGGAATCATGGCGGTGTATTCCTGTTCGCCGGTGGGCGAAGGCGGGTCGAGCGGAGCCGCGAGCATCGGCAGGCTGTTCCAACTTCCCCCATTCACGTTCCATTTCAGGGTCAAGCCGGCCACGCCATCCGGGTCGGAAGCGCGCACCGACACGGGGGTATTGGCAAAGGGCGCCGGTACAGCGGGCGTGTGTTGCAGGCTGGCATAGGTCGGCCCGATGTTGGTGGCGAACGCCGTGTTGCGCGTGCCGGGCGTGCCATGCAGAGACGGCGCCTCGAGCAATGTCGTTCGCGGCAGGCGATTGAAATAAAGCCGCGTGTGGAACTGACGGGACCCGCTCACCCACCGGGCCCGGAACGAAATCAGATATTCCCGCCCATTGACCACGTCGCGGTTGGTCACAAAGGTGGTCTCGGCGTGGTTGCTCATGTGCTCGGTCGGACCGTTGGCCACGAGGCGCAACACTTTGTTGCCCGGTTGATCCGGATCATCGATCACCTCTCCATGGTGATTGCCAATGATGCGCCATTTATTGGTCCCGGTGTCGAAGGTCCCGTTCTGAATCAATTGCACCGGCGACGTGGACGGCGTCTCAATCACGCTAATGTCATCCAACAACACCTCGCCCGACCCGAGCAAGCCCATGACGAATTCGTGCCACTGACCGTCCGGCCCCACCGGACTGGCCCCAGCGATCCCTCGATAAGAATAGGTGCGCCAACCCGTGCGACTCGACTCGTCGCTGGCCGCCCAGGCTTCGCCGGCATTTTTGTCGGCGCGCGGGTCGCGGAGTTCGAGGCTGGCGCCGCCCGCGTCGGCCGCTTGCGGCCAACGGCCGTCGTCGTAATAGAAGACGCTATCAGCCGGGTTATCGAAATCGTCCCTCAGGACCAGACTTTCGCCCCGGTGAGACAGCCTGTTCGTGTAGGGGCCAGTGACGGGAATCCCAGGAAACTTGGCGAGGAGGGCGTCCGGGTCCCTGGCCACCACCAGATAGCCGTCCGCCGGCACAGTTGTGTTGGCGGGGAACCGGAAGTCAATACCTTCATCCAGACGCCATCCGGTCAGATTCACCGCGTGGCCGCTGCGGTTGTACAGTTCGACCCATTCCTCGTCGGAGGCTTGGTACGGGGAGCGTGGCGTGGCTTGGAAGCCAGCAGTGAGTTCGGCGGCGAACGCGACATCGCCGCCATCGACGGCGGCTTGATGCACTTCGGCCGCCAGCACGTTGCGGCCGATCCGGAGGTTGCTTAAGGGAACAGACACGGCATTGCGCAGAAGGGCATTGGCGACCTGGGCGGAGGCGTTGGTTAAGTAACCGGGCGGCCCGGAAGGAATGTTAAATCGGTTCACTTCCACTCCGTTCAGATAGAGCACCACCCCATCATCCACGACATGCCGCAGATTGAGGTTCAGGAAAGCCGGACTGCCTGTGTAATCGAATGACGCGCGAAAGTAGTAGGTGGTGGGACCAAAGACCAAGTCCGTATTCTTCGGCACGGGCAACGTACTGGCGGTTACCCCAAGCAGGCCCCGGCCGCTGGCCCAACTGCTATCGTCGTAGTCCGTCGCGCGCCAGGCCGTGCCCAGGTCTTCCCCGGATTGTTCGTAGCGCCACACATTCGTGAACGAGATGACGATGTTCGTGTCGAACGTGGCCGGCACCTCAAGCGTGGGCGGTCCGTGATAAAAGATCTCGTTGAACACGATCTCATTGCGAAAAGTGACGGCGTTATTTGAACCGATCGTGCTGGCGCTGGAGATAAACCATTCGCCTGTGCCATCGGGAGATCGGCTGCGGGCACGTTCGTGGACTTCAATGGCGTCCGCCACCGACTGGCCGCCGGGCCGCAGCAGGAACAACTTGTCGCCAGGCACCGCGCCGAATCCCAGGGTGGACTGGCTGAACACCAAAAAGCCGCCCGGCGGGATGATCTGAGAGCCCAACGTATGACTCGCATCGGGAGAAGGCCCGGACCGGCGCACGATGAACCCGCCGGCGTCGAGCGGTTCGGTGCCTTGATTGACCAATTCAATCTGAAATGAAGTAAGGCTGGCGGCGGTGAGTTCGTTGAAGCGCAGGTTGCCGCGCGAGAATGCTTCCAGGCCCGGGGCAGCTATTTCCGCCGACAAAACGGCGCCGAAAACCATATCGGGATCCGCGTTGGCAGCGGCTTGATGCACTTCGACAGCCAGCACGTTCGGACCGGAACGCAGGCTGGTGGTCGGGATCTCGATCGGTCCGCTAAAGACAGCATGCGCCACCGCGCTCGCGGCCAAGGTCCCATGCACCACGGCCCCAGCCGGCATGTTCAGACGTCGCACTTCCACGCCGTTAAGATAAAACACGGCGCCATCGTCCACCGCCGCATCCAGGAAAAGGCGTGTCCGCGTTGGATCACCCGCGAAATCGAAGGTCTTGCGGAAGTAATAAGTCACCGGTCCAAGCGGCAGCGCCGTGCGGGTGAGGTCCGGGTCGCGGAAGAATTGCACCTCGCTCAGGCCCACGAAATTCAAGTCGCCGCCCGGGAAGTTGGTAAGTTGATCGAGACGCACGTAGCGTGTTTGGATGCCGCCCAGATCGATCAACTGCGAAAAATCGCTGAAAGTTCCTGGTGCTTTGTTGAAGGTCTGGCCAACGACGAGGGTGTTGAGGGCGCCCGGATCGGCGCCCACCAGGATGTTGCCGGTGGCGATGCCGCGAGCCAGCAACTCGGGGCGGCCCGGCAAATCTTCGTTGTAATTCCAGACCTTGAGGGATCGCAGGGGCAGCATCGCGCCCAGGTCGAAGGTGATCTGAGGATTCAGATCGTTGGGCACGGCGAACGTGCCTCGGCTCAGCCACATCATCCCGTCGGGTGTGTTCACGTGGGCATTGCCGATGAGTCCCGCTCCGTTCACGGCGTCAATGGCCAGGCGATTGTTCGTGGTGAGTTCGCTGGAAGCACTCACCGCCACATTCGTGAGGCGTTCGGGCCCAATACCGTCCACCGCGCCGCTGCCGGCAGAGAAGATGGCCGCGTTGGTGGACCAGGTGTGGTCATCGTAGATATCCGCGCGCCAGGCGGTGCCGAGGTCAGTATTGGAGGCGTCGAATTTCCAGGCGTCATTGCGCCCGATGAGCGTCGGCCGCTCCACGGGCGGCCGCGGAGTGATCACCGCGTTCAAGCCGGCGCCGAAGACCATGCCCGGATCAGTGGCCAGGGCTTGATGCACCTCGACCGCCAGCACGTTGGTGCCGCGCACCAGCGCCGACGTGGGAACAGTGAGCCCAGTCAGCAAGGGCGCATCTCCGACCACCTGAGAAGCGCGCGTGGAATAATTAATGACTCCCGCAGGCATGTTTTGGCGCAACACCTCCTGGCCGTTCAGATAAAATACCGCCCCATCATCCACCGCCAAGTCCAGGTTCAACTCCGTGTTGGCGGGATCCTCGTCGAAGGTGAACGTGTTGCGGAAATAGTACGTGTTAGGCCCGAGCGGCAACGACGTCTGGCGCAGTTCATCGTTGCTGGTCAACCGCCCATCGCCCGCATAGTAGACCGCCCCTTCTGGCGCTGCGAAGGTGAGAGGCGTCGCGGTCCCGGCGGCCAATTGAGCGATCTGTGCGGCCGTGAGCGGTTGGTCCCAAATCGCCAGGTCATCGAGGAACGACGTCGAATAACCGCCGCCGTCTCCGATCCAGGCGCCAATGGAAAGCGGCACGGACGGGTTATTGTTCAGGGCCGGGCCGGCCCCATTCGCCTGAGCCACGCCATCCCAATAAAGCGTGCTGCCGCTGGGGCTGAAGGTGATGGCGATATGATGCCAATTGGTGCCTACCACGCTGGTTCCGGTGAGCAGAACGGCCGAAGCGCCGGATTGTTTCCAAACCACATGCGCCGCGTTCGGAGAACTGGAGCTCAAGCCCAGCACGTCGTCGGAGAACAGGCCGTTCGCCTGGCGGGCGAGCACCACGCCAAACGATCCGCAACAATCGGCATCCTGGATGCCGACCCATTTCACCCACAAACTGATGGTGCCCGCCGTGGCTCCATTGAGACCGCCGCCGCCCGCCACCTGCACGCTTTGCGAGAGAGACCCGGTGAAGCCCAAGGCCCCGCCCGCCACGCCTTTCCGATCCGGCGACGCAGTCACCGCGCCCACCATGTCGCCATTGTCACCGCGGACAGCATTGGCGTTCCCGTCGAAGGGCCAATAGGAGACCAGCGTGGCGTTGTTCCTTCCGCGCCAGGCACTGTCGTCGAAACCCGGTGCGCGCCAATTGCTGCCCAAGTCGGTGCCGGATGCATCAAACCGCCAGAGCGACGTGAAAGGGATCAGCGTCCGGCTCTGGCTCGCTCCGGCATTGGGGTCCGGGAAATTCGGAATGCCAGGGGTGCCACCGGCCAGCACGCTGGAGGTCCAATGTTCCGGCTGGCCGCTGGTGGAATTACGATCGATTTTGGCCAGGGTCGCTCCGGAACCATCCGGCGCCACCGGCCATTTGCCGCCGTCCCGATACTGGACTTCGTCCATCAACCGATCATTGCGATCGCGCAGGCGGACTGTGCCCTGGGAATTGTTGAGGCGCCCGGTAAAAGGTCCCAGGACATTGGTGATATGGGCGGAGGCTTTCAGCGCAGCCGGGTCACTGGCGATAACGAGATAAGCCCCGGCCGGGATGATCGTGCCTTCCGCGAACGTGTAGCCGATGTCCCCCGTCAGCGACCAGGTCGACAGATCGATGTCGATCGCCATCTGGTTGTGTAATTCCACCCATTCCGACGACGTTTCGTTGGTCGGCGGGTGATAATGGATTTCGTTGAACACCACCACGCAATCGACAGCCAAAGCGCGGGGCAACCAGCCGAGCAGAAGTACAAAAAGTATAATTCGGTTCATAACGACACCGACACGCGCTGCGCAATGCAGGTGGGAATGCTCATCCAGCATGTCAAAAGTGAAGCCATGTGACAAGACGGAAACAGGATTCCCAGCACGCACGGGCGCATTTGGTTACTGCCCCCGAGACCGCGGCCTTTAGGCCGCTTCGAGATGGGGATCGGAGGAAGCCCCTCGACGGGCTCGGGGCGGGCTGTTGGGTAGTTCCTTGGTCCTGGAGCCGACGGACGCTGAAGCGGCGTAAACGCCGCGCCCCGAGCTGCCTTGTGCGGGGGCAGTTCCTGAATACGCCCAGCACGCACGGCGCCTGCCGGTTCCGCGCATTCCTGGCGCCCACGCTGGGGCGCCAATCTTAATATTCGGGCCTTTGCTACCAGGGCGGCGCCCGTTTCACGGGCTTGCCCTTCGCTGGTTTCCCGCCACGCCGTTGGCGTGGCCATGGCACCCTGCTGCTCCCATCGCCACCCCCTGCACAGATGCTGCAAAAGAAAACGGTGGCCGAGGCCCCAAGAAGCATTGCCGCTCGGTGCGCGACGACCCATGCATATTTTCCTCTCGATCTTCGGTTTCGTTTGCATTGGGCTGGCGCTGCTTTGGTTTGGTTCAAGCAGATTAACATGCACAGGCCCATCGCAACCGCGCTGGCGGCCCTGGCGCTGACCTCGGGCGCGACGCGGCCCGAGCAGACTCAAGAGCCCCGTCCAGCATTCTCGTTTTCTCAATGTGCGCTGCCCTCCCTCATGGACATCAATGTCCATCAAAAGTTTCGGGTGGCCTCAGGAAAGGGTCGGTGGCAACTGACGAACGTTCATCCTTCCTTCTCCGAATCATTCGTCCTGTTCCACGACGAATCCCGTCAAGCCTATATCATCCAGGATCGAAACGGCCGGACGCGGTTTGAAGGAGATCTGGATGGTGTTCCGCGTTACGTGGGGTGTGTGGATATTGACCGGGACGGCGACCCCGACGTGCTGGTGGAGCTGGCCGCCTATGGCAATCACGGAAATGGTTCGGAGAATTTTGTCGTGCTGCTCAACGACCACGGGCGCCTGACCCGATTAAGCACGCCGATCCAGTTTGAGTTCAATGGCGGGCAGGAGAGCAAGGCCGGCGTTCTCACCTGGTATTCGGCCCGCACGTTTTGCGCGATCTTCATCGGAGAGGAAGCCGACGTAACGGGCAGCGGCACTGATGTTGATCCCATCCAGGTCGGTCAGATCAGAAAGGTCAAGGAAGTCTGGGGCCACCAGAACGGAGAGATGCGTCTGCTTTCAAAATCATCGGTGCCGATTGAGCGGACAGCCGTCCAGTACATGACATTTCGGTGAGCATCAGCGCAGATCTAGTTGCTGGTTCCTGGCTGTTCATTCACTGACGTTCTGCCTGGCCCTATCTTTCTGCCGGTCATTTTCCTGCCCTGACCGCAGCCGCGTTTCCGCGTTTCCGCGTTTCCGCTTTCCGCTTTCCGCTTTCCGCTTTCCCTTTTGCTTTTGCCTTGCGCCAGTCCCCGGCTTCTGGGCGAAGTAAAGAGCGGCGCAAGCCAAACCACCACCCTTCCCGTGATATGCTGACCGTGCAGGATCACTTCCGTCAGGCCGGACGCTGGCAGCGCCGCCAGTTCTTGCGCATCGGCGGGCTGGCGCTCGGCGGGTTAACGCTGGGCGATTGGTTCGCCGTCCGGGCCGCGGCGAATGCCCGCAAGCTGCCGCTCAAGGATCGTTCGGTCATCTTCCTGTTCATGCATGGCGGACCGTCGCAGTTCGAGACGTTCGATCCGAAGATGGACGCGCCGTCGACCACTCGTAGTGCCACAGGGGAGATCAAGACCACGCTCCCGGGCGTCACGTTCGGCAGCACCTTCACGCAATTAGCCCGGCTCACCCACAAATTCAGCGTGGTGCGTTCGTTCGTGACCGGCGACGGCAATCACGACATCAAACCGGTGGTGGGCGCGGACACGCTCCGGGCCAACATGGGTTCGCTTTACTCGAGCATCGCGGGCCCGTCGCGCCGGGATACCGCCATGCCGACCAACGTGGCCTTATTCCCGCGTTCGGTGGAGCCGAAGGCGATGGCGGCCGTGACGGAGTTCGGCAATTTCGAGGGGACAGGTGAATTGAGCCGGACCTTTGCGCCGTTTGTGCCCGGGGCGGGAGCGGGCTTGCAGCAGGACATGCGTTTGAATTTACCGGAAGGCCGGTTTGAGGATCGCCGAGCCCTGCTCGGGGTGTTGGACGACTGGAAACGCTGGACCGACACTACCGGTGCAATCGAAGGGTTCAGCGTGTTCCAGCAACAAGCCTTCGACGCGTTGCGCCGTGGGGTATCGGACGCCTTCGATCTTTCCCGCGAGGACCCGCGCTTGATTGAGCGTTACGACACCGCGCCGCTGTTGCCGCGTGATCGCATCAGCAAAGAGTGGAAGAACATCGACCATTACGCCACCAATGCGCTCACTCTCGGCCGCCAGCTTCTGCTGGCCCGCCGCCTCTGTGAACGCGGCGCCGGGTTCGTCACCGTCACGACCAGCTTCGTCTGGGACATGCACGCCGACGAAAACAACGCTCCGATGACCGTGGGCATGGATTACGTCGGGGCGCCCTTCGATCGCGCCGTGTCCGCGTTTATCGAGGATGTCGAAGCGCGCGGGCTCAACGAAAAGATCCTGCTCGTTTGTTGCGGCGAGATGGGCCGCACGCCGTCGCTTAACAAGAATGGCGGACGCGATCATTGGGGGAATCTCGCGCCCTTACTCCTCTACGGCGGCGGACTGAAAATGGGCCGGGTGGTCGGCCAGTCGTCCCGCGACGGCGGCGAGCCGGCGTCGGAGCCGGTGACGATGAAGGATTTGCTGGCGACGATCATGCATACGCTGCTCGACATCGGTCAGGTGCGCCTGATGCCGGGCATTCCCCAACGCGTGGTTGAGGCCATGACCCGCGGGGAACCGATTCGCAGCTTGATTTGATTTTTGCTTTACCCGCTCATCCATGTATCCACGGCCTTTCCTCGCGCATTCCGGCGGAGCCCATCCTGGCAGCCGCGTGACGAGGCGTTGTGCGATCCAGGCGGGGGCCGTCGGCTTGCTGGGTCTGGGCGTGAATCATCTCGCGGCGTTAAAAGCGTTGGCCGCGCCGAGCGCCAACACCCCGGGCGGCCGCGCTAAATCTGTCATTTACATCTTCCTTTCCGGCGGCCTAGCGCAGCACGAAAGCTTCGATCTCAAGCCGGATGCGCCGGAGGAAATCCGCGGGGAATTCCGGCCCATCCCGACCCGCACGCCGGGCATTGAAATCTGCGAGCACTTGCCCGAGTTGGCCAAGCGCTCGTCGCAATGGGCGCTGGTCCGTTCGCTCACCCATCCGTCCAATGATCATTCGGCCGGGCACCACATCATGTTGACCGGGCGAACGGAGTTGCCGGAGGGATTTGATCCGAACAAACCCAAGCCCTCCGACTGGCCAAGCATCGCCGCGTTGGCCACGGCGCTGGCGTCGCCGCGCAACAATCTTCCGCCGGCCGTGGTATTGCCGGACAAGATCGTCCACATGACTGGGCGGGTGATTCCCGGACAATTCGCCGCGTTGCTCGGCCAGCGTTATGAGCCTTGGTTCCTGGAAATGTCCCCCTATCACCCGCAACATTACGGCGCCTTCCCGGAATTCCTGTTTCACCACGAGAAAGGGCAGGTGACAGACGATGGCCTGCGTTTCCAGGCGCCGCACTTGTCCTTGCCCCAAGGCTTGAGCCTGCGGCGCGTGCTCGATCGAGTGGCGTTGCGCGATGAAATCGAACGGCAATCGCGCGGATTATCCGACGCCGCGGGCGATGGACATTTCGACCGCTACCGCGAAGCGGCCGTGTCGCTGCTCTCCAACAGCAAAGTGCACGACGCGTTTGATCTGGGAAACGTCGATGTCCGCATGCTCGAACGCTACGGCCGCAATAGTTTCGGCTGGTCGCTCTTGATGGCGCGGCGCCTCGTCGAAACGGGCGTGCGGCTCGTCCAGGTTAACCTCGGCAATGACGAAACCTGGGACACTCATCAGTCGGCCTTCCCGAATCTCAAAAACTACCTGCTGCCGCCACTCGACCGGGCGGTGAGCGCGTTGCTCGATGATTTGACCGCCAGCGGGCAGCTCAGCGAAACCTTAATCGTGATGGGCAGTGAGTTCGGGCGCACGCCCAAGATCTCCACCCTGCCGGGCGCGTCGTTGCCCGGACGCGATCATTGGGGCGCGTGTCAGACGGTGTTCCTGGCCGGCGGCGGCGTGCGCGGCGGCACGGTCATCGGAGCCAGCGATAACATCGGTGCTTATCCGGATCGAGATCCGCAAAAGCCTGAGAATCTCGCCGCCACCATCTACGAAGCGCTGGGCCTGCCGCGGTCCATCTCCTGGAACGACACGACCGGCCGCCCGCATTTCCTCTACCACGCCGAGGCCATCAAGGGGTTGATGTGATCGGCGGTTGGAGTGGCTTTGGCATTAGTCCCTGCATCACCTTGAATGCTACAGCACCACAAAACTCTAGATTGCTTGCTCGGTGGAGTCCCTGGTTGAACCGTAATCAACAATCCTCAATCAACAACGTCCAGTCATCAATCCGCACGTCCCAACACGTCCCACGCGGCCAACCCGCTGCGGGCCGGGCCGGCCCGCAGGGGTAAATTTCTTAGACACTGTCCTCGAGGCGAACATTTTCTGCCATTCTCACCCCTCACCCTACCCTCCCCGTTGAGGGGAGAGGGGATTCCGCCCGTTAGTGTGTTGAATACTTGCCGAGGTCGCGTTGCTCGAGCGGCAGTGCGTGAATGCGCGCGCCCGCGATCCATGTCCGAACCGGGGTTGCAACTTTGGCATTTCAGGCGAACATGGCCTAAGCCATGCCAAATCCGGGAAAAACCTGCCCTGAATGCGGAGCGGTGTTGTCCGCGGATTCTCCGGAGTCGTTGTGTGCGGCCTGTTTGTTTGACGTGGCGCTGCACGACCAAACGGCGAAGTCTGACACCCCGTCCGCAGGTGCAGGCGGGCCCGGGGCCGGGGTGGATCCAAGCGCACCGCTGCCCCCCGGTGAGGTGCGCTATTTCGGCGACTATGAATTGATCGAGGAGATCGGCCGGGGCGGCATGGGCGTGGTTTTCAAGGCGCGCCAGGTGAGCCTCAAACGGACGGTGGCGCTGAAGATGATGATGGCGGGCGCCTTTGCTTCACGGGATTTCGTGCAACGTTTTTATCGGGAAGCGGAAGCGGCGGCGCGGTTGGATCATCCGAACATCGTTCCGATCTACGACATTGGGGAATGCGAGGGGCATCATTATTATACGATGCGGCTGATTGAGGGGGGGAACCTGGCGCAAGCGTTGCACGGCCAGGCCTGGCCCGGACGGCGCGCCGCGCAAGTGATCGTCAAGGTGGCGCGAGCGGTGCATGCCGCCCATCAACGCGGCGTGCTGCATCGAGACGTGAAGCCGGCCAACATTCTCATCGATATTGCGGGCGAACCGTTCATCACGGACTTCGGGCTGGCCAAACTTCGCCAGAACCAGGAGCTGCTGATTCCATCCGAAGGCTCGGCTGGCACGCCGCATTATATGGCGCCCGAACAGGTGCGCGGTCAGGCCGATCAATTGGGCACGGCCACCGATGTTTATGGGTTGGGCGTGGTGCTTTATCAAATGTTGACGGGCCGCACGCCGTTCAAGGCCGACACGGTGGGGGAGATGCTGCAGAAGATCCTGCAACGCGAACCGCCCAAGCCGCGTTTGCTTCGTTCGGATCTCGATCGGGATCTGGAGATTATCTGCCTGCGTTGCCTCCAGAAACGTCCGGAAGACCGTTACTTCTTTGCGGGGGCGCTGGCGGATGACCTGGAGCGTTGGTTGCGTCATGAACCGGTCCAGGCGCGCCCGGTGCGTTCCACCGAGCGCGTTTGGAAATGGATGACCCGCCGGCCGGCCATGGCGGGGCTGACTGCTGTGGCGTTGTGTTCGGTGGCGGCGTTGGGGGTAGGCACGCCGATTGCCTTCTGGCATATCAACGCCGCTTATCAGGCCGAACGTCTGGAAAGGCAACGCGCCGAGTTCCAGCAACAGTTGGCCGAGCAAGCCGTCGAACGAGCCCGCCAGGACCGCGATGCCGTCGCCGCCCAGCGGGGCCAAGTCGAACGGGAACGCACCATCGCGGACGAACAACGCATCCTGGCCGAACAACGCCAGCGTCAGGTGCTTGAACAACGCGACACCGTCGAACAAAACCTTTATGTCTACGACTTGCGCCTGGCCCAGAACGCGTGGGATCAAGGCTACGCGTCGCGGGTCCAGGAGGCGCTGGACCGTTATCCCGAACCCAAGGCGGGAGCCGTTGATCCTCGCGGATTCGAATGGCATTACCTGTATCAGGCTCTGGCGGCCGACCGCGAAATGGCGTTCAACGATCACCCTCATCAACCGATCCAGGGCATCGCCTGGTCGCCGCAAGGCCAATGGTTGCTGACCGCCTGCCGGGAGGATGCGCATCTCCTGGACGCCCGCACCCGCAGCCAGTTGATGAGTTGGCCGTTGCCTCCGCCTTTGGCGGCGATGTCGCGCCGCGGGCTGGCGTTCTCGGCGGATGGTGAATGCATGGCCGCAGCGGGAGCAGCCGGCGTCTCCTTCTGGCATCGGACCAACGATGTTGTGCTGGTGCCGTCCGGCCCCTGTTCCACCGTAACCTTTGCTCCGACCGGCCATGTGGTGGCGGCGGGTGTGGCCTGGCGTGACGGCATCGCAGCGGGTCCGAGCCAGGTGCGCATCCTGGACCTGGCGGCGTACCAGGAAAACACCACTAATTTGCCGTTGATCGCTGAGTTTAATTCGGAAGCGCTGGCCCTGGCCTGGTCGCAGAACGCGCGCAGCGTCACCGCGGTGACTCCGCATGGCACCATCCGGATGTTTAGTCTCGCGTCCAACGCGGTGCTCCGCACCTACCGCGGCAGCAATACAGTCACGGGCGCCGCCGTGGCACCGAATGGTCGTTGGGCAGCTCGCGCGCTGGCGTCGGGCACGATCCTCGTGACGGATCTGGTGAGCGGCGAGACGCGCGCGACGTTTCGCGAAACCAGTCCGTTGGATATGCACCTGGCCTTTTCGGCCAACAGCCGGATGCTCGCTGCGGCCGGCAGCGGGCAATCCATTCGGCTCTGGGAAACCGAGACCTGGCGGGAGTTGCCCCCGTTGCGCGGGCATTACGGCGCGGTGTTGGATGTGACTTTCGGCCCCACCGAACACGTCCTGGCCAGCGTTGGGCATGACCACCAGGCGCATCTGTGGCGGCTCCAGGATAAGCCGACTCCAGTCTATCAACGCGGCCCGGAGAAAGATGTCGAGTATCCGCAGGCGCCGATCTTCTCGCCCGGCGCCACCCGCGCCGCTCTGGCCACGCGCCTGGATGAATTCGTCCTCTGGAACGCCAATTCCCAAACGTTCAAACCCACCCATTATGGGCGGGCCCTGGCGTTTTCTCCGGACGGCAATCGGCTGTTGGTTTGGTCACCAGCCAGGAAGGCTCTGGAATTGCGGGATGTGCTCAACGGCCGGACGCTGCGTTCGGTACCGCTAATCCCGCCGCCAGACAGCTATCCGTCGCCGGTGATCTCGCCTGATGGCCGTTGGCTTGCCGCGCGGCGAAATGATGGGCGCGTCGTTTTGTACGAAGCGGCCACCGGCGCGACCAATCGCGTGCTGCCGTTCGGAGCGGCAGCGTGGGCCTTCAATCCTCATGGCGGAATGCTGGCGGCGCTGGCCCAATGGTCATTGGCCAATACCAATGACACCGCGCCCCGCGCGGAAGCTCAGGACGCGGAATCAGGCCTGGGCACCTCGACTTCGGTCAAGGATGTGGTTCTGTTTGATCTTTCAAGCGGTCAGCTGCGATCAGGGCTTTCCACCTGGTCCAGTCCAAGCCTGGGTTTTTCGCCGGATGGAACCATGCTGGCGGTGGCACCGGAGGTCGGGGCGATCGCCTTGTTAGAGACGAGTACCGGAAAGCGGCTGTCCGTGTTGCGTGGCGTGAGCTCCGTGCCTCTGGTGATGGCTTTCTCTCCCGATGGCCAACGTTTAGCCACCGGTTCGCTCGATGATGCCGTGCTGCTTTGGCATTTACCCACCGGACGCGAGATCGCGTCTTATCCGGTGTCAGGTCCGGTGCCGGCGCTGGCCTTTTCGCCCAATGGCCGGCTGCTCGTGGCCGGAGGCACCGGTCCCTATCGTTTCTTCGAAGCCCCAGGCGTGAAGCTCCCGGTCTATCCCCTGACGCGCCCCACTAAGACGTCCGTGCGGACGGTGTGGGAGCTGGTGGCAAGGTAGTTCCTGTGGTTCCAGGTTCCAGGTTCCTGGTTCCTGGTTCCTGGTTATTGGTTGCTGGTTATTGGTTGCTGCGTGGCTATTGGCTATTATTGGCTATATTGGCTATTCCGCATTCCGCTTTCCGCATTCCGCATTGGAAATGGTTCCTGATTCCTAGTTCCTGGATGCTGGTTGTTAGTATTTTCTGCCCCCCCATCTTTCTGCCCCCATCTTTCTGCCACTCGGTTTTTCTGCCTGCCAACCTCCTGCCCGCTGTTCTTTCCGTTTCCGCTTTCGCATTCCACTCTCCGCATTGGAAATGGTTCCTGATTCCTAGTTCCTGGATGCTGGTTGTTAGTATTTTCTGCCCCCCATCTTTCTGCCCCCATCTTTCTGCCACTCGATTTTTCTGCCTGCCAACTTCCTGCCCGCTGTTCTTTCCGCTTTCCGCTTTCCGCTTTTCCCCCCTACGGGTTTCGGAGGACAGCGGCGAGTTCGCGCATTTCCGCATCGACTTCCTTGGGGTCGCCGACGGTATTGGCGATCTCGGCTCGCAAGAGCGTGCGATAACGCTGCCGCATGCGGCTGACGGCCATTTTGGCGGCTGCTTCGGTGAGTGCGAGGGCAGCCGCGGCGGCCGCGTAGGACATTTCCGGATTGTCGCTGGTGATGAACATCTTCAGGCCGTCAAACAGCCGCTCCTTTCCGGCCAGTTGGAATTCTTCCCGAAGTCGGCTTAGCGCCAAGTCGAGCAGCGTCAAAGCCCAACGCCTCTGGAAAGCTGTTTCGGGGGTGGATTCGTCGCGGGGCTCGAGATGATAGCGCTCTTCCGGGTCGAGTTCATCGAGCGGGATAAACTTATAACCGCCGCCTCGCTTGCGGGCGGTCGCCCGGTCCCATTCGTCGGATAGAAAATGTTTCAGGGCGGCCAGCATATAGTAACGAAAACGCCCGCGGCCTTGCTCCACGGCGCCGAGGTAATTCCTGGCTATCAACCGCGCAAAAAACTCCTGGGTAAGATCCTTGGCTTCTTCAACGTCGTAGCCACGCCGGCGGGTATAGACATAAAGCGGATACCAATAGGTGCGACAAAGCTGTTCAAGGGCATTGCGGGCCACGCTCGATTCGTCCAGTCCGGCCGCCAGAACCACACTCCAATGTGTGGTCACAAATAACCCGGGCTCCTGCCCCGGCAACGGGGTATTGGACGGCTCGGCCATGACTCACCATGCCACAGAAGAACCACCGCGCTCCAGCCTCATGCAAAATTTTAAACATTTCCTGTTACTCCAGCAGGTCTGATTCCTCATCTAATGGTGATATCGATGTGTGCGCTGAATGAGCTGAACGACGACGGCGAAGCCCGCTTCGCCGGAGTGATGTTCGAGGCGGCCGATCAAACCGCAAGCGAAAGCGGTCGGCCCAGCGGGGATCCCCGCACTTTGGATCCCCGCTCCTCAGCGCCATCGAATGCGAGGGATGTCGGTGAAGTTGGGCGCCCCTTACAGCCGCAACCGCTGTCCCCGGTGCCCGTGGAATGGCGTCCATCAACGCCTTTCGCTCTCACACTGCGTTGGGAGCCATGCAGTTCTAGCTCCTGACTGAGATGATTACCGACGTCGAACCTCTTTCCTTTCGGGCCCCGCGGCGCTTGGGTAGGCGCCGCATTTTTCCTCCGCCGACCCTCTCATCAGGGTCGAGTCATCAACGCCAACCCATGGCGCGTGCTGTACGGGCGCTCCGGTCCCGGTCCCTGGCAGCTCCGCCAGCGCAGGACCCTCCACCCGAGGAGGGCCGGCGGCAGGACCGAGCAATGCGCCGAGCGCCGGCGGCGTCTCGGTTTCCAGCACCCATGGAAGCGCCCGCCCCAACCGCTCAAACCGCTCCGGCCGCAGACACAGGCGCGGCCTACTCCGGGGCGGCTGCGAGAGACCCCGCAAGAGACCACACCGCAAGAGACCGTTTAGCGGAACGTTCGGCCAGCGAAGGCGACTTTCTCTTGTGTCTTTATCTCCGGGACATTCTTCCTATTCCCCTGCTCACCGCCGACGAAGAACACGAGCTGGGCTATCAAGCCCGCGCGGGTAATGAAACGGCCCGCGAGCGACTGGTGGTCAGTCATCTGCGTTTGGTCGTCCATCTCGCCTTCGAATACCGCGGGCTCGGCCAGGCCTTGCCCGATTTGATCAGCGAAGGAAACATTGGATTGATGCTCGCCGCGGAACGGTTTGATCCGGAATTCGGAGCGCGTTTTGCCACTTACGCCATCGCTTGGGTAAAACAGCGCATGCGCCGCGCGCTCAGCAATCATTCGCGGCTCGTTCGCCTTCCCTTGGGCGTGGTTGAATCCGTGGCGCGCATCAAGGCTGCCGAAGAACGGCTGCTGGCTGTGCTCGGCCGTTCTCCAACCGAATTCGAGATGGCGCAAGACACCGACCTTGGTCCGGACCTCATCCGGCGTCTGCGCCAGGCCGGCGCCCAAACTTATGTGCCTCTGGACACCGCCCGCGTCGACGGCGAGGGGTTGGATCTGGCCCAGACCCTGGCGGATCCACAAACCGCTGCGCCCTCGGATGCCCTCGAACACGAAGAAGAACGGGTCGCCTTACATCAGCTCCTGACCATGTTGGAGCCGCGCGCCGCTCAGATCATCCGGCTGCGCTTCGGACTCGACGATGGACGAGCCCGCACGTTGGAAGAGGTGGGAACAATGTTGGGTCTGGTGCGTCAGCGTGTCCAACAGATCGAAGCCGCCACCCTCCAACGTCTTCGCAAACGCAGCCGGATGGCCGGACTCCAGTTTCAGGCGGCTTGATCGGTTGATCAAAGGAGACTCACAAAGAGCAGGCGTCGTCTCCTCGTCCTCGCGGGTCAAGTGAGGACGCTCGCTGG
>DATLUX010000641.1:0-2426 GCA_035577805.1 Verrucomicrobiia bacterium
CTGGCGAGCTACGCCGTGGCACTTTTTCGCCATAGGCGAAAAAGTGGAGGCGGCGGGAGTTGAACCCGCGTCCCATGCCAATTCACCGGCCGCGCCTACATGCTTAGTTCGGGGAGAGTTGTCGGCTGCGGGATGACGCCCAAACACGAATCCCGCCGCTTAGTCTGCATGGAATAATCTCGGCTGCCGACGCGCAGTCTCCGTCTTCAGCCATGCCTGCTATAGCGTTCTCCCGGCGTAGCAGGTGTCCACCAGGGAACGTCGCGGACGTTTAGGCCGCGAGAGCGAACTCTTGGTTAGCAGTTCTTTTTTGGTTCGATGATTAACGAGGCCAACGAACCGTCCTCGGCATGCCGCCTCCGGCGCATTTTCATGGTCGAAACCAGTACGCCCCCGGAATGCAGGCTCCTATTATGCCCAGCGCGGTGGAGATGGTCAAGGCGCAGGAACGCGGCGGACTGTCCTAATTTGGCTGATTTGTGGCTGTCACCCGGATAATTCGGTCTATGATTCAGCCGGCGCGCCGAGCCGCCGCACGTTACCTTTGACTCGATCACTGAACACTCGATGGGAACCAACGTCACATCACCAGACCCTTTTAACCTGGCGCGCTTCATCTCCGCCCAGGAAACAACATTTCCGATCGCCCTGTCCGAGCTGACGCGTGGACGAAAACAAAGCCATTGGATGTGGTTTATCTTCCCGCAAATCGATGGGTTGGGCAGCAGTCGGACGGCGAAACTTTATGCCATCAAGTCCAGAGACGAAGCGGTGGCCTACCTGCAGCATCCGTTGCTCGCGCAGCGGCTTGTCCAATGTGCCGAGGCGCTCTGGCAGGTCGACGGAAAATCCGCGTCAGAAATCATGGGTTATCCTGATGACATGAAACTCCGATCCTCCATGACCCTTTTTGCGACCGTTTCGGAACCTGGCTCCATTTTTCAGCGCGTGCTGGATAAGTACTTTCAGGGACAACCAGACCAGAAGACGGTCCAAATTATGGACCGTGAGGATCAGTCTAAGTGAGCATCTGCGACAACAGTCATCCAACGCACGGCATTCTCGAGGATCTGCAGGCAAATTTTTTCTTTGAACACCGGAAAGGTTTCGTGTCCGGGCCGGAAGTAAAAGACCCTGCCGGCGCCCAAGTGCCAGACCATCCCGCTGCGAAACCATTCGCCAGCCTGCCAACGTTCTTCGAACAGGACCAGGTCCGGTGCCGGAACGTGGAAGGGCTCGTTGTACATTTCGGTTTTGGGAATGGTGAATTCCTTAGGAATATTGCGGGCGATGGCATGGTCGGGAAGCAGCGTCCGCACGTAGCTGGGTTTGCCGTCCGCCCGATAGGCCGGAAAGCAGCAGTTGGGCGTGGCGAGAGTGATCTGGATCGCGCCATCCGGCTGCTTGCGGTACCAGGCGAACGGGGTGAGCAGATCGTCGTACTTCGGTGGAGTATAGAAGTTGGGATAACGGTTTGTTTCCACCACGACGGCCTGGCCATGTTGCTCCGGGCCGAGCTGGCGCAGGATGTCCTCGCGGGCACGCTCCTTCATGGCTTCCACGAACGGCGTGGACCAATGCGCCGAATGAAGTGCAATCAACGCGAGCTTGCCGGATTTAATGCGTCGCACGATGTCCTGACCGGCCGCCGCCGGGACTTCCCGGTTGCGCACGTGGCCCCACCAAATCAAGACATCGCAGGCATCGAGCACTGCCGCGCCCAATCCCTGGTCGGGATCATCCAACCGTCTTGAGACCACCTCCAGCCCCGGCTGCTGCCTGAGGTACGCGGCGATCTCGTTGCCGAGATAGTTGGAGTAGACCTGCCGCTGCTGCGGCTGCTGCTCGTCCCATACCACCACTCGAATTGAACCGGCGCCATCGGCGTGGTGCACCAGGGCGACTAGACATGCGAAAAAGATCACGAAAAGGCGGGTCGGCATGGACTGATTGTTGCCCGGTGCCTATAACGTGACAAGTAGTTCCGCGGGGAGTTCCCGCCTCTGGTACCAGCCGCCGTCAGGAGGCCCGTTCTATTGCCGATTGCCGATTGCCGATCAGTTCTGTTCGGCACAGAAGCTGGCGACGAGCAGAGTGAAACGAAGGATGATTTGAAAGCGCCCGCGCGGTGAGGGAAAAAGAGGCGGCTCCGGCTTCGAGCAACACCTCGAGCATCTCCCGGCTGCGCACACAGACAATGAGGGGTGAATCGAACGCAGATACCGGGTCATTGATTTTGGGTTTGAATTCCGGATGCGCTTGCAACAGCGCACGGAAAGTGGCGTCGTCGTTTTGGTGGAACGCCTGCGCAAACTGTTTCTTGAGTTGCTCCAGTTCGGCAGGGTCGGCGATGGGGTCAGGCATAGGGCGTTGCTGGTTTCACGCGGCCAATATTCGATCTCATACTATGGGCTGCGCGTGATCGG
>DATLUX010000642.1:0-3953 GCA_035577805.1 Verrucomicrobiia bacterium
CACAACGGACTGACTGGCGGGTTGGGTAGTAATCTCGGGAGGCGCCGTGTTTTGGTCAGATTGAAAGAGCACGCAGATTGCCGCCTTGGGCTTGGTCACCACGTAGTTCAGGGGATTTTGCGAGCCGCTCGCGTCATTGCCCCAGGACGCAAATGAGGCGTTGGCGTTCGGCCTGGCTATGAGTCGAATCGTCGAACCGTAAGCGTAGGCACTTTGATCGGGAACTGCCGTCAGCGAGCCTGGGCCGGCGACATTAAAAGCAAGCTGAGTTCCGAAAATAGCTTGAACGCTCTTGGCCCGATCAAGCGTTATGCCGATGGTAGCAGATGCGCCACTGGCATCGCCTTGCCAGCCGAGGAAACTCCAGCCGTTCGTCGGTTGAGCCGTCAGCGTTACCACTGCCCCTTCTGCGTAAGAATTCTCCGTGTTGCCCAAGATCATCCCTCCGCCCGGAGTCGTGGCCGTGAGCGTGTATCTCGGCAGCGGCTGGAATACGGCCTTGACCGTCTTGCTGACGTCCAAAACCAGCGTGGCGTTACTGGAAGTGCCGCTGGCGGCGCCCTGCCACTCCACGAAACGCCAACCTGGTGCCGGTATGGCGCTCAACGTCACGGAGGAGCCCGCAGAGTAGAATGGCAACTCAGGTGATCTCGCCACGGCGCCCTCGCCCTCGATATCGGCAAACGCGTTGACAACATTCGCCGGAAGTGGCGCAAACAGCGCTGAAACGGTCGGGTTTTGATTGGTGACGACAAAGTCTAACGGATTCGCCCTCGAACTAGCGGCGCCTCCCCAAGTCGCAAAATAGTAACCCGGAGCCGGACGGGCGTCTATCCGCACCGTAGAGCCATACGCGTAAGGTTCGTTGGTTGGAGAGAGCCCCAAGGTTCCTGAGCCGCCCACGGTGGCGTTCACCATCGTTCCGCAAACCGCTTGGACGTTTTTGGTCCTATCCACGACGACGACGAGATTTGAGTTGTTTCCCTCCGCGTCGCCTTGCCAATACAAGAACTGCCATCCTGGCGCCGGTTGCGCTTTCAGGGTAACGACCGTGTTTTCGTAATTATAAACGGTGTTGCGAACGACTATTCCTACATCGCCCAACACACTCGTGTGCAATTCGTACGTTAGCTTGTACTCGAAGACGGCGATAGCCGTTTTGTTCGCGTCCATCACAATCGTCGAGCCGGGCGAGGGTCCGCAGGCGTCGCCTTCCCAGCGCACGAAGCGATAATTGATAGCCGGCTCGGCGCGCAATTCCACCGAGGACTGGGGAAGAAAACGTGTCGAATTTCGCGTCGTCTGAATCCCACCCTGGCCTCGCACCACTTTGTTAAGCATGAACGTGGGGGCGATTTGCACCTCGAACGGACCGTTCTGTACCGATTGCGTGAAGTCCAGGTTGTAAGCGATTGCTCTGAGCGTGACGTTTTGGGTGACGACGAAGGGAACCTTATACCGTTCAGAAGCGAAGCTGGGTTCCGAACCGTCCGTGGTGTAGAACACGCTGCCATTGGTGAACGCGGTGAACATCGAAATGGTACTCTGGTCGGCGCGAACAACGTCTCCGAGCAAGTTTTCTCCGTCGGCCCGGATCTCAGGACTACCTCTGTCAACGACGTGCAGCGTTGCCGCACGGCTAGTCACGATGCCGAAGGAGCCCAGCACCACAACAGAATAATTGCCTGCATCCGCCAAGTGCACATTGCTGATGGTTAAGCTCGAATTAGTCTGAGCCGTCAGGACCACGCCGCCCTTCTGCCATTGATAACCGGCCGCTTTGGGGCCCTTTATCGACACGCGCAAAACGGCAGTTGAGCCACTGTCGGCTCTGATGCTGAATGGGCCGATGATAATGGGGGCCACTGGGGGTCTGTCTCCTACCACGGCCAAGTCGTAACCTCCGCCGGCCGAAATGGTCACCACGTTGCTCAGCGGTAGCCCATAGCCAATGGTAAACCCGTCCGAGACAACCACTGTGCCGTCACGTCTCAGCGACAAACTGTGGTCACCTGCTGCCACCTCGATGACGCTGCTGAGCCAGGTTGGGATCGTACTTTGATCCATAGAACCCCAAGATGCGACCGTCCCGTCGTTTTTTAGCGCCAGAGAAAACCCGCCTCCGGCCGCAATTGAGGCCACGTTTTGCAGTCCCGCCGGCACTTGCGACTCACCCCACGAAACGACTGTCCCGTCTGATTTTAGCGCTATGCTGTGGTTGGCGCCCGCCGCGATGGCCACCACTGATGAAAGGCCCGCCGGCACGGAGGTCTGACCGTAAAGGTTCAGGCCCCACGCCACCAACTGTCCGTTCCGTTTCAGGGCCAAGCTGTGGTGATCTCCAGCTGCGATAGCGACCACATCCGAAAGCCCCGGCGGTGCCGGAGTTTGGCCGAATTCCGTTTGGCCCCACGCGACAACCTCCCCATCGGCCTTGAGTGCCATGCTATGCCAAGTACCAGCAGCAATTTCAATCACCGACGAGAGACCCTGGCTCACCGTCGCCTTGCCGTAGGTGTCGTCCCCCCAGGCTACGACTGTCCCATCGGCCAGAAGAGCCAGACTGTGCGTGTAGGCGGCCGCGACCGCCACGGTGTTCGTCAGATGCGGTGGAACCGTCAGATGGGGTGGAATCCCGTACGAAGGCGTAACAGCAACGCTCCCTTGGCTCCACGCTGTTCCCGCAGAAGCGCACAGTACAAAAAAGATGGGTACCCAAAAGCGCATCCTTGTCTCAGACACGGTGCGCGTTTTGGAACTTGGGGCGAGCGACCGAGAACAGCGCGGCTGTGAGGCCAATGGCAGGGCAAAGGTGAAAGCCCAAGGCTTCATCGTGGTCTAAGTAAGGCAGACTGGCCTGAAGTAGTCAACCTCGACGCTCCGGCCGATTCGGGCCGGTCAAACAAACCTCGTGCCGATCTACGCCATATGGGATGACCACGACTTCGGGCCGGACAACGCCGACGGCACCATGCCGGGCAAGGAAAAATCCTTGCGCGCGTTTGAGGCGCTGTGGGTGAACCCTGCCTATGGCCAATCGGGTAATCCCGGTGTTTACTTCAAGTTCACCCGGGCTGAGGTCGATTTTTTCATGCTCGATGGCCGTTATTATCGGGACCCCAACAAAGCCTCGAATGATGAGCGCAAAACCATGCTTGGGGCGCGGCAACTGGCCTGGCTCAAGCGAGAGTTGGGCGCCTCGCACGCCACCATAAAAGTGTTGGCCTCCGGCGGCGAGTGGCAAGCTCACGGGACCGACGACTCGTGGCGCAGTTTCAAATACGAGCGGCGCGACCTGTTCAATTTCATTGAGACTAATTCCATCCAGGGCGTGTTGTTGATCTCAGGCGATCGGCATTACACCGGCGCCCACCACGTGGAAGGCAAATGGATCGAAGTCACCAGCGGCCCCCATCAGCAGCACACCCATCGTCGCCAAGAACGCGCCCGAAACATTCCTTAACTTCAGCGCGACCAAAGGTCACTTTTATTGCATCTATGATCTCGATACCGCCCTCACCCCAGCGCGTGTCACCCTCGAGGTGTACCGGGTCGGCGACGGTCTGGTCGAACGCCGCCCTTTCACCTGGGACGAAGTGCGCGGGCGTCACCCGCATCAAACCGCTTCGCCAACCGGCCAAGGACGACAAATAGCTCTCCCGTCGAGTTTTCCTTCCCTCGCCCCGGCAAACCCTTAGACTCGGCGTGTGAACTCCGTGATGGCCATTCGTTTGGCTCCACCCGCAATCATCAGCCTGCTGGTTTTGGATCTGTTTGCCGTAGGTCTGTTTGCCGCGGACACCAATGAACTGCGGCGGACTCCAGTCCAGCGGATGCAGCCTGACGTTCTCAAGGCCACCCACGAGGCGGTGCAACGTTTCGCGCGCGAACGGGTGGCCTTGCCGGACCTGGGAGCGCGCGAAGATTTCCGCGCCGTCATTCACGTCCACGCC
>DATLUX010000643.1:0-26720 GCA_035577805.1 Verrucomicrobiia bacterium
CCCAAAGGCAGACTGCTCCGGGTGAGTTACCAACCGCACTTCACTATCACGGCAGCCCTGCTCGCGCGGGTCGAGAGTATCGCGGCGCTACGGGAGCGCATTCAAGGCGCCGCGGTGCAGGTGCCGTGGATTCCGGCCCTGCAGAAGGACACGCGAGCGCGCAATACTCACAGTTCCACTGCCATCGAAGGAAACCCGCTCACGCTGGAGGAGGTGCGCGCCCTGGAGGAAGGAGTAACAGTCCCCGCGACGCTGCGGGCGCGGCGCGAAGTGATGAACTATTTCGCGGCTCTGCGCCATGTGGAAGCACGCGACGAAGAAGCGGCTGGCGCATGAGGATATGTTTCGACTGCACGCGATCATCGCTGGCGAGGTGATGGATCAGGGCGAAGCGGGACGTTACCGGATAGCGCGGGTGCGGGTGGGTCAATTCGTGCCGCCACTACAGCTTGCGATCGGGCAGGACAAGAATCGCAGGCTCGAGCGTGGAGCCAGTTTTTTTGCTGCTTTTTGCGCGCCCTTCCCGCATGATTTTCGCAATGCGATTGTGCTCTGATTTCCGGGCTCCCATTTCGGGCATGTCGTGTCGCTAACATGAAAATCCGATGCGTATTCTCGGTTATTACCGTGTTAGTCCTCCAAGCCAGCCCCATCCCGGCGGCCACCCTTTATGTCAACCTCCAGAATTTGGCACCGCTGCCGCCGTTCATCGACTGGAATACCGCCGCCACAAATATTCAGGACGCGATTGATGCGGCGAATCCGGGCGATCAGATCCTTGTCACGAATGGAGTTTACCAGTTCGGCAGTCGCATCACGCCCGAGGGAACAACCAATCGGTTGGTAGTGGCCAAGCCGGTGAGCGTGATGAGCGTCAATGGGGCGTCCGTCACCAGCATTAATGGCGCGAACACGATGCGTGGTGTGTATCTGACGAACGGCGCCGTCTTAACGGGTTTCACGGTCACTGCAGGAAAAGCCAGCGAGGGGGCGGCTGTTTTTTGTGCCTCGACCAACGCACAACTGTTCAATTGTCAGCTCACCAGCAACGCCGGACTTTTTGGCGCCGGAGTTTACTCCGGGACGCTGAGCAATTGTGTGATCGGAGGTAATTCGGTGGGGTTTGGTGGAGCGGGTGCTGGAGCGTATCAGGCGCTCCTGATCGATTGTGCGGTGAACAATAACTCGACCCTGGTGAATTTCGGCAGTGGGGCGGGTGCCAAAGGCTGCATCCTTGAGCGTTGCACGCTTGGCGGCAATGTCTGCAACGGCAGTGGCGCAACGTTTGGTGGCGGGGCCGCTGAATGCACACTGAACAATTGCACGCTCTCCGCCAACTCCGCCAAAGGCGCGGGGGCCACCGGCGGTGGGGCATCGAGTTGCACCCTGAACAACTGCACGCTCTCGAATAATTCGGCTGATTACGGAGGGGGCGGAGCCTCGGACTCCGTTCTCACCAATTGCGTTGTGACCGGCAACCATACCGGATACAGCGGCGGCGGCGTCACGGGTTGTAGGCTGAAGAATTGCACGGTCTCCTTCAATGATTCGGGATTTGGCGGTGGCGCGAACTACAACTGTCTGATGATCAATTGTGTACTCACGAGAAACTATGCGAGTTACGGAGGCGGCGCTTACAATGGCTGCACCCTCTACAACTGCCAGGTTTACGAGAATACGGCTGGGGGCTACGGCGGAGGCGCGCATGGATGCACGTTGAATCACTGCACCATTTCCGGTAATCGCGCCCAGTTATTCGGGGGCTACGGAGGCGGGGCATACGCCTGCACGCTGAATAACTCCATTGCTTACTACAACACCGGCGGGGCGGAGGCAGCTGACATCTCCGGGAGCGTGCTCAATTATTCCTGCGCTCCCAATGCAACCGGCCCCAATAATATTACGAATGCCCCGCTCTTCGTCAGCTCGACCGATCTTCATCTCCAGCCCGGCTCGCCCTGCATTAATGCGGGCAGAAACACGGATGTGACCGAGAGCAGCCAATTTGATCTGGACGGAAATCTTCGGATCGCTGGCGGCGTTGTGGATATCGGCGCGTACGAATTCCAATCCGCCGGCCCGCTCACCGTCAGCATCCAAGCGAGTCTGACCAATGTGCCGGTCGGTTACCCGGTGAAGCTGTCAGGATTTTTCTCCAAAGGCCAGGCCGACACGTGGGACCTCGCCGACGGCACGCGGATCGACAATCAATTATTCATCACTCATAGCTGGAGCGAGCCGGGCGATTACTTGGTGGCGTTGACGGCCTTCGCCGCCGGAACGCCGGGTGGGGTGACTGCCACCCTCACCATTCACGTCAAGACGCAGGTGGTCTATTACGTGAATGCCGCCGCCACCAATCCGGTTCCGCCGTATGATTCCTGGGACACCGCAGCCAAGACACTCCAGGATGCGATCGACGCAGCCCTGCCGGTCCGGCAATCACTGGTGCTGGCGACCAATGGAATCTATCAAACCGGCGGGCGCGTCGTTTACGGTTCCTTGAGCAACCGCGTGGTGATTGCCAAGCCAATTACGGTGCGGAGCCTCAATGGGCCATCCGTTACGGTGATCCAAGGCAACCCGCTGATGGGCGACAGTGCGGTCCGCTGTGCGTATCTCACGAACAATTCCGGCCTGGCCGGTTTCACTTTGGCTTCTGGGGCCACCCGCAGTGTGGGTGATTATACGCGCGAACAGAGTGGAGGCGGAGCGTGGTGCGAATCGAGAACGGCTAGAATCACGGACTGCATTTTCTCCAACAACGCAGCGGTGGTCGCCGGTGGCGGGGTTTATGGCGGCACGCTCACCGACTGCACGCTGCAAAGCAACAGCGTGGCCTTCCTTCCCGGCACGGGCGACCACAACGCCCCCGGCAATGGCGGAGGGGCCGCAGCCGCGGCACTTACTCACTGCCTGCTCGTCAACAATTCAGCCGGTAATTATGGCGGCGGCGCCGATGCTTGTGCGCTGAGTAATTGTGTCCTCGCCGCCAATTGTGCCCTCAATGGAGGCGGGGCCAGTTTGGGCGTGCTGATCAATTGTTCGCTCAGGGGCAACTCCGCGGCCTGGGAAGGCGGCGGAGCGAACGACATCAACCCGATCAACAACTGCACGATCACTGGCAATAGCGCCGGTCGCACAGGCGGCGGCGTGAAATTCTGTATCGTCAATAATTCCATCGTCTACTACAACACCGCTGTCGAGGAACCAAACTTCTCCGGTTACTCCCCTTCTGGCCTGAGCTATTCCTGTACTCAGCCAATGCCGGAGGGCGGCGACGGCAATCTCACGGACGAGCCCCAACTGACCGATTCCGCTCATATTAGCGCCACGTCTCCCTGCCGAGCCGCCGGCAGTTCCGAGCTGGCTAGCGGCCGCGATCTGGATGCGGAACCGTGGCACGACCCTCCGTCGATCGGTTGCGACCAGTTTGTCGCCGGTCCGGTTAATGAACCGCTTCGGGTGAGTCTGGCGACTGACTATTCCGGCATCGCGGCTGGATTTCTTTTGGAGTTTTCCGCTCAGATCTTTGGTCACGCCGCGAGCAACGTCTGGAATTTCGGGGATGGGACGCGGGCGACTAATCGATTGTCGCTGGCGCACGCGTGGAATACTGAGGGGACCTACGCCGTGATCCTCACCGCTTACAACGATGGAAATCCCGACGGGATCAGCGCCACCGTCACTGTTCATGTGGTCAGCCAACCGATCCACTATGTCGCTCTCGACAGCCTCACGCCGGTGTCACCGTATCAATCCTGGTCGACTGCGGCCCGTTCGATCCAGGAGGCGGTGGATGTGGCCGGCGGTGGCGCGACCGTTTTGGTCTCGAACGGCGTTTACCAAACCGGCGGAAGGATCATTCACGGCGCCCTGAGCAATCGACTGGTGATCAATAAAGCAATCACGGTCCGAAGTTTGAACGGACCTGACCTCACGTTGATCCGCGGTTCCCAAGTCGCCGGCACGACGAACGGCGAGGGCGCAGTGCGCTGCGTCTTCATGAGTGGCGCCTCGCGACTGACGGGCTTCACCGTAACCGGCGGGGCGACCCGGGACGCTGGCAATGTCGCGTTGGAACAGATGGGTGGCGGCGTGTATTGCGAGTCGGCTCATTCCGTGATTTCGAATTGCGTGCTACGTGGGAATGCCGCAGCCAATTCCGGCGGCGCGGCCTTGCGGGGAACGTATATCAACTGCCTGATCGAAGGAAATTCAGCCTTGGCATACGCGGGCGGTCTGTGTCAGGGGACCGGGATTGGCTGCACGCTATCCAACAACCTCGTCCATTACAATGCGGGCGGCGGCGCGCAATCCAGCGCCTTGACCAACTGCATTATAGTTGGCAACAGAGGATTCTACGGCGCCGGAGCTTATTACTGCACCCTGGAGCGCTGTACTCTGCGCAACAACCAAGCCACGACCGGAGCCGGTGTGCTCGGCGGCACGCTGGTCAATTGTCTGCTGGAACAAAACTCCGCGGCTAATTGGGGCGGAGCTGCCTACTCGGCGCTTCTTTATGGCTGCCTGGTGCGTTCCAATTCGGCGGCTTCATTGGGTGGAGGCGTCATCTCTTGCACTGCGAATAACTGCACGATCGTTGGCAATTCAGCCGATGAGGGAGGAGGCGCGAACGCGAGCACGTTGAATAACTGCATCGCCTATTATAATTCCGCCGCCAACGGGCCGAATCATATCGATTGCACCGCGAATTTTTCGTGTGTCTGGCCGCGGCCGGGCCATGGCATCGAGAACGTTACGAATGCGCCGTTGTTCGCCGGACCGGATCTAAGCAACGTCCGGCTCGCCGCCAATTCTCCGTGCATCAATTCCGGGCGCAACCTTTACGTTGGCTCCACGCTTGATCTGGACGGCAACAAGCGCGTCTCCGGCCGCGAGGTCGACATTGGCGCGTATGAATTGCAAAACCCGCCCTCCATCCTCTCCTATGCCTGGGCGGGGCGGTTTGGCTTTCCTTTGGATGGCAGCACCGATCTTGCCGACACTGACGGCGATGGTCTGAATAATTGGCAGGAATGGGTTGCAGGCACAGACCCAACCGACGCGGCCTCGGCGTTGAGAATTCTTTCCATCGCGCCGGATCCTTCTGGATTACGGATCACATGGCAGAGCGTGATCGGTCGCAACTACGCTTTGGAACGCAGCACGAACGTCGGCAGCCAGAGCCGATTTACTTTGCAGCGCGATGTCATTGCTCAGACCGAAGAAACCTCTGTGATTGATTATCAGCCCGTCGAGAACGGCCCCTCGTTTTACCGGGTGCAAGTGCAGTAAGGGAGCAACTCGCGCGATTTGCCTTGGAAGTTCGGCGTTAGCTGAACTGTCGAAGACAAAGGTTGAAATCTATGGCGCGCATCAACATGAGGCTAGCGATTGTGGTTACAACGGTTCTGCTCACTGCAGGGACAACGACAATGTGGCTGACCGGTTCGTCTGGTCTGCAGAAACAACGGATGGCCGACGGCTCCATCCTGGTTCTTAACCGCGTGTCGTTTGGTGAAACAAACCAGTTTATCCACGGGAGCAGGCTTGAGAAGATGCTCAAGCGGGTGATTCCCGCGAAAGGCCTGCAGATTGCAAAGTTCAGGCTATCATCGCCAACGCTGCGGACATTCATAACGCCACCCGGCAAGACCCAGTTCGTGGTTGAGTTTGAATTGACAGGCACCAACCTCGCAAATCATTCGCTTGTGAAACCAGCATCCTATCGTCCACTGCGTTGTTTGGTTTGGGGGGAGGCAGGAATCGAATACGCCCACGAATTCTGGGCCGACAGGTTCGAATCGCACGTTGATGGCTACTTTGGTTACGTCGTGGCGACTCGGTTTCCGCGTGATACGGGCTGGCTTTGGCTTCGGGTTGAACGTCGATCAAATTCAGCGCAAGGCGGTCCATGGAATACGCTGGCGCAATTCAAGATCCAAAATCGCTCGCGTTCGGCGATTAAGCCTTGGGTCTCCGATCCGTTTCCGGTGCGCAGAACCGTCGGTGGGATCGAGGTCGTTCTGAAGGAACTCACGGTCGTGACTCAAGCCTACAACCTTGGAGATATTTGGAATCACAGCGTCACGACAGTCTTTGAGGTCAAGAGCAATGGCGTCGCGCTGCCGAACTGGGGAGCGCCTTATGTCGCGGTTGCAGACGCCAGCGGCAACTGGGATTACCTTCTCCGCAGCCATCGGGCGTTGGACCCGCGTTTCGTTTGGAGGCTCGAGGCGGATCTTGAGCCGGAGTCCGATTTCCTGCCTGCGAGCCTGGCCACCGTGGGACTCTCAGCCCAGCCATTCTCAGTCACCACAAATATTTTGAACGTGCCCGTGACGGTTTTCTGGGACGGATCCTGGGTTAACGTGAACATGCCGACGAACCGCAGTGACCTTGCATTAAAGTTTGTCTGCGTCGAGGACGACGAGGGCAACCAATGTGCCCAGGGGAGCGGGAATTGGGGCCGGCACCACTTCCGCAGAGGAAGCTTCCTCTTTCGAAAAGCGGGTGTCCTGACGACGAGCGTGAGCCCCACGAAACTGACGTTCGCCGTGGTACCCAACGTTCATGCGACGTTTTTTGCTCAACCGCGATTTGCCAACGACAGGGTGAAGTAGCCAGGAGCGGGCGCATGGATGTTTCGTCGCCGCCAATGGGTCCATCCTCCTCATCGGGCAACCCGAGCGACATGCACCAAAGCCAGATTGGGTGAGTCCGCAAATCTTCAATATCGATCTCGTGAATGAACTTCCAAGGTCCGTATCGTGGATCCGGAGAACTGCGATTTTCGTTCATAAGAACATCATGGAATCACCCTAACCGCTTTAAACACGTCCGATCTGGGTCCGTGACCGGAAAGTGACCATCTGCAGTGAGAATCTCCAGCAAAGCCGAACCACCATTAGAACGAGCGTATGCTGCCTCACCTGCGCTGACCCCGACAATCTGAAAAAAATCAAAAGGTCCAGATTCCAAGTGCGCTCGACGAGGGAAACGTGTCGGTGGAGCGAGCATGAAGTAATTCAATAACGATCCCCCCGGGCAGAGCGGCTCGCCCAATGGGATCCGGTCAAAGTCACTTAACGGTTTGGCGGAATACCGTCCGTGACAGAGCAAAATCTGATACGTCATCAGATGAAGCAAACGCTGGATAGCCCATTTCGACTGCCGAGTGGTCTCAAAGACGAACTCGCAACCGAGTCCAGATGGTGTAGTCGCGTCTGGTGCGTCTGCTTCCCAATCATTGGACATGCCTGACGTCACGTAGAGCCAGGAATTACGTGATGCTGTCGGAGCGAACTCGAAAACTCCGTGATGAAGCCAGCGCGGGTCAAAAGACTCCTGCTTGAACACGCCAGTAATTACCTCGGCTTGAATCGGGAAAATGCCAATGCGAATCTCTCCAAAGAGTGAGGGATACAGAACCTCCTCGCGATCTTCCCACACGCGCTCGAACCATTGCTGCCATTCGGATCCCCCGTCGGTTTGTGGCATGGGCTGTGACTAGGCAGGTATTCGGCCAAAGCGAGGTTTGCTTGGCAACTTCAAACTCGGTTTTGCCGCACTCGTTTCAGCATTATTTCGGGACTTATTATTGAGCCGCCGCACTCCAAAAGGCATTAGCCACGCGCCGTTGCAACTCGCTTTCTAAATCGCGATCTCCGAGTTCTCGATCAACATGATTGAACAACCCATCGGTGCCCACTTCCAAGACAACCCATGCTCCAGTCGGTTTGAGAAGCAAGTCGACACAGCCGAAGGAACTCCAAAGTCCAGTCGCCATGAGGGCACGGTGTGCCACCTCTGTCGCCTCAGAGGGCGGCTTCGGGAGGCGGACGTAACGGGCGCCCCTCGCATGAGCAACCCATGGTGATGGCGCTATACTGGCTGGGAAGCGCCGCATAATCCAAGCGAACAGTTCACCCCCCGCACAGTAAACGCGATACACCACAGGACGCTCCAGACGTATAAATTCCTGAACAACAAATGGGCGAGGCCAGTTCGCCGGCTCGGCGGTCCCCTCGCTAATTAACTGGTGCCCAGCCCCGCCGCATCCGGCCGGATACTTGAGACACCATTCGGTCTCCGAATGCTGCCTGACGAAATTCTTTGCCTGATCGAAATCATCAAAAAGACGGGTCAACGGTGTGGGAACACCATTTTGGTGGAAGGCCAGAGCAAGTTGCCGTTTGTCGGCAGCCAGCCGAATAGCCTCGATTGGAATGAAAAGCCTGCAGTCGGCAATCTGGCTGCTATCTTCGAGGTGGAGCAAATAGTTAAAGCGGCGCGGCTTCTCTGAAACATCAATACCCAGCAAGGTTGACAAGTCAGCTGCTAATCTATCGAAAGCCCACGCGCCGTAACCATCGTTCCAGACGCAACATTGGTCGGGTGAAAGCCTCATTTCTACCGGCTAATCGCGGATGATTCCGGGGTTTAGTTCTGAAAACCCTCTACGCTTGATTTGATACTTCTGCCTTAAGACCGCGTCAAGCTCCGCTTCAAAGTGGTGAACGTAACCGAATCCCTTTTGGACTCCTCGCTTCTTCAAATTCTCTTCTGCTTCCTCTCGAGCGGCGTCGAACCTCGGTCGGAGCTTTAAGTCAAACTCCTTCGCGTCAACTCTAACTGGCGGCCACACTCGCCCATTTCCGAGAGGCACCACGTAGGTCCATGCAATCTCACCGTCAAGGACCACAAACTGCTGAAAAAGCGTCGAATTAGTCGTGAGGATTTGGGAATGAAACGGGTCTTCCTTTACCCAATCGCGTGGAAGATCGGGGAAACTCTCGAACAATGCCGCCCGATACCCGTTCGTTTCCGTCGTTGGAGGCAGAAGCCTCTGTCTCAGCGAGTCCAAAGCATACTGGGCGGTGTGACCACTGCCCCTCGAATTGACGTAGCCCCTCAACAGAGTCGCAAACGCCTGTGCGATCTCCTTCTTCAAGCCGAGCGTGCTAACCTGAACGTTGCAGTGCTCGCCGACAAGGTATCTCACAGACGTGTTGTTAGGGAGCTTGAGTATTCGCAGCAATAGTCCGTAGACCTCTCGCCCATTAGCCTCTCGCGCTATCGTTGCACAGTCGTTATGAGGCAAGTTAATACCCCGCCCACTACCGCCCGCAAGAATCGTCTCACCCCGATTAGTGGGGAACAGACTCTGGGCAAATGAGACGGATGTCGCAAGAGGCAAACCCGCGAGTATTGACAGTGCCAAACGCATAAAGCCAACCGCGCACCGTGACCGATCTTGCGCGGTTCGGCAACGGCCTTTGCGTGCAACAAAGTGCAACAGAGTGCAACACCAAAAGTGCGTGACGATCACCTAGCCTCCCTCGATAACGCCCCAACAAGTCCAATACTCTCTGGCGACACCTGCCGCACCGTCAGGGTCGAGGGAGAGGAACCGGGCCAAGAGTTCACGTTTCTGTGGCAATAGAGATGAATCCTCATCATCACCGTGCGAAATGAAGCTGAAGTCCGTGGCTGCGACAAAGGAAAGGCGCTCAAACATCTTGCGGCAATTGGAGAACATTGGCTGAACCTCCTTGGTCGTGTCAACCCACTCATGATCCCAAAACACGACGGGGCAATCTCCGTCCGCGAGACGACGACGAGTGTCGAAACAAACGGGTCCGGCACACAAGTGACGTTCGAACCGCACCCCAGCCTCAGGCAGCTTGCCCGGCCAACGCATGAGATCCAGACGGCGCAACTGCGCGATAGCTGGATCGACGAACCCTGTTACAAGCGGGTTGGGCATGGCAGCGCCTCGTTAGACAGGGTTGGGTTCACGCCCGGCAAGCCAGAGCACGCAGAGTGAATACAGCGCCAGAGCCAACGAAGGACCAAACCAGAGAAGGCGCATGGCAAGAGTGCCGCTGGCGCACGAGACCATGAGAATGGAAAACAAAAGCCAAAGGCTGCCGAGAATCCAAACGGAAAGCCGTGACCAGCGCCAACGGCGTAGGAGGGCGACCCCGCAAAGCGCCGACGCTACAAAGATACCCATTTCGAGAATGCATCCAATCACCTCCTGCCACCAAACTGTCCGGGACATGATCACATTCGTCTCAACCAGAGCCCGACCAAGCATTATCACCACGGACATCAGCGACCAAAACCCGCCAAGCAGGAGCCATAACCAACCCATGACCTTACGATGCCTCATACATCCACGCGCCGAGATTTAAGCGGTTTCAGTGTGCCTTCGCAATCCTCATAGGAGATGTCGAATCGCTGCGGACTCGGCGTAAGATGGCGTTCTTGTCGGCCCCAAGCGTCTTCGGCACCTCGTGTCCGGAAACCCCTTCCGCGGTGCAACAAAGTGCAACACCAAAAGTGCGTGACGGTGCGTTTTTACGACACTTTGGCTTTCCGAAATGGATCAATTTAAAATGTCCTTATCGCCTTTATTCATGCGGGTTTGGTGCGTGTTCGCGCAGCGATGCGCATAGGTCGGGTTTGGTTTTGCAAACCGTCGGTCATCGGTTCGATTCCGACCCTCGCCTCCAGCCTTCGCTGGCCTGACGGCCAGCTTCGGCTGGCAGGCCATCGAAGGCTGCCCGCCGTAGTCCCGCATCAGCGGGACGAAGGAGGGCTGAAACCGGCCGAACCGAAACAAGGAGTTAGAAGGAGTCAGAAGGAGTTTGTCACGTGACCCAGTTTCATTACGTTTACACCCTGCAATCCCTTTCCCATCCCGCCCAGATTTACACCGGCCAAACCAGCGATCTGCGAAAGCGTTTCCGGGAGCACAGCTCGGGAAAAGTGCCGCACACATCGAAGTTTAAACCGTGGTGCATTCGGTCCGCGACCACCTTCCCGGATCGTACCCGAGCTCTGAACTTCGAGCGCTACCTCAAGTCAGGTTCCGGACGCGCCTTTCTCCACAGGCATCTCTAGCTGGCCTGCCGGCCAACTACGGCTGGCAGGCCAGCGACGGCTGCCCGCCGTAGTCCCGCGTCAGCGAGACGAAGGAGGGCTGAAAGCGTCCGAACCGAAACAAGGAGTTGGAAGGAGTTTGGCTTTGCACACCCGAAAACGCTGGCTGCCCGTTTGTGACGAAAAACGGCACACCGTGCACACCGGCAATTCTCGCCGCCTCCGCGTCACCGACGCCACCGCCCGCGAACTCGCCGCCTGGATGGAACTCATCTCCCCAACGAACCTCGCGGTCGTCGTCGAAGATTTTTGTGGGTCGCAGCTTGTTGCTTCTGATGGGATTCAACGAATCCACTGGGGTCGTGTCTCTGGATTCTGGAGAACTCACAAGGTGCCAGATCCAGAATCCAGAGACGCGACCCCGCAATTTAACCGGCCGCTGGCAAGAGGGATTGCGAGTCACCACCGAAAAGCAGAATGCGGAGCTCAGACCCGAAATTTGAGGAAAAATTTTGAACGTGGAAGGGAATCTGCCAAGCCGGATTACGCAGTCGGTCAGGGATTGGGCAATCGCCTGACCCGATAGAAGTTCATGCGATTCGTGGCGGCCGTGTCGGTGAAGGTCATTGGATTGACGTTGGCGGTGTCGCTCCGAATGGTGGTCCAATTGGTCAACGTCGCGCTGCGTTCCACTGCGTAACGCAGACCGACATCGGCCGAGTAAGAAAATACGGACTGAGTGTCGAACCGTTGCACTGCGCCGAGCACGATCGGCACCGGGGTGACGACCGTGAGTGTCACGTCATTGCCATCGCCACCGACGTAGCTGATGCGAAAAGGCATTCCATTCAGGTAGGTGATAGTCCCTTCGGGTCCCAAAAATTCGCTTGTTCTCACGAATGCGTTTGTGGTGATCGGACCTGGAGATGTCTTCTCGACGATGGTGTAAACTTGGCCTGCCTGCGGATTAAAACCAGCAGACGGAAGTAGGCGGCCGCTGTACAGGATCACGTCGCCAGATGCAACGAGTCTGCCGTATTCGCCGACATTGGTCCCATTGAGATGAATATTCAGCCAGTTGTTTAAACTGACGTTTTTGGCCGAAAGCGTTGAGTTGAGAGTGATGTGGCCGTATCCCCCCGTTACGTCTCCGATCACACCGTCACCGCTCAGATAACTGCCTGCCGCACTCTCCATTTCAAAGAGCATCCTGATGTTGAGGTTCGGCTGTGAACCCTGAACAAGGATTGTGCTTACCTGAGTCTCCAGGGAAACAGCGTGGGGGTTATCTCCATAGAGAGCCAGATTGGCGGCAAACAGGCGAAGGCTGCCTCCAGTGAATTGTCCCATGATAACCAACCGCTCCACGAAAACGTAGAGACTGCCACCCCCGACATTGCCGATCACCGTCAACTCCGTCGTCAGCCCAAAAGGCCCAGCAAGACCCCGGATGGTGGGGTACTGGGAAGTGGGAGTTGACGGTGTTCCAGTGAAAGTCAAGTCACAGGCAATCACATTGGTCCCGCTGTTGATGATAACATCCGAACGATTCGTCAGCGTAATCGGATTGCCGCGAATGGTGTGGCCACCGGCCTGAGTGAAACTGATGGAGCGGAAGATGCGGTCGGTCAAATCGTTGGTGCTCACCTTGTCTTCGGGCGGCAAGCCACCTGGAAACACGAGGTCGTTGCCGTTTACGGGCACGCCGGTCGGAGACCAATTGGCCGGTGCGGACCAGAATCCGGAAGGATCGGCGCCCGTCCATGTACTCGTCGCCGCCCGGGCACCGGGGAGGGTCGCGAGGCTCAAAACAACGAGTGCCATGAAGTGCTGAATTTTCATAGGATAACGTGTTGAAGTTTCATCGAAGCCACTCCGGCCCTTCAATCTGAGCGCGCGCGATAGAAGCGGTTCGAGTGCTGGAGCCATTCTGGATCGACAAAATCGGCGGAGGCGCCGGGCAGGGTGTTGGTCCAGATGGGTTGCCAGTTCGCCAGATTGGCGCTGGCCTCGACCACGATGGTTTGATTGGTGAGGCGGGTGAGGGTGAAGCCGAAGCCGCCCGGTTTCATGCCCGCGCTGCCCGGGGCGATTCGCGGCGCGCACAGCATCACGGTGGGCAAGCCGCCGTAGTTTGTTCCCCAGCCGGTGGTGCCGCAGTAGTAATAAGCCTTCGCGCCCGCGCCGACATTGGCGAACCAACGTCCGGAAAAAGAATTACTAGGGTAAGGAATAAGCACCGGCGCATTGCCCAGAAAGGTGAAGTTCGCCAGGTTGGTGCAACTCATAAACGCCTCATACCCGATTCTGGTGACGCTGTTGGGAATGGTCACGCTTGTCAGGCTGGTGCAGCCGGAAAACGCCCCATTCCCGATGCCGGTGACGCTGTTGGGAATGGCCACGCTCGTCAGGCTGGTGCAGCCGGAAAACGCCGAAACCCCGGTGTTGGTAACGCTGTTGCCAATGGTCATGCTCGTCAGGCCGGTGCAGCCGGAAAACGCCGAACTCCCGATGCTGGTGACGCTGTCGGGAATGACGTAACTGCCGCCGCGACCGGGAGGAAAAATAATCAAGGTCGTTTGCGCCTTGTCGAACAAGACGCCGTCGAGGCTGCTATAAACCGGATTGGCGGCTGCGACTGAAAGGTTCGTCAGGCTGGTGCAGCCGGAAAACGCCGAAAACCCGGTGCTGATGACGCTGTTGCCAATGGTCACGCTCGTCAGGCTCGTGCATCCGGAAAACGCAAGATACCCGATGCTCGCAACGCTGTTTCCAATGGTCACACTTGTCAGGCTCGTGCAGCCGGAAAACGCAAGATTCCCGATGCTGGTGACGTTGTCGGGAATGACGTAACTGCCGGCGCGACCGAGAGGAAAGATAAGCAAGGTCGTTTGCGCCTTGTCAAACAAGACCCCGTCGAGGCTGCTGTAAGCCGGATTGGCGGCTGCCACTGAAAGGTTCATCAGGCTGGTGCAGCCGTAAAACGCATCGTACCAGATCTTGGTGACGCCGTTGCCAATCGTCACGCTCGTCAGGCTGGTGCAACCGCCAAACGCAGCACCCCCGATGTAGGTGACGCTGTTGGGAATGGTCACGTTGGTCAGGCTGGTGCAGTTCTCAAACGCATCATCAATGATCAAGGTGACGCCGTTGCCAATGGTCACGCTGGTCAGGCTGAAGCAGCCGTAAAACGCCCGAAGCTCGATGCGGTCGAGGCCGTCGGGAATGGTCACGCTCGTCAGGCTCGTGCAGCCGAGAAAGGCAAACTGTCCGAGGTAGGCGACGCTGTTGGGAATCGTCACGTTCGTCAGGCTGGTGCAGGGGGAAAACGCATAGCTCCCGATGGCCCAGACGCTGTTGGGAATGGTCACGCTCGTCAGGCTGGTGCAGCCGGAAAACGCATATTGGCCGATGTGGGTGACGGGATAGCCGTTGAAGGTGGAGGCGATGACAACGTCACCGGAAGCGTTGGGGCTGCTCGCCACATAAGCAGTGCTGCCGGAAACCGCGTAGTTGACCTGCGCCGTGGCCGGCACCGCCACCAGCAGGCAGGCCAGGATGAGAAGGCCCGGAACGAGAGTTCGCGCCTTGAACCCCCGAACCGCCGCCCGGGCACCGGGGACGGTCGGGAGGCTCAAGACAACGAGTGCCATGAAATGCTGAATCTTCATAGGCTGACGTGTTGAAGTTTCATCGAAGCCATTCTGCCCGAGCTGTCTAAACGTCGTGCACCTGAAGCGGATCTCCGCCAACCGATGTTCCCGCTGACCGCAAAAGTGGCAGAGTGGAAATTCATCCGGCCCATGCCGGACCCGCGGCCCGATCCCCAGATGTGCCAGGCATTAGGCAGGTGCGCGACAGAGGCGAGTTGAACGAAGAACAAGCCGGCCAGCACGAGCGGCGGCATTCTGAAATCCGGGTGACGACGGTTCATAAACGCTTCGCCACATTGGGAATGGTGTCGCTCTGGAAGAGCCGCCGCGCCGCGCCAAGCGGCATCAAGGCCAACGAGTCTTGGACAAGATGATACAGAATGGCTTGGTTTCGACAATTCTGAAAAGATGGGGAACTCGCGGAGTTGATTACGCTTCCGGGCCGACGTGCTCGACCACGTCACGAGTCCCGGTGCCACGCCGGTGGGTTGGCAGCCGGAGGTGAAGCAGCGCCATGTCCTGGTCATCGAGGAATCGTTTATCCGGTTCATTGTGCTCGACTCCCTTCTATTCGTGAATACGGCATCCGGATTGCTGGGACACATCCAGCGGTGGTGGTTGGGCGAATACCTCAAGTCGCATCGCGAAAAACCGATCGTCCTCTTCGTCCACCATACGCTTGGGGACAGCGACGGCGATTTGTTCGATGCCCGCCAGTTGTTTGAAATCCTTCGCCCACACCGCCAGGTGAAGGCAATTTTTTACGGTCATTCGCATATGTGGAGTATCAGCGAAAGGCAGGGAGTGAAACTTATCAACCTTCCCGCCCTCGGCTACAACTTTTCTGCGGATCAGCCTGTGGGATGGGTCAATGCCCGCTTTCGCCGAGGCGGCGTGGACCTCACGATGCACGCCATCGCCGGCAATCGCACGCTCGACGGGCAAACCTCCCGAATTGTATGGACCTGAATAGCGAAGGTGTTAAACGCCCCTGGCGGCCGCTCATCAAGATGGATGAAGCGGTGAAGGCGAAGGTTGAGAAAATGTTTGACCGAGGAATGTGAATTCCGCACGCGAAGAGAGCTGTTCTTTTGCGGCCTGGCAGCGCTTCCGATACAGAAGGACCCAATTCCAGAATTGGCGTCTTTGGTTTTTTTCTGGCTTCATCGCCCTTCTCACAAACAGGCGTCATCGGTGGGCTAACCCAAATACCGCCATGAAACTCACTTCAACTTCATTTCGCGGACACCAAAACGGACACCAACGGTGTTGCCAGGTGCTCGGAAATGTAGGCGTTTCTGTTCTTGCTGTTCGGCACGGGGCATGCAGGTTACCTGCGGCAGTTGTGCTTGTCTGCTTTCCTCAAAACGAACCAGCCATGGACTTGGATAGCGTCTCGTGAGCGCGTGCCTCCCGCAGCCGCTCCTCTATCGCAGGCGTAATCGCGTCAAGGGCATCAGCGCCGGCGACGAACACTTTTGGAGGATTTGGCATCCCGGCAATTCTGACAAGCGCGTCGCCCAGCTTCGCCGGGTCGCCGGGTTGCGTGCCGTCATATTGCGACCACATGTCCTTGGCCGTGCCCTCCGGCGCGTAGTCCTCGATGATCTTACTGACCCATCGGACATTTTGCGCGTCGAGCAGATCCGTTCGGAAGAAACCGGGTTCAACCACGGTGATCTTGATGCCGAATTTCTCCACTTCGGTCGCGACCGAGAGCGAAAGTCCTTCGACGGCAAACTTTGTCGCCGCATAGGCCGCGCAGTGTTTCAGCCCAACAACGCCGGCGACAGAACTGATGTTGATAATGTGACCCGAACGCTGCCGCCTCATAACTGGCAACGCGGCCTGCATCACATGCACGACGCCGTAAAAGTTCGGTGCGAACTGCTGCTGGATCTCGGCGGTGGTCATCTGTTCGAAATTACCGAGCAGACTGTAGCCCGCATTGTTGACCAGGACGTCAATGCGCCCGAAACGCTTTACCGCTTCGTCGACGGCCGCTTTGGCCTGCGTCTCGTCGGCGACGTCCAATTGCACAAAGGCGATGGTCTCTTGTGCCGCGTCGGGATAGGCCTTGCGCACCTTTTCGAGATTTCTGCCGGTAGCGACGACCTGGTCACCAGCGCGCAACGCCGCCCTGGCAATTCCTGTTCCAAGGCCGCTACCGGAACCCGTGATCAACCAAACTTTGCTCATACTATTTCTCCAGGATAACTACTTCACGTATTGTTGTTTTGGTGCGGGTTCCGGTTCAGCGGCCAACCAGTTTCTGCAGGTGTTCCGGATAGCGCGCTCCCTGAAGCGTGATCTTATCGGAGGCCGCGTTGATTTCGCGGAGATCGTCAGGCGTCAGTTCGACGGAGGCGGCTCCGAGGTTTTCCAGGAGGCGCGGCAGCTTCGTCGTGCCTGGGATCGGAACAATCCAAGGCTTTTGCGCCAGCAGCCAAGCGAGCGCGATTTGGGCAGGTGTCACCTTTATCCGCGCGGCAATTGAGTTAAGCAGATCGACCACGGCCTGATTCGCCTTACGAGATTCTGGCGAAAAGCGCGGCACGACGTTCCGAAAATCAGTGGCATCGAACTTGGTATTTTCGTCAATCTTGCCAGTGAGGAATCCTTTGCCGAGCGGGCTGAAGGGCACGAAGCCGATTTCGAGTTCCTCAAGCAGCGGCATGATTTCAAACTCCGGTTCCCGCCAGAACAGGGAGTATTCGCTTTGCAGCGCGGTGAGGGGCTGGACGGCGTGGGCGCGGCGGATGGTTTTCGCACCGGCTTCCGAAAGGCCGAAATGGTTCACCTTGCCTGCCTGAATCAATTCTTTGACCGCCCCGGCCACGTCCTCGATGGGCACGTTCTCGTCAACGCGGTGCTGATAGAACAGGTCGATGACATCGGTTTTGAGCCGCTTGAGCGAAGCCTCTGCGACGTCCTTGATGTGGGCGGGTCGGCTGTCCAAGCCGTCCATGCGCTCTCCATTCGGCCCGATTTTGAATCCGAACTTCGTGGCGATCTTCACCCGCCCACGGAAGGGAGCGAGGGCTTCGCCCACGAGTTCCTCGTTTTTGAATGGACCGTAGATTTCCGCAGTGTCGAAGAAGGTGACACCGCTTTCGACCGCCGAGCGAATCACCGCGATCATCGCCTGCTTTTCGCCCGCCGGGCCGTAGCCAGAACTCATGCCCATGCAACCGAGCCCGAGGGCTGAAACTTCCAGATTACTTTTTCCAAGTTTGCGCTTTTGCATAATTGAATTCCTTAAAATTCTAATTCCAGCGAGGGATCAGCACAGGTTGGTTGCGGTAACATTACTTGGTTGCTCGCGTCAGGCCCAGCGATTCCAGCCAGAAATAGAACTCGTCGATCCAATGGTCGCTCGATTTGCCTTGTTTGCGCATCCCGAAGCCGTGACCGCCCGCGCTAAAAACGTGCAGTTCCGGTTTGTAACCTGCGGCCTTAAGCGCGTCGTAGAATCGTGTGACGAGCGGCTCTGCGAGTGCATCGTCCTGCGCCACGGCGAGGAAGATGGGCGGCAGTCCCTGCGGAATTGGAGGCACCTCGTTGTAGGGTCCACCGTAAATTGGAGCCGCGTAGCTCGGTCGCGCGTCCGATTGTAACACGACCGCCGAGGTGAGAATCGCGCCGGCTGAAAATCCTGTGAGAACAACCCGCTCGGGAGAGATGCCCCATTCCGCGGCGTGGGCACGCACGACTTTGGTCGCCTGGATTCCGTCAGCAATTCCGTGTTTGCTATACCGATGAATCAGACTGCGATCGCGAATCACAGCGCCGAGGGCTGCGCTCGCCGATTGTGCTACTTGCGCTGGCTCCTGACCTTCGACTTGCAGGAGCCGGTACTTCAAAACGAACGCAGCGATGCCGCGGGCGGCCAGCCATTTCGCTACGTCGTGTCCTTCTGAGTCAATCGACAGCCAAACAAAGCCGCCCCCTGGAGCGATGATGACCGCTGTGCCAGTTGCGGTGGAGGGGTCTGGCAGATAGGCGGTCAGAGTCGGAACGCTCACGTTCATGATACGCTGGTTCCCGGCGGAGCCCATGACCGTTTCCGGCTGCTTCCATTGCTCGGAGCCGGGCGCGACTCCGGGCCAGATATTGATAACAGTTTTCTCCCTTGCGGATGTGAGCGATGGCTCTGGCTTGCTTTTGTTGGTCTCCTGTGCGGTTGCCGAACTAAAAATGGCAACCACCATGAACCCGAGCGTGATGAAAGATTTCCGATGATTTCTCATAAATTGTAGTTCTCGAATTATCTTTTCCCGGTTTTCGCTTTTTCTTCTCGGGCCTTTGTGACGGCGCTCATCTCAACGTAGCGCTTCGGTCGCGGAGGCCCCATTTCGAGTCCGCCATTCGCTGGGCGAAGTTCCTTCCCAGGCGTGAAAGGCGCGAAAAAACGAATTGGCATCTTCAAAGCCCAGCAGGAACGCGGCTTCGCTCAGTTCCACACTGCGTTGTTTGAGATAATGATGGGCAAGTTCGCGGCGCGTCTCTTCCACGACTTGTTGAAAAGTGATGCCTGTATCGGTAAGGCGGCGTTGCAGCGTGCGCGCTCCCATGCCAAGGTCTCGCCCAACATCCTGTAGCGTCGGACGCTTCCCCGCCAATGATCGCCGGAGGGTGTCCTTTACTTGTTCCGCAACATTTACGCTGATGTTTCGCGCGTTAAGTTCGGACTCCATGTGCGTTCCGATGATCGTCAGCAGTTCTTCGTTATGAGTGACAAACGGGCGGTCGAGATCACCGCTGCGAAAGATGAGTGCGTTGCGGCCTGCCTTGAAACGCACGCGGCAGCCGAAGTGGCTTTCAAGCAATCCGCGGTTCTTCACAGGTCGAGTTAACTCGATGCGAAGCGGTGTGATATGGACATTAGTGCCTTGGCGACCCACACCCAAGATCCATGACAACACCAAATCGACCAGCACATCGGGTTGCGGCTCCTTCGCTTCGCTGTAAAAGAATTCCACCGAGGTGTCTTGGGCTTTTCTGTCGATGCGAATTTCTTCAGGGCAGGTTAATTGTTTGTAGCGGGCAATCCGTTCCAGAGCGTCCCCAAATGACCGACTACAAATAACAGCGATCGCAGATGGGTGGTTACGCTCAAATCGTGGCTCCGTGCCCAACTTGAGCCCAATCGCGGGGTCAGAACTCATTTCACTAACGCTCCGCCAGAGCGCGAAGAGTTCAGCCGTCGTAACGTGGACTTTTTCCTGTTGGAAAAGGCCGGTGGGTAACCCCGCATGTCGAAGCAGTGCGGTCACGACGATCTGATGCTCTGCAAACCTCTGTGCCCAAGTGCTGGAGAGTCGAAATCGATCAGTCATCGATTTAGCGGTTGTTACTCTCCTTGACGCCGTAACAGAACAGTGTGTCTTGATCCCGGATGTAGAGTTTGCCGTTCGCGATCACCGGATGCGCCCAGGCCGGTTTGTCGGTGCGCTCAGGCTGATTGAATCGTCCACGCTCCAGGTATTCCTTACGGCTCGGTTCGATTAGAACAATCGGGCCTTCCTCGGTGCGGTAATAAATTCGGCCGTCCGCGTACGCAACGGAGCCTTTGGTCACGCGGCGCTTGTCCGAATCCCGTTCGTTCCACAGAACCTCACCCGTCTTGAAGTCAAGACAAGCCGGATAGCCTCCACCATTGCCGCCATTGGCGCCGAACAAGGCGCCATCGTGAAGGATCACGCCGCCATGATGATTTTCCATCGACTTCGAAAACCAGACTTCCTCCGCGGCGAACTCCCCGTTTTCCTTCTTAAGCAGTCGGGCCAAGCCGCCACCCGCCCCGTATGCCGAAGCGGCGAACACCTGGCCGTCGTGATAAATGGGACTGGAAATATTGATGTGCATCGAATTCGCGGGCCTGTCATAGCGCCAGAGGAGTTTCCCATCGGCGGCGGACACCCCCGCGACGGTCATTGCCAGAAGTTGCACGTACTGATGCTGGCCGCCAAAATCGATGGCGATGGCTGAGGAATATGCCGCCCCGGTGTTTTGCGGACCCATGAACTTCATACCAACTTCCTCTTCCGTCAGTTTGCCATCGTGATTGACATCCAGTTTCTGGAGAGCCGCCCCGGCGTTCTTGATTTCCGCCTCATCAATGACACCGTTTTCATCGGTGTCGAGCGCGGAGAGAGCCTTCATCATACGCATGATGCCCGGTCCCCTTCGGGGACGCGGGCGGTTTGCCTGGCTGTCTCCCCTTTGGGGACTTACCTCATCTTCGGAAAGCTTTCCGTCCTTGTTCTTGTCCAATTCGAGAAGAACAGCCGGGGCAGCCGCGAGTTCTTCGGTTGAGATCTCCTTGTTGTGATCCTTGTCGAGTGCTGAGAGGACCGGATCGTTTTGCATCGCACTTGGCCCGCCGCCGCCAGGGCCGCGATTTTGCGACTGGCCGCCACCGGCGCGGTCCGGCACGAAGCTTTTCCAGATCGTCTCTCCATTGAGCTTGCTGAGCGCGACGATCGTCGTCTGCTCTCCGCCGGGTGTGCAGATCACTTTCTCGCCGTCAACGAGGGGTGACTCTCGAAAACTCCACATCGGGCTTCTTCCGCCGAAGTCCGCCACCAGGTTGCGTTGCCAAATAACCTTCCCGTCGGACGCCTGAAGGCACGCCACGTTCCCCGCCAGCCCCATGACATAAAGACGGTCCCCATCCACTGTCGGAGTGGCGCTCGGACCTTCTTTTGATTGCGGCCAACTCGTTGTGAAAGCCGGCGCGATTCGAACAGCCCAGATTTCCTTGCCGTCCTGCTCCGAAAGAGCCCAGACCATCTCGTCCCCACCGCGATGGCTCATTCCATAGATTCGCCTGTTGGCAACGGATGGGGCGCTGTCGCCGCCTCCAAGACCTTTGATCTTCCAGGCGAGAGGCGGGCCATCCTTTGGCCATTCCTTGAGCAGGCCGGTCTCCTTGGAATGGGCCGTGCGGTCCGGTCCCTGCCACTGAGGCCAATCGAACTGTGCGAACAAAGCGTTTGGTCCAAACGTCGCGACGGCGAAGGCGAGGGCGATGATTCGATACATAGGCGTGAATGCTTGGATTCCGATCACTGTCATGCCTCGAGAATAAACCCAACGAAAACTCCGTCACTAGCAGAACATGCCAATCTACTTGCCAAACACGCCAGACAAAGCGAACGCCGAAGGCGAACGCGATGGGACTGCGCATTGGTAATAATCACGAGGGTTCGATTCCCTTCACCCGCTCCATTGTCAATCAATGGATTTGCACCGTTGTGCAGGAAAAGTGCAGGAAAACTCCAGCTTTTCCAATCCCTTTTCTGTGTGTTTTCGAGAGTGCCGATCCGTCCGGAATGCCTCGGCATAGCCTTACGAGGGAATTCAATCCCTCGCGAGTAGAGGCGTCGTTCTCCCCTCAGAAGACCGCGAAAGAGATGCGTCCTCGATTCGCAGGTCTTTGCTTATGCTGGCATCACAATGCGCGATCTGACGCGCATCCTGGATCGCGCGCAACGGGGCGACCCAAGCGCAACTGAGAAATTGCTCCCGCCCTCCATCAAGAATTGCGCCGCCTCGCGTGTCCAAGCTGGCGGGCGAAGCGCCCTGACAAACGCTCCAGCCGACCGGGCTTGTCCACGAAGCATGGCCGCGGCCGGGCAGTGAGGAAAAGGAAGGACAGCAGGGCAGGAGGCCAAGTTGTCGTCGGTGACAACGATATCGGTGGCTTGCTTGGTGACTTTTGGTGCCGGTCCGGTCCACCCCCGCCCACCCCCGCCGCGGTAGCCGCACTTTCTGCTCGCCAGCAGGGCACGTCCGGCTACTGTGAAGAGGCTCTAAATGGCAGCTTCAAAGGAGAGTCAAATTGATCCGCACACTCATTTTCTCACGACCCACTGGAGCGTCGTGCTCGCGGCGGCGCACACGGAGTCGCCTGAACGCCAGGTGGCGCTGACCGCCTTGTGCCAAAGTTATTGGTATCCGCTCTATGCGTTCGCCCGACGACAGGGGCGAAACCCGCAGGAAGCCGAGGACCTCACCCAGCAATTCTTCGCCCAACTCCTGGCCAAGCACGGCCTGGCGTCGGTGCGACCGGAGCACGGGCGCTTCCGTTCCTTTCTCCTGGCCTCCCTGAAAAACTTCCTGGCCAACGATTGGGACTGGAATCACACAGCCAAGCGTGGCGGAGACTGTGCCATCGTTTCATTGGACGATCAGGCCAGCGAGGAACGTTACCTCCGTGAGCCAACTCATGACGCAACTCCCGAAAAGCTCTTCGAGCAGAGCTGGGCGCTGACGCTGATCGCGTCCGTGCTGAAACAGTTGAGGAAGGATTACGCCGATGCCGGCAAGGGCCACATCTTCGAGGCCATCCACTCCTACCTGGAGGAGGATGGTGCGCAAACCTACGCCGAGATGGCCGCGACGTTGAACATGACGGAAGGCGCGGTGAAGATGGCCGTGCTCCGCCTGCGCGAAAACTTCCGGCACCGGTTGCGGTCGGAAATAGCGCAGACCGTGGGCAGCGCCGGCGAGATCGATGAAGAACTGCGGCACCTGTTCACCTGTTTGGGCAGGTGAAGGAGGGCAGGCGTCTCGTCTGCCCAGCGAGCGCGTAGGTGCGAGCGATTTCCTCCGTTCGAACAGGGCAGACGAGACGCCTGCCCTCCTTTGGCCGTGACCTTTTGGCGGATTTGCTTTTGTAGATGTTTAGGGTCTGCAAGGTGTTGAACTGTGCCTGAACTTAAGAAATGCCGGGCGTGCGGCGTGGACATCCAGTCCAACGCCCCATTCGGTCATTGCCCGCAATGTCTCCTCGCGATGGGCTTTGGTCCCACTCCCACCAAAGAGGCGCTTGAACCAACGGAGGGCTCTGCGGCTCAATCCGCAATCGGCACTGTCCGCTATTTCGGTGACTACGAACTGCTGGAGGAGATTGCCCGTGGCGGCATGGGCACGGTCTTCAAGGCGCGCCAGACAAGTTTGAATCGTCTCGTGGCGATCAAGGTCATTAGCGCCGGCACGCTGGCCACGGAGGAGTCGGTCAAACGCTTCAAGGCTGAAGCCGAATCGGCGGCGAGTCTTTCGCACCCGAACATTGTTCCCATCTTTGAGATCGGCCGGCACGAGGGGCAGCACTACTTCAGCATGGCTCTCATCGAAGGGCCGACGCTGCGGGCCACACTTGCGCGTGAAAAAAGCCGGAGACTGGAATCATTGCCGGGGGCGGCGAAACTCGTGGCCACCATCGCACGCGCCGTTCACTACGCGCACCAGCGCGGTGTGCTCCATCGCGACCTCAAGCCGGGCAACATCCTGATCGATGCCAAAGGCCAGCCGCATCTGACGGATTTCGGCCTGGCCAAGCTTATTGAGAAGGAGAGCACGCTGACCCATACCAACGCCGTCATGGGGACACCGGCCTACATGTCACCCGAGCAGGCGCGGGGCGACACGAAGGACGTGACGACCGCGGCGGACGTGTACGGGCTGGGGGCGGTGCTCTACGAGACGCTGACCGGCTCGCCTCCGTTTGGCGGGGGCACTTCGATGGAAACGATCCGGCAAGTACTCGACCAGGAGCCGCGGCGCCCGTCGTTCTTCAATCCGGAGATTGATCGCGACCTGGAAACGATTTGCCTGAAGTGTTTGGAGAAGGAGCCCCCTCGACGCTACGCCTCGGCCGCAGCGTTCGCCGACGATCTCGAACACTGGCTGCGTTCGGAACCGATCGCTGCGCGACCGATCAGCAACTTTGAGCGCGCAAAGAAATGGGTTCGGCGTCGGCCGGCCATTGCGGCTCTCGGAGTTCTCTCGCTTGTTTCGCTTCTGGCCTTGGCCATTGGCTCTACCATCGCCGCATTTCGTATCGCTTCGGCAAGGCACGCGGAAGCCGAAGAACGGAAAATAGCCGAGCGCGCAAAGAATCAAGCCGTGGGCGCGGCCGACGAACTTCGTCGCACGCTCTACGCCTCAGAAATGAACATTGCGTATCAAACCTGGCATTCGGGTGACACCGAACGGGCAAGAACATTCCTGGAGCGACAGCGTCCACCGCCGGGCGACGTGGACTTGCGTGGCTGGGAGTGGCGTTATCTATGGGGCCAATCCAAGTTCAAAGAGTTAAGGCGCATGACCACGGCGAGTCCGTACGGCTTCTGGAGTTGCGCCTTCTCGCCGAACGGCCAGTTGGTGGCAGGGGGCACCATCGATGGCCAGGTTGTCCTCTGGAATCCGCGCACGGGCCAAACCAACCGAGCATTGGGCCAGCCGGGACCCATCGATGCCGTGGACAGCCTCGCGTTTACCCGGGATGGTTCGTCGCTGTTTCAGTCTTTGCGCCGCAGTTGTGAAGTCGTCGTCTGGGACTTGCCTACAGGCCAATCACGTCAATTCGGTCCCCGAATCCCGTATTTCGGATTGCGGTTCGCCCTTTCCCCCGACGAAACGCTCGTGGCCACAGCGCACGGGCCGGACTACATCCCGACCGGCCAGGGTGACCTCAGACTTTGGGATGCCCGCACCGGAGAAAAGCTGGCGCGCACGCCTCCCCAGAGTTCCTTGATCCGGGTCGCCTTTTCGCCGAACGGCAAGCATGTCGCGACGAGCGGTGCGCGCGGCCACACCAAAGTCTGGTCCGTGCCCGACCTGCGCGAAGTCGCCGTGCTGCCCCACGACAGCGAGCGCTACGTTTTTGCGCTAGCTTTTTCGCCAGACGGGAAGCTGGCGACCGGAACTTCCGACGGCATTCTGCGGATATGGGATTGGGCGTCGCAGCGCCCGTTGGCGACGTGGCAGGGCCATTCATTCAGTTGCGACACGGCGACATGGTCGCCTGACGGCAGTATCCTGGCGACGGGCGGGCGGGATGAAATTGTACGTCTGTGGAATCCCACTAATCAGGCGGAAGTGGCGGTGTTGAAGGGGCACGCCGGTCGTGTTTCCGGGCTCGCATTCTCGCCCGATGGCCAACTGTTGGTCTCAGCCAGCGAAGATAAGACGCTGCGGAGTTGGCAAGTGGCCGAGGAGCTGGCGCGCGCGCGGTCCGATCTTCCGCGTCGCTGGCGGGGACATTACGCCCATAGGGAACTGGCAATCTCGCCGAACAACCGCTGGCTGGCTCTGCACAGCGACACCGAGGCAGTCGAATTGCTCTCATTTCCAGGCATCGATGCCGTGGTCACGGTTGCAGGAAGTCGTCCCGCCTTCTCAGCAGATAGCCGCTCGCTGGTCACCGTCGTCATGACGAACGAGGTGCACTTATTCAGCATCCCCGATGGCCGCCGGCAACGAACCTTTGAAGCAGACGAGCCACTGGACGGAAACGTGGCATTTGCGCCCGACTCGGCCCGGTTCGCGATGGCAACAACCGCAGGACGTATTCTGATTTGGAGCGTGACCAACTCCGCACCATTTCTGCGCGTGGATGCAGCCACCTCTCTAAAGGGGCTTTTCTTCGCCCCCGAAGCACGCGAGTTGGTAGCCCTCCACGCTGCTGACGGGCGGCTCGAATGGTACGACACGGCGACGGGCAATCGCACACGCACTCTGCCAACCGGCGAAGGCAGCGTGACCTCCGTTGCGTTATCTCCGAACGGAAAATCAGTGCTCATCGGGGAAACTGCTCCGCGGTTGCGCCTTGTGGACTTGGAAAGCGGACATGCGGACCTGATCCCCGGCGACATGGGCTCCACACTTTCCGTCGCGTGGTCTGCTGACGGCCAGACGATTGCGGCCGGCACCTTCGAGGGATTTATCAAGCTTTGGAATGCACGCACCCAGCGCGAGGTGGCAATGCTTCGCGGCCATACCAGCGTCGTTAGCGCGGTGGAGTTCAGCCGCGACGGGCGGCACATGGTCAGCGGCAGCTTTGATAATACCTGGCGTCTCTGGTCCGCGCCTGGTTTTGACGAAACCGACCGTGCGGCGGAAAAGGAAGGCGGGCCGTAATTCGGGATTCCTGTGACCTTTTACACATTTTGCTTTTGGAAAGAGGTGAACAATGAAAAACGAGCATTAAGTTTATGAGGAAACAACAGCTTCATCGGTTCCAGCCAGGCGCGAGCCTGGCCGCCCCGGAAAGGTTATACCGGAGGGCTCCGTTAGCCGCGTGGATGCTAAGTCTTTGCCTGTTTGCCCTGACGGCACGAGCCGACCAGGAAGGTGACTTTTTGTTTTCCACAGACGGCGCCA
>DATLUX010000644.1:0-4653 GCA_035577805.1 Verrucomicrobiia bacterium
TAAAGCAGCAAGAAAAGCGGCGGTCATAGACCGCCGCTACAGTTGATACATCGGGGGCCGTGCCTAAATGCACCCGACCCAATGGCGCGATGACAATCCGATTGCCAAGCACGCCGTGATTCCGGATGCTTCCAGCAACGACCCAATCCCGCTTTGGCTATGCGTCTTCACGCCCTTTCTGGTTTTGCTTTCGGTGCGATGCTCCTGGCTTACACCGCGTTCCCAGCGTCGGCGGGCGCGGCGGCGACGACCAAAAGCGGCGGCGGACTGCCCATTCAGCCGCGCTTTTCCGTCGCGGGCGGACTGTTCACCAATAACGTTGTCCTGAGTCTTAGTTCCAAGGTCCCAGGGACCATCGTGCGCTATACGTTGGATGGTTCGGATCCGGTGCCAGATTCGGCATCCGCCGCGGGGCCCATTACCTTGACCAATTCTGCGCTCGTCCGGGCCCGGGTTTTTCGACAGGGCCGTCCGGTGGGGACAGTTGGGGCGGAGAGTTTTGTGTTTCTGGACGCGGACATGCTGGATTTCCAATCCAATTTGCCCTTGATCCTGGTGCATACGGCAGGGCGGGAGGTGGGGAAGGAAGACCGGCTGATCGCGGCCGGGCGAGTGATCGACACGAGCGGTGGAAGGGCCACGCCCTTGGGAGAGCCGGAATATGCGGGATGGACATTGATCAACCTGCGTGGACGCGCTTCCTTGCGTTACGCCAAGCGCTCCTACAGCTGGAAAACGGTGGATGGACAGGACGATCCCGTAAAAACTTCTCTGCTGGGCATGCCGAGCGAATCGGACTGGGTGCTCTACGCGCCGTATCCGGACAAGACGTTGATGCGGGATGCGTTAGCCTATGATCTAAGCAATCGGCTTGGACGTTGGGCGCCGCGTACTCGCTTTGTCGAATTATTCCTGAACGAGGGAGGCGGACGGATCAGTCGCCGCGATTACCTTGGGGTCTTTGTGCTGGAGGAGCGAGTGAAACGGGACCGGAATCGATTGGATCTGGAGGGGCTCGGGCCGGAGGCCACGACCGAACCAGCCATCAGCGGCGGATATGTCTTCAAAAAGGACCATAACGACCGCGGAGAACAAGGGCCGATGCTCGCCGGTACGTACCCGGCTTTTACCCCCATGAATTCGAGTCGGACGGGGTTTCCGACGGAACCGGGAGGATTTCCGGGCGATCCGGCTGGGTTCCAGCCACCGTTTCAGGGCATCGTCCGCTCCAGCTCGAGCAGCAGCAGTAGTTCACGTCCCAAGCCGCGCACCGGGGTGGTCACCAATTACCTGGGCGCGCCGGGCCGACGCGAGGCGGGGGCGGTGACCCGGACGATGATTTCTCGAGGCGATGACGAGGAGATGATCGAGTACATCGAGGAAGAACGTTTCCGGGAGAGCTTCCGCAGTCTGCGCAGCAACAAGTTTTATTATGTGCAGCCGGAGCCGGACGAACTGACCTCAGTTCAACGAGGTTGGCTGCAGCGCTACGTGAACGGCCTGGAGGAGGCGCTTTATGGACCGGAGTTTGCCGATCCCGGGCGCGGCTACCGGGCCTATCTGGATATCGATTCGTTCATTGATTATCACCTCCTGGTGGAGGTGACCAAAAACGTCGATGGTTTTCGTTTCAGCACCTTCTATCACAAAGACCGAGGCGGGAAACTGAAGATGGGCCCCCTCTGGGATTGGAACCTGAGCTTCGGCAACTGCAACGGCAAACAAGGTTACCTGCCCGAATGGTGGCTTTGGCCGCAGTTGGACGACAAGGAGTATAGCTGGTTCCGGCGATTGTTCGAGGACCCCGAGTTCAGCCAGCGGTATGTGGACCGTTGGACGGAATTGCGCCGGACAACATTGGCGACCTCCAATGTGCTGGCCCGAGTCGATGAATGGGCGGCCTTGCTGGAGCCGGCGGCGGCCCGGAACTTTCAACGCTGGCCGATCCTGGGGCTGGCGGTGAACCCCAATTATTATGTGGGCGAAACGTTCGCCGAAGAAGTGAATTGGATGAAGACCTGGATCAGCGCGCGGCTGAATTGGATCGAGAAACAGTTCGTTCCACCTCCGCAGCCGGCTTCGGCGGCCGACGGGCATTTGGCTCTGCAAGCCGAGCGGGGCAAAATCCTCTACACGTTGGATGGTCGCGATCCGCGAGCCGCCGGTGGCGCGATGGCGTCCGGCGCCCGGATCTACGAACATCCGATCGCCGTTCCGTCCCCTCAGGCTGTGTCGGTTTCGGCGCGGGTCTTGGACGGCTCGCGTTGGAGCGGGCTTCTGAAGTATCCGATCAAATAACGTCGCGCGCTAAACGGCGCAGCACACGGAAGTAGCGCGTTCGGTCCGATCGCGGAACCGTCGCACGGAATCCATCGGCTGTTGGCGTGATGACGGCAGCCGCATCCTGCCACGTGGCGGGCTGAAGGTCCGGGCTGACCTGCACTTCAACGTCCCGGACTGTTTTGGCGCCGGGCGCCAGAAAATCGAGCGCGACTTGATCCAAGCCGATGAAGCTGAGCCGGCGCACCACCGGTGCGTAACTGATCACGCGCACATTGTCGATGATAGCGTAGCTGCCATCCAGGCCCGGAGAACCCACGGCATCGAATTGGTCATTCAAACCGATCATCGGCGTGCCATTCGTGAACCCAGTTGTATTGGTAAAAGTCACCACCGTCTGATGGTTCAATTTGAGTGTGACGACATTTTGCATTTGGCCCAGCTCCACTTCCGTCCAGACCGGCACTCCGGGGACACGGCTGGCCGGCGAACCGGGTTGGCGATAAGGAGGAGAAGGAAAAACGTCTCCAAGGAAGGCCGCGGACCGATTGGTTATAACCTGAGGCAAAGCGCCCGGAGCAGGCAACCGATACAGCGTGCAAAGCAACTCATCGCGGATATCGTTGCCCAGCGCGAGCCAAATCCCGTCCCCGCCCCGGGTTGTCTCCAGCGGGTCCGGACTGCGGGTGACGCGGTTGGTGTAAAGACCGGAGTGATTGAGGCCGGCCAGGAGGTGTTCATTTGGATTCACGTACCCGGCATTGAGAAACACATCGAATTGCAGAGCAAAGTCGCCGCTCAAGAAACGATCTTTCGGATAAAGATTGATCCCGGACGACGCGCCATCCACCGGGTCGCCTGTGCTGAGCTGGAGGAATAGGCCGGAAGTCGTTTCGGACTTCGCGTTCGGCGCGGGTGGAATGCCCAGGAGGCCGTAGTCATAGGCCCAGGTTACGGTGGCATCGTAAACGCCATCGTTGGCTCCGAAACGCACCACCCAGTTGGATCCGGAGGGGCGCTCGAAGTTGTCTTCAAACAGCACGCTGGCCGCGGGCCAGTCCCGTGTTTCGTCGTCCCAAAGCCACGCGGTGGCTTCCGTGGGCTCGGCCAGTCGGTACATGTCCCCGGTCAACAGCCGCAACACAACGCTCTCGACACCCTCAACCTCGTTGTCATCGCGCGGGGCGACCTCGAAGCGCAGCTGGGACTGGCCGGGAGCCATGCGCAGAACTTGTGGCAATGGCACGCCCTCGGCCAAGCCGAAGTCCACTTCAGGCGTCGCGGATCCGCCCGTCAGATCGTACCTGATTTCCAATGCTGAATTGGTCTGCCCGGTCCGTTGCACCTCGAAGACAATCCGATCGTCCGGGAAACGCTCATAGGCATTAGAATCGACCGTCAGAACCCGCACCTGTGGCTGGTCCAGGAGCCGGCAAGTGGCGGACTTGGGGTAAATCAAGTCATACTCACTCGACTCCTGCAGGGTGCACACCAGGGTCTCCGGACCCTCCGCCTCCCCATCCGGCAGCGGTAGAAATGGAATCAACCACTCGGTGATGCCCGCAGGGATGATCGCGGCAAACTCCGTATTGGTCTGTTGATAGTCCACGCCAGGAGTGGCGGTGCCTTCCAATTGGAATCGGAACGGGACTTCTACATTAGTGTCACCGCCCCGATGCACGACGAAGCCAGCTTTGGTTTCGCCTTCAACCGCGAAGCCCTTGGAGGTGACGCTCAGTTGCGGAGGACGCAAGACCTGGAAGGTGCCATCCGAGCCGGTGCTGGCGGTCGTGGTGCCGCCGGGAGAAAAAACCCGCACCGCTTGGGCGGTGGAGGTGAATGCGTAAAGGTTGCCCGCCGCATCGAAAGCCAGATCACACGCCGTTGAGTTTGTTTGGTGGAACGCTTCGAAACTTGACCTTTGCACCAGGTCAGGCAGCCCTTCGATCAACGGGATCACGGTGATGACGCCTGTATCCTGGTTCAGCACCGCCGTGTAATGGTATTCATCCGAAACCGCTCCGCCGCCGGTGGCCGCGAGGAAGTCTTTCGCCTCCGGGTCCCCCAGCAGTGCTCGGGTCGCTGCGAGCGAGTTCCACAGCGCGTTGCCGTCCTTGTCATGGACATAAAGTCCGGCGCGATCGGTTCCGCGGGCGCGATAATCATTCACATAGAAGTAGCCGTTTGTGCTTCGGCTCAGATCCATGATTTGCGCGGCCAGGCCGAACCAAGGGGCTTCCACGAACAAATCCGGATAACGCCAGATGCCGGGAAGATTCGTGCCGAGCGGAAAGCGCCAAATGCTATTTAAGGTGGATCGGATTGGGCTCACCGGGTCGTACTGCCGGTCTGCATCGACCAGATACGCAGTCA
>DATLUX010000645.1:0-13961 GCA_035577805.1 Verrucomicrobiia bacterium
AAAAAGATCAGCGCCTCGTTACCTCGGCTGCTACGTCAGATTGGTGGGTTCATGGTCCCAATGCGTGTGCAAAAGCAGATGGAGGCTACCCATGAACCGTGGGGGAAAAGCGGAAAGCGGAAAGCGGAAAGCGGAAACACGCGAATCGTGCTCGTCCTCGTCCTCGATTTTTGGGGGCGTCTTCGGAACGAAGGGTTCAAGGTCCCAATGCGTGTGCAAAAGCAGAGGGAGGCTACCCATGAACCTTCCTGTCTCGTAGCAGCCGACGTAAGGAGGCTCACTCTATCGTGGCGCGTTCGTCGGGAAAAAGATCGAGCCTCGTTACCTCGGCTGCTACGTGAGATTTGGGTTGGGTTCAAGGTCCCAATGTGCGTCCGAAATTCGGAGGTCCAACCTACCCATGAACCTGACCCTCACCTGGCCCCGCAGTCGCGGGGCCACCCTCTCCCATCCGATGCATCCGATGGCAGGGGCTGGGGGTGAGGGCTCTTTTTCAGTGGAAGTTCATGGCCCCAAGGCGCGTGCACGTCCTTCTCACGGACGCCGCTCAACCTCCGAGCATTCTCACCAACTCCATCTTGATCTGGTCCAATCTTCGTCGGTCAGTGTGTCGCTTTTCCTGAAGCAACCTGGCCACTTCGCTGTTGGGCTTCAAATGCGACTCGGCATGTTGCTGGATCTTCAAGTCGATCATTTCCTCGATTAGCCTCACCCACGCTTCGGGATTCATATCCCCGTTCGTTATCCTGAACGAGCCGACCTGGCACGGTGACAAGGTGACATACGGGCCGGGCGTCGGTCCGAGCTGTGAGGTTGCGGAGAGAGGAAGTCTCTGGGCGACTTCTGACTGCGGTCAGGCGGCTTTGCGTTTTGGGCAAAGCCGATTCCGGTGCAGGAGCATCATCACTTTAAGGGCCAGTTCGACAAAGAGAAACGGTTTGGCAATCAGATCGGAGCCGCCGCTTAACGTCGATTTCGCCCGGCTCTTGAAATCAAAAAGGCCCGTGACGAAAATGATGGGCGTGGATTTGTTTGCGGGCAGAGCCCGGATCTTGGAGCACAGTTCAAAGCCGTCGATCTTGGGCATCTGCACATCCAAGAAAATCAAATCGAAGATTTTTCCACCACACAGCCGCAGCGCGACTGCGGGGTCATCCACGTCAATGGATTCGAAGGTCAGATGCGCTTTCTTGAGAGCGTAGGCCACTGCCCGGCGAGAAAGAGATTCATCATCCACAATCAGGACGCTGAAGGAAGGCAGTTCGCCGACTCCCTGGGAGCTCTTGAACAGTTCACCAATAAAATCGACCGAGAAAGTCACGGTGCGCAGGGTGGAGTCGTTCACCGTCTTGGGTTGCTCAATGAATTCCTTGAGGAGAACCTCCAGGACAGAGGCCATCTGCGCGATATCGCCGAACCCGGACACTCCGCCACTGCCGGTTAAGGCGTGAATCTTTCGGTACAGCTCCACCAGCAAGGGTTCGCGGGCCTTTTCATCGGCGGCTTTGACAATGCTCTGAACCAGTTTGCGCAAGACGGCAGGTGTTCCCGCATTGGCTTTCAAGAAGGCCTGGCGCACCTCGGTTTCAAACACGGAGTCATCGACCTTGGCCGCGGAGGTGGTTGAGCTCGTATAGTTGTCGTTATATCCGTAATTACCCGGCGGGGGTGGACTGCCGGGATGCTCCCGCGGGATGAGGGGCCGAGCAATCACATCCAGCGGGGCGGCGCTGCTGACGACTTTCCCGCCATGCAGCAGATGGTCGAGTGCGTCCAGGATGTGCTGTGGCGTGATGTTGGCTTTGTTGAAAACCTGGGAAGCCCCGGCGGCAAACGCCTCCTGAATCATGTCCGGTATATAGGCGTTGGTCAGCACGATCACCGGAAGCGAGGCGAGGTTTTTCTGGGCTCGCATTTGCACCAGAACATCAATGCCGTTCAGCTTCGGCAGCATCAGATCAAGCAGGATCGCGTCCGGTTTGTGTTCCTGGACATGACTGAGGCCGCTCTGCCCATCCTGGCAAGTCTCCGTGGCGTAGCCCCGCTTCTCTAAGCTGGACCGATAAATCTGGGCCACTAGTGCATCGTCCTCGATAATCAGCACTTTCTTCATACCGAAGTCCCACAGCTTAAGCTTCTTCTAAACAGCAGACTGCGCCGAGAAAGCCGATCGCAGCCTTTTGGTTTATTATCGACACAACCAGCACACTGCCTTAGGTCCGTTTTTGTCTGCCTCCCCCCCGCCTCCAGCGGTCCAGCGGTCTCTACGAATCGGAAACGACCAAGGCGGAAACGGTGGAAACGGTGGAAACGGTCAACCTCCCGACTCCTCGGCGATGAGGGACAGCCCGGCAACCAAGGCGGTTAAATAAACGGCGACTCAATAATGACAAGAGTCATCGAGGCACTCGGTGGCCCTCTTTGCCATGTAACGATCAAGAAACATCGTTTCTAGCTCGGCGATTGATTCGCTTTCTCAAGGCCGAATTTTGGTCCTGGTGGTCAAACCAAGACGGAGCGGGATCCATCACTCTTGTTCACTACTGCCGCGACCCGGACACAATGAAGTCTTGGAAGAAAACATGCCTGAAGAAGTGGTGCCCCGGCTAGGACTCGAACCTAGGACCAATTGATTAAGAGTCAACTGCTCTACCAACTGAGCTACCGAGGCACCAAGAGGGGCCGAAGATTGGGAAGGACCGGCGTTTTGTCAACATCAGGTTGCGGATGGGTTCGCGGCGGCGCGTTCCGGCGCACTCAGACCATGCGATCTCAATACCGCGAGTGGGTGAACCGACGCATCCGGAGCCTCTCTGGACGTTACCTTCGACAAGCCGCCTTCTGGCAGCGCAGGAATTCAGTGATCTGCCAATCAGGATGAACCTGATTTGCTCTTCTTCGAGGGCCGCCAGTAGCCGGCCGAGCGGACGAAGCTTTCGAATATCTCCCACCTCTCCTCGGGACAGGACCTGGCACGAGTGCATCCCGCCAAGGGCCGGTTCCGCTCCTTCCGGCTGGCGTCGGCCCGCCATTTCCTGATGAACGAATGGGACCGGGCCCACCGGCTCAAGCGAGGAGGCGGGGCCGAGGCGTTTTCGCTCCATGGGTTGCCGGCCGAGGAATGGTACCGGCTCGAGCGAAATCCCCTTCGAGCAACCAAGTATTGGTCCCAACGACACATCTTGTCGTATAGATCCTTCGGCTTTCTGTCCCTTGCCGAGGCCAAAACATCCCTTCCATCTCGACGGCGACCTCAACAAATTGACCGGAAGCGAGTCTTGCGTAGTTGTCAGCATGGGGCCCTTATGACTATACAAAAAGCTGCCACTTCGGTGTTTTAGTGGTTGGAATTCATACATTCTCACGCATGCCCACTCAACAAGTTGCCGGCTTTCTAGTGTTGTGTCTTGCCATTTCCCCCATCACTCACGCGGCCTCTGTTGCCGACATCAACATTGAGATCCCGTACAAAAAGTTCGTTCTCACGAATGGCTTGACGGTGATCGTCCACGAAGACCACAAGGCCCCTATCGTAGCAGTTAAGCTCTGGTACCATGTCGGATCCAAAGACGAGAAACCGGGCAAGACCGGCTTCGCGCATCTGTTCGAGCACCTCCTCTTCACCGGCAGCGAACATCTCAAGAGCACCGGTGACCAACGCGCCTTCTTCGAGGCCATGGAACGCATCGGCGCGACCGACATGAACGGCACGACAGATCCCGACCGCACCGATTATTTCGAGAATGTCCCCGTCAACGCCCTCGATGTCGCTCTGTGGATCGAGTCCGACCGCATGGGCCATTTTCTGGGATCGATCGACCAAGCCCGCCTCGACGTCCAACGCGGCGTCGTTCAAAACGAAAAACGCCAAGGCGAAAACCAGCCTTACGGTCTGGCCTGGGATTTAATCACCAGAGGAACCGCCCCTCCCGGTCATCCCTATTCCTGGACCGTCATCGGCTCCATGGAAGATCTCAACGCCGCTTCCCTCGAAGATGTCCGCACCTGGTTCAAAACTTATTACGGCGCAGCCAACACCATCCTCGTCCTCGCCGGCGACATCGATTCTGACACCGCGCGCCGAAAGGCGGAGCAGTACTTTGGACATATCCCCTCCGGCCCGCCCGTCGCTCGCTACCAACAGTGGATTCCCAAAATCTCTGGCACGCGCCGTCAGAAGTTATCGGATCGCGTTCCCCAGGCGCGCCTCTACAAGGTTTGGAATATCCCCGCCTTCGGCGAGGCTGAGAACAACTATCTCGACATGGCTCGCGACGTGTTGGCCATGGGCAAAACATCCCGCATCTACAAGCGCCTGGTTTATGACGAACAAATTGCCACGCACGTGTCGGCCTACGTCGATGCCCGCGAAATCAGCGGCATGTTTGTCATTATCGCCATGGCACGCCCCGGTGAAGATCTCGTCAGGATTGAAGCCGTCATCGACGAGGAGCTGGCGAAATTCCTTGCGGACGGCCCGACCCGAAAGGAATTGGAGCGGGTCAAAGCCGGTAAGTTCTCTTGGTTCGTCAGGACCAGCGAACAGATCGGGGGGATCAACGGCAAGGCCGACATCCTCGCCAGGAGCCAGACCTTTCGCGGCGACCCGGCATTCTATCTGAAGACCATGAATTACGTTCGCGACGCCTCGCTTACCGACCTTCGCGATGCGGCCAGGAAATGGCTCACCGACGACGTTTACATCCTCGAAATCCATCCCTATCCCGAATACGGCACGAATATCGCGACGGTTGACCGTTCAAAACTCCCCACGCCCGGTGAAGCGCCCGAATTCAAGTTCCCGGCCCTTCAACGCGCAACTTTATCCAATGGATTGAAGCTCATCCTCGCTGAGCGCCGTGCCACCCCCATGGTAAATTTCACCATGGAGGTCGATGCCGGATTTGCCTCGGATCAATTCGCCATTCCCGGCGCAGCCCGCCTCGCCACCGAGATGCTCGACGAAGGCACTGCCCGGCGAACGTCGCTACAAATCAGCGAGGAGCTGACCTTGCTCGGCGCCAGCATCAGCACCGATTCCGAGCTCGATTCTTCGAGCGTGAAGTTGTCCGCGTTGACTTCGATGCTGGATCCGGCCCTTGAGATTTATGCTGATGTCATTTTGAACCCGTCTTTCCCGGAAGCTGACTTCCGGCGATTGCAGAAGCGGCAACTCGCGGCCATCAAGCAGGAAAAGGTTGAGCCTGTGGACATGGCCCTGCGCGTTTTCCCGGCCATTCTGTACGGTTCCGAGCACGCTTATGGCAATCCACTCACTGGTTCCGGCACCGAGACATCGGTTGCAAAACTTACGCCGGCCGACGCGCGAAAATTCCACCAAACCTGGTTCAAGCCGGACAACTGCACCCTCCTCATCGTCGGTGATACCACTCTCGAGCAGATCACACCTAAACTGGAAAAGCTCTTCGGCTCGTGGAAGCCCGGAAAAGTCCCGACAAAAAACCTTGCCACTGTCCAGCACCAGAAGAAACCGTCCGTTTACCTGATCGATCGGCCTGGTTCAATTCAATCGGTCATTCTGGCCGGCCACATCGCCCCGCCGAAATCCAATCCGGCCGAGATCGCGATCGAGACGATGAACACTGTTCTCGGAAATACCTTCACAGCGCGCATCAACATGAATCTGCGCGAAGGCAAACATTGGTCGTACGGCGCGTGGAGCACTATCCCAGCGGCACGCGGGCAGCGGCCCTTTATCGTTTATGCGCCGGTCCAGACCGACAAGACTCGCGAATCCCTTATCGAGTTGGACAAAGAACTGCGCGACATCCTCGGGCGGCGACCACCGACCGAGGAGGAATTGAAGACAGCGCAAGCGAATCAAACGCTACGGCTGCCAGGAGCATGGGAAACAATCTCGGCCGTCGGCAATTCCCTCGGTGAGATTGTGCGCTTCGGTTTACCCGACGACTACTTCACAACCTATCCCGGGAAAGTCCGCGCGCTCTCAGTAACCGACTTGTCGAGGGCGGCCAAAGAGGTGGTGCGGCCGGACAGCTTGGTCTGGGTGATTGTGGGTGATCGCGCGAAAATCGAATCCGGAATTCGCGACCTGGCCTGGGGCGACATCCAATTCCTCGATGCCGATGGCAATCGGTTGTAGTTGAGCCGCGATTGTCTCGTTACCACTGAACCAGGGGCCGACTACGTGTTGGAGTACTCGGAGGATCTGAAGACCTGGACGCACCTGTGCACGGTCTCTTCCTATTACCGACACGCTGACTTACATCGACTCCACCGCCGTCGACAGTCGCCGCTTCTATCGCGCCAGGCAGATCCTGTCAGCGCCATGATTACGGCCATCGCGCCGGGGCGTCCAGGTTGCCGTCCCAGCGCGAACTCGGCCAGGTGGGATGGGGGCGAGGCGACCGCGGAATCGGCCGGCAGCGGGAAGCGGGGATGATCTTACGGTCCATCGGACAAGAGCGCGCGGGATTGCCGCTCGCAGACCTGTAACGGGATTGAACCTGAGCGAACGCGAGCGAACAACGGACAAACCCCCATTTTCAGATTAAGAGTCAGCAGGCCCGAAAGGCCACCTGCAGACTTGACCAGCTAGGCCTGCTGGTTCATGATGACGCCTTACGTTTCGCTGAGACAGTCCACATCTCTCCGCCCGGGATGGTCTTGGGCACCATGTTTTGCATGAGAACGCTTTTTCCAAAGGATCTAAATCGGGTCTCACGCTCAACCACGGAGCCGAGCAACGCGCAATCAAGAAACCACATTGAACCCAGACATAAGCAAACCATGAAACCTCTCCGCAAAATCTATTGGCCCCGTCTCCACGAGACGCTGCTGCTCTTGGCCACCCTGGCCTTCATCCCGATGGCGGGAGCCCAGGTCCGAACCAATTGGGTCGCCTACAACGATTTCAGTGCCGGGCCGGCACCTGATCCGGGCCTCAATGATGGGTGGGGTACCCCCAGCGGCGTGACCGGCTACGACATGGGCTTCGGGCCGGGCGGACCGCTGATTAATTATCCGGCCGGCCAATTTCCCGTGTCCGAATTGCCGGCGGGCTATCCGTTGGCTGGGCAGGCGCGTTTGGTGGTCACACCGGTCAATGCCAACGGCGTGTTTGGTCTGCCGGCGACTCCCGGCTATCCGTTCCCGGAGACACCGGCCTACAACCTGTTCCATGGGATTTGTGACATGGGCAACCTGGGCAGCGCGTTTGGAGTGGGTGGCGGGCAATCGGTCCGGCTGACTTTCACACAACTGAACCCGGCCATGCGCTACAAGTTTCGCGGGTCGGTGGTGCGCAATGGCACCGCGATCGGCACCCATGACGTGCGCTGGACTCTCAATTCGATTGAAGGCGCCTTATCCTTTGTGAGCGCGCATTCCTCCGGCACGGGCATGGTTACGCCGGCGAGTCCGGTGCCGGGATTAACGCTGACCAACGGGCAAGCGGCCTTCCAAAGCGGCATCAATACCAATGGCATGGCCGTGGGGTGGGACGAGATCGTCCCGGCGGCGGATGGGACGTTCACGGTGGTCAATCAGCCTTACAATGGGCCGACGGACGTGGCCGCCGCCACTGCCAACGTCGGTTACGTCCTGACCGCCATCGTGCTGACGGAATATGGGCCGTTGACTCCGCTCTCTTGGGTCACTCAGCCTGTGGCCACAGTCAACACGACCCAACTGTTGCCCTTCAGCTTGACGGTCAAGGCGCACGGCAGCGCGCCGTACTATCAGTGGTACAAGCAAGGAAGCGGCGCGATCGCGGGTGCCAACGCACCTACTTATGAAGTGCCCGTGGCCGCCCTGACAGACAGCGGCACGTATTTCGCCGTGGTGACCAATTCATTGGGCAGCATCACCAGTTCGCCGGCAGTCGTCACGATCGCTGAGGATCACACCCCGCCATCCATCGCACGGCTGATTGGCAACGCGACTTTCGACGGTTTTACGGTGGAATTCAGTGAGCCGGTTCGGATCGACGAAGCCCAGGATGCGTCCAACTACACCTTGACGGGGCCGGCTGGCGAAGTGCCCCTGGCGGTGGGGCTGGCTATCACGGATACGGGCAAACTCATCAATGGCACCATGTATGTGATCTCAGTTCAGGTCACCTCGGCTCTGCCGTTGGATGAAGACACCGTTTACACGGTCAAGGCCGTAGAAGTTCTGGACGGCGTCGGGAACGTCACGGCCGGGACGCCTGCCACCTTCCGGTCATGGTTGCGCACACCGGCCAGCGGCCTGCGTTTTGAAGCGTTTTTTAACATTGGCGGCGCCGCCATCTCGGATCTGACCGGCTCGCCGAGTTTCCCCAATAGCCCTTCCGTGAGTGCCGTGTTGGACACGTTCGATTCGCGCGCCATTTTCCCCGATGACAGCCATGAAAATTACGGCACACGCATTCGCGGCTTGTTCATCCCGCCCTATTCGGGCAAGTGGCGGTTTTATTTCCGGAGCGACGATGCGGGGCGGGTTTTCTTTAACCCCAACGGCCCCGACGCCACCGGCAAGATCCAGATCATCGACGAGCCCGGCTGCTGCGGTGACTGGAACAAGTTCCAATCGGACGCTTTTTCCCTGGTCGCGGGCCAGGGTTATTACATCGAAAGTCTGAACAAAGAAGCGGGCGGCGGCGATTACGTCAAGGTCGCGGCGCGGGTGGACGGCACGGGCATCCCGCCCTTGGGCGTATCGAACACTTCGATTGATCCTTCAGCTCTCACGGGCGGGGCGGTCGGCGCTCCCGCGGCACCGAATGGCGTGGCCGGCAGCATCAACATCTCGCAGCAACCCGCCAACTTGAACGTGCAGGAAGGCCAGCAGATCACCTTCAGCGTCACTGCGGCCAACACCTACAACTTGCCGATGAGCTACCAATGGCTGAACAACGGCCTGGCCATCACGGACGCCAATGGTTCGTCCTACTCGTTGGTCTCCGACGTGGCCGACGACAACAGCCAGTTCTCCGTGCAGATTTCGATCCTCGGTTTCCTGGTGGAGAGCGCTCCGGCGACGCTGCGCGTGCAACGGGACACCACGCCCCCGACGCTGGTCAGTGCCACGGTCAATTCGGGCTTTAACCAAGTGGTGGTGACCTTCAACGAACTGCTCGACATCACCGCCGGCACGGCCACGGACCGGCTGAATTACCAGGTCTTCGGTCCGGGTAACGTTGAATTGGGCGTGGTGAGCGCCACGCTCCGGCCCGATGGCAAGAGCGTTGTGTTGGTCATCGACGCCACCACGCCTCTCCAACCGGCGACCAGCTATACCCTCCGGGTCAATCATGTGGCGGACCGCGCAGGCAATCCCGTGGCGGATAACAGCACCCTGGGCTTCCAGCCGTTTGGGTTGAGCCGCGGATCCCTCCAGTTCGACTATTACTCCGGCATCACTGGGAATGATGTAGCGTTGTTAACGGCCGATCCTCGGTTCATTGCCGATACGCCGACCACCACTTATTTCGTGCCGGGCTTCGACTCTCGTCTGGTCTTCCCGAATGACAGCCACGAGACCTACGGCGTCAAAATCGCCGGTGTTTTTATTCCGCCCGCTTCCGGCAACTGGATCTTCTACCTGGCCAGTGACGATGCGTCGCAGTTGTTCTTGAACCCGGACGGTGTGCAGGCCGGCGGCGCCGTTATGATAGCGGAAGAACCCCAATGCTGTCACAGCTTCGCGGATCATCCGTCGCCGCCCCAAGCCCTCGTCGCCGGGCAAGCCTACTACATCGAAGCACTCTATAAGGAAGGAACCGGCGGAGACTTCTGCCAAGTGGCAGCCAAACTGGAAACTGACCTGACCCCGCCAAATGCGCTCTCGCCCATCCCTGGAGCGTACTTAGGGGTTTACATTGATCCGGCGGGGGCCTCCGTGGCTTTCACGCGTCAGCCCGCCAACACAAGCGCCGCTTCGCCAGTGATCAAAGTAGCCACCGGCCAGAACTTCAGCGACGGCAATGGCGCCTTCAACGTGGCCAACACCGGACCCATCGGGGTGCCGCAAGGCGGTCCCTGGGTCTACAACCCCACCGGGGGCTACTGGTCGACCGACGGCACGGAAGGCTGCGGTTCGCCTTCATCTTCCGCGCTCATCAGCCACGAATTCGAAGTGCAGGCCGACGGACAGGTTACGTTGCGCCTCACCCATCGTTACAGCTTCGAAATCGACGCCACCACTCGCTGGGACGGCGGACAATTGCGCCTGAGCCGGAACGGGGCGCCCTTTGAGACCGTGACCGAGTTCGCTCAAAATGGTTACACAGGCAGCGTCGGTGGCAATAACATCCTGGGCGGCCAGAACTCGTTCACCGGCGAATCTGACGGCTACACTACCGGCGCGACGATCGACACCGATGCGGACCTGGGGACGTTTGTTCACGGCGACAAATTCCGCTTTGAATGCATCGGCGCGTGGGATGAATGCAGTCGCGGCAAGTTGCCCAACTGGGTCGTCCGCAGTTACTCGTTCCAAAGTGGCAGCCTGAAGGAGACCATTCCCTCGCCGGCTGTCTTCACGGTGGCTGCCACCGGCAATTACAAAGGAGATACCAACCCGCCTTTCGCCTGGCAGTGGGAGAAGGACACAGGAACGGGTTTCAAAGAGATCCCCGGAGCGAACAGTTCCACGCTGACCCTCTATCCGTCGCAAAGCGATAACGGCGCCAAGATTCGGTGCATTGTTTATATCCCAGGCGCCAGTGCGGTCAGTGCGGTGGCCACTTTGACCGTCGGACCCGATCTGGACATCGTGGAAACCGGCCCTGGAAACTACACGCTCTCGTGGCCTGCTTCCTCCACCGGCTTCCGCTTGGAGCAAACCTCCGCCTTGCTGACCTCCGGCACGGTGTGGAGCGCCGTGCCGAACCCGGTCAACGTCGTCAACGAACGCAACACGGTGAACATCACCGGCGCCACCGGCAACAAGGCCTATCGTTTGGCCAGCCCGTAACAAAGGCTTATCGGTTCTTCTACCGCTTCCCCGGTGCACTCGGCATCGGGGAAGCCACAGTTTCCCTCTCCCCTCAACGGGGAGAGGGCCAGGGTGAGGGGTGAGAAGAGCCCATTGCTGCCTGCTCCGACTTGGGCCTTCAGTACTTGAAGGCGTTTTGTCCTCTCCAGAGTCCGCAACCGAGCAAAAGAAATTCATACTGCACGGCTCGACACGAATCTCCTCGTCAACACGCCCTTCGGGAAACACACCCGCTTCCCACCCTAACCCTCTCCCCATTGAGGGGAGAGGGAACGCTAAATGCGTACTCGTGGGAGAGGTGGCCGCAACCGCTGATCGTTCGAAGTTGAACGTGGCGCGTTTTGGGGGCATGAATGGCACGATGACCGTATGAAACCCGCCGCCTCTCCTGTCCTTTCGCGAATCTATAACTTTCGCGCGCTCGGCGGTGGCGTCGGCACCGCGGGCCAGCCGACCGAGGCGCAATTTAAGTCCATTCGCGACGCGGGCTTCGTCGCGGTGATCAACCTGGCCTTGCCGACCTCGGACAACGCCTTGCCCAACGAAGGCAGCGTGGTGACGGAGCTGGGCATGACCTACATCCATATCCCGGTGGATTTCAAGGCGCCCAACGCCGAGGAATTCGACGCCTTCAGCGGCGTGCTCCAAGCATTCAAAGAGAGGCCCGTATTCGTGCATTGCGCCGCCAACATGCGCGTCTCCGCATTCATGTTCCTCCACCGCGTCCTCCACGAAGGTGTTCCCAAAGCCGAAGCCGAACGTGATCTACTCGCCATCTGGCGGCCGGACGCAGTCTGGAGCCGGTTCATCGAAAGCCAGCTCCAGGCCGGAGCTTCGTGAAGAGAGAAACGGGAGCGGCGGCCTACGACCTCCGGCCTGGGCAAAGACTTAGCTCTCCAACTCCTTGGTCATGCGAACCACCGGCAGACGCAAGCCGCCGGCGAGCGGAATCTCGTATCGTCTTCGTTCATTGGAGAGGTTTGGTCGCACCGCTCAGGCGGTTCGTGCGTTCCAGTTCCAACGGAAACTCATCGGGACCTTGTTGCCAGAATCCGATCAACTTGCTTTTTTCAAGTTGCCCATGATACAGCGCCTGCAACGCCTTCCATTCCACTTCCACATCCGTGTCTTTGATGATCACGCTGGTGGCCGGGATATCTCGGCCTCCTTGATCGGGGCTGTCCAGGGTTGCGCGGTAATCGTTTTCAGCGAGCTTCGCGATCTTAATTACGAGACGCAGTTTGGTCTGGCCAAGATCGAGGGTGCCGTTCCAGACGCCTTGCGGTTCGAGCTCGCGGGCAAATGTGTAAGCGCTGGCGGGCACGGGCGCATCGGCGACGGGCTCGGTGCGCTGTAGCTGCAGTGGAAGGTTCCCTCCGCCCTGCGTCCAAGTGCCGTGGATGCCCGAACCGTCCGCCGTCATCGTGCCTTCGAAGTGCCCGCCGATGGCATCGATCTCGAGGCGCACGTCGGGCGCATTGAGAGCAATGACATTGATGGGGATGGTTTTGGCGCCTTGATCCAGGCTGTCGAGAGTGCCCTGATAAACGCCGGATGCGGGCGACGTGAATTTGAAAAGCACACGCAGCGAGGTGTCGCGAACCTTGAGAGCTCCGGCCCACCAACCCTGCAAAGGTGCGTCTGACCGTCGCGTATACGCCGCCGGTGGCAAAGGCGAGGCGACCGTCGACGGTGTGGTTGTTCGGAGCATGGTCAAGGGCAAGCTCAGCGGGCCTTGCCGCCATTGGCCGGACATCTCGGTGGCCCGCGCGTTAATCTCCGCCTCGTAAGCTGCCCCCAGAGCGGATAACTCCACGCGCACCGTGCGGTTACTCACGGTCAGCGTGTTGACAGGGATATCCTTGGCGCCCTGATCCACGCTGTCCAAAGTGGCCGCATACCCGCCGCCGGCGGCTCGATTCACTTTCAGCACCAGGCGAAGGGTGGCCGCTTGCACCTGTAAGCTGCCTTCCCAAACGCCCGCCACGTCATTGGCCGATGACACGTCATTCTTTGGCATCGCGTTGGTCTTGGCGCTGGCGGCTGTGGGCGGCGCGACCGTCGGAGTTGCGACTCGACGCTCGCGCGTATTTCGCCACGTGAGCACAACTGCCACGCCCAGGAGGGCCAACACAACCACGAGGATGATGGATCGGCGTTTCATGAAAAAGACCGGCGCAGCCGGAAAAAACGGCCTCAGCGTGGCTTGCGGCCGCGTCGTTCCAGGCCATCGAAGACCGTGGCGTCCGCATAGCCCAGATGCCCGTGAATCTGGCACCGAAGGTAAACGGTGTGCGTGTCGGATTCCGGCATGCCCGGGGAGACGATTTCGTAACTGGTTAACTCCGGCGTGACATCCGCCCAGCGTGTCGGCATCGGTCGCGTGTGATCGGAAGGGCAAAGCAACAGGCGCGGGGTGATCATTTCGTTGGACATCGCCATAAAACTCGGGGGCAACCGATCGCCGTTATCGTTGGCCCACATCCGGGCAGCCGCGCCCAGCGTCATCATGGTTGTTGACACATTGAACGGATTCCCGCCGGCGTTTGGCCGAAGATTGATTCAGCAGCATGAACAGACTCCATCCAAACACGACCAACGCCACAGCCAGGCCCAAGCGTCGTGTCAGCGACCCAGTTCTCACGGTAAGACTCAGACTGTTTATATTCTGAGCCGATCGTTCAACTGAAAAATGGCGCGTCGTTCTCCAGCGCCCCCAAGGCGGTCACGTCCACGGCCACGGCCAGTGTCTGATTTTGGCCGCCCATCAGGACGCCGCGCACGGGACACACATCGCTGTAATCGCGTCCCCAGCCGATGGTGAGATGGCGCAGGGAAGGCAGACAATTATTGGTGGGATCGACGTCAATCCAACCAAGCCCTGGACAAAACAGGCTGACCCAGGCGTGGGAAGCGTCTGCGCCACGCAGCTTGGGCTGACCGGGAGCCGGATCGGTCTCGAGATAACCGCTGACATAACGGGCCGGCAACCCCAGAGA
>DATLUX010000646.1:0-9496 GCA_035577805.1 Verrucomicrobiia bacterium
GCTTCAGGATCTGTTCATGGAACGCGACACATTCAACTGGGCGAGTTGCGTTCATCAAATCACCGACAACGAGCGCTACGTCGCGGCCACCGTCGTTCAATGGCTGGGGACCAACTGCGGCTTTGCCTTCCTCATGGAAGCGCTGCGCAAGGCCGGGTACCGCATCGTGGACGAGCGCGAGCCTAACACCACCACCTACAAAGTTCCAAAATGCACCGACGACACGTTCGTCCTGCGGAGACCAAAGCCATGAGCGAGAAACCTAAACAAATAATGGACTACCAGCTTGGTTGCGCCGGGATCATCGTGCTGACGTTCGCTATCTGGATCGGCTGGCGATTCAGCGCGCGCCCCTGGCAGGATCACAAGCTCAACGACCGGATCGCGGCACTGGAGCACCGTGTGTCCCTGGTGGAGACCAACGGCGTGCTCTACTGGCACACTAACGGATTGATGCTCACCAACGTCGTCGTGATCCAAGACGCAGTCGGCAAATGGCGCGTCCAGTGGCCGACCAACTCCGCAAACTCCACAAACGTCATCCTCCGAACCGACCCATGAAAGAACGATCCATCCTAATACTTAAAGGCGGGGACTGCACTACCTTCGCCGACGTCCTGCGCTTTGTCTCCGACCAATGCAAGGCCAAGGGCACCGAAGCTTTTGTCCGCAATATCCCCGAAGGCTACGAGATCTACGAACGCTGGGAGGAAGCGCAGCCCCAGGCTCAGCCACAGGTAGCCAACTCCGGCAAAGGCACGATCTGCAAGTTCACCGTCAAACTGGTGCGCGAGTTCCTGGCTTCTCTCCCCGAAGAATACCAGAACGCCGAGTTCTTCGCCCAGGTCGGGCCAGGGCCGAAGCAGCTCAAACGCATCGTCGCCTACCGAACCAAAGACGGCACCGAAGTCGGCGTCGTGGCAAACCCGATGGGAACACACCTCCCCTTCGACGACACCTACAAATGGGAATGCGTCCTGAGACTGTCATGAGCACAGCAACCGAACAACAACCGTGGGACGTGGCGGCCGATGCGATTCATTCCGAGTTGAGCGAACTCAAAGGATCGTGGATTCACAGCGAGCAAAGTTTTTTACCGGCGAACGTCGAGTGCGATTACGCAGGCCGGATGAAGTTTCAACAACTACTCCAAAAGCATATCCGTTCCGCCGCCGAAGCTCACGCCGCCACGCTCACGCAGGAGAACTCAGAACTTCGAGAAGCCAATGCCGCAGCAAATAAGCTCATTGGCGAAACAGCGGAGGAGGCGCGAAAGGTCAACGAGGCGCTCACGCAGGAGAACCAGAGGTTGCTTGAGGAATACAACAAGGTTCGACGAGAAATCAGAGCACGTCAGATTTATGCGGAAGCCCAGGATGCCCAACTCCAATCCGCCCACGCCGCGTTGCGGGCGGCTAGGCCGTGGGTGGAAGAGGACATTCAGTTCCGGCAGAAAGGCGGCTATCGCGTGGACAACGCTGTTGCCGTCCTCGCCCAAATCGACGCCGCACTCGAAGGCAAGGAGGGTAACGCGTGAGCACATCACGCCGAGCATTCAACAGCCGATATGGTTACGTATCGATTCACGACACTATCACGCAGTCGGATTTGACCCGCATCCTTTGGAGTGCGTGGCAGGCCGGTGCCAGGTGGCAGAAGCGGCAGAATCGAAGGAAGCCACTCGGAGGCGAGGCAAAGCTGCTACGCGAACTGCATGAATTCGGCCTGCGTGCCAAAGCCTTAATCGACGAGGAGGCATGAGATCCTACAAAGGCGTCCAGATGCCCAGGCGCGAGTTGGTCCGTTTGATCGGCCGACGCGGAAACCGTCTTTCTTCCGCCCAGTCCGTCTTCGCTTGGATCACCCTCTGCAAACTCCTCGAAGAACAACTCTCCGAAAAGGACATCCCCAAGTTCGCCGATCTCGCCCACTCCATTCGCTTCGCCACACTCGTCGCCAGTCAACTCCCGAAATGAGCAACAAAGAACTCCAGGCCGAGTGGGACTATCGCTACCAGGAACGCATCGGCATCCTAACCGATGGAGCCCCAGGTTCCCAATCCATCGCCCAAGACCAGATCGCCACCAAGGAAGCTGACCAGGCCATCGCCGAGCTGAGAGCTATTGACAAACTGCGATGGGCGCCGCAAGCACCCGCTGAATCCGAGCTTTTCTGAGCGTTTCCATTTGCGGCGCGTGAGCTGTTTGGGCGCGCTGCAAAAGGTGGTCCACCCGAGCGTAGTCCTCGTCGTTCATATCCTTCACGCAGTTCATGTAGTCGAGGAACGCAAACACAGTTTTGGTCTGCCAGTGCTTTAGAGCAGGGAATACTAGGTTGAATTCCTCCCTGAACTTGTGGCAGTAGGCGCAAAGGCATTCGAGATCTTCGTCCTTTGCCTCCCAAGGTTCCGCAGCGTACCGCAAGTGGTGAACATGGAGTGTCAGCTTACCGTTCCCGCACCACTCGCATTCCCATCCGGCCCGCTCCAACACCTCAAGCCGTTTCTTCTGCCACCGTGGATCCTTCAGTTTCTCCGCGTAGTCCGTTTTCATGCCCATCTGTTGTTGTTACCGCTGCCGCCCCAGCCAGCAGTGCGTCCTTGATTTTTACCCGCCGCGGCTGCGCACCAGCGGCAGCAGTTTTGGGTTTCTTCGTTGGCTGGTGCTTTTCCCTGAACCGCGCCTGGGCCTCCCGATTCTGCGCCCGCCTCTTCTCCTCGTCCCGTATCGCCCGATACTTCGCCCCGTTCACCACCCGGTAATCGAATTCCCCGATCTGCACCAGCCGCCGCCCCTCCTCCGCCTTCGTCGTCGAGTGCTCGTCCGGACTGCACAGGAACTTGATCGCCTCCTCAATCTCCGCCTGCGGATCCCCGATGATCGTCTCGAGTAGCTTCGGATTCAACCTCACCTGGGATCCCACCTCAACGTCCGGTTCCATCTTCGCTATCACGTAGCCCCACACCGCAAACACCACCGCCCCGCTACCCACCATCGATCCCTCATACATCGACGCAAAGTGTTTGCCATACATAATGCCGTTTCTTATGCAGTATTACGGTAATCGAAGGCAATTACTTTATTCTTACGGCTGGCTGATTTTGGCTCACTCTCTGCTTCTGCTTCTGCTTCTGCTTCTGTGTACACTCCGAAGGAGTACAGAGCGCGAGCAATTCAACCCGCCCACTCCCAGCTTTTTACCCAAAGCCTCCCTTTTTGACACCCGCAAAATCCAGGTGAGTAGAGAAGAGGATCGTGTAATCAGACCAAGCCCGCGAGCGCGACCCCGGAACGCCCCGGGGGTCGAATCCAATAGGTTGGGAAAGGATATTCCAATGCGCCAAGTCGTTCCCTGCCATGTAGTCTGTCACAGTATGCAGGATGGGTGGCACTCCGCAAGTAGGCAAAACAGCCGAAAAACACCCGGAAAGACGGCAAAACTGGCCCTAAGCCAAACCCGTGCGCAAGGTGCTCTTGTTCAGTGATTAGCATTGAAAAGACTCTTCACCTGATAGCTGACGTTGCACGTTAAGCCATAAAGTAGCAGCAAGCGGGAAACACTGACAGCCCAACGGGGCACCATTAGCTCACAGACTGTCAGCAAAGTACCAAGCACGGAGTACCGGAAAATTGCACCGGGAAACGTGGCAATACGACGTAGCAATACGTAGGTGCGGGCAAGGTCCAAAGCCTGATACGCACCAACAGTTAAACCCCATATGGTAAACATGCCTAGCTGGGGAATAGTGAATTCAACAAACGGAGTACGCCCGTAGGCGTACACACTTGTGCAGAGCGCTCGCCATAGTCGCGCATCGCGTTTCTCGCAAGCCTTCCAATCCTCAAGTTTCGCGGTGTCAACGTCGCGTGGATTGTGTCAACGGCTAGTGCCTTGTGGCATTAGACGGCTAACAGCGAAACATTAATACGGTTACAGAATAGGAGTTAAAACAGTATGCAAAGCATCGGGATTATCGGCGCCGTCAAGACGGCGGGAATTAACAACACTTCGAACAATGGCATTGGTCTGCTTAGCAGACTGACGGCGCCTATTGCGTCAAAGGATTTGACGCCAATGGCGCCAGTCGTGAGCGCGAACGACGTGCCGTTGACTAAGCCATTGCCTGAGATTGTCGCGGATGTCGCGGGATTGAAGAGCGGTTTCCAGACGGCTTTACGTGCTCACCACACGGCTAAGGTTTCGCTTTCTGAGAAAGTGGCGGAACTTATCGCTCACGGTGTTTCGCGGGATACGGCAATCGCTTGGGGACGCGAAACGGGGCTGTCTGACAGTTACGTTCGCGGCACGGTAAGCGGCATGTATCTCTCCCTGACGGGCAAGCGCGAACGCGCCAAGGGTGCTGGCCGCAAGGCGAACAAGGGCGCCGCGGCAATGGCGATTCGTGCGCTCAAGGATTGCGACGGTGACGTGAGCGACGCCAAGGCGCTACTCCTGGCCGCGCGGAGATTGATCGAAGCTTGGGAAGCAACCGGCACGGTTGCGTCTCACGTTGCCTCTGGCGAATAGTCCCCGGGTCAAATCCAATCCAATCCAATCGAATAGCCCCGTCTGGTTCAATCCCAGCGGGGCAATTCTGTTACAGAATAGTCCAATCCAATCCAATCCTATGAAAGTCAAAGTTGAATGCCAAACGGCGGATGGCTGGCGCAATTACAAGGCAACGGCGGTTACTGGGAAGCGCAAAGGCGAGATCGTGACGGCCAAGGTGTACGACTGCGGGCACGGTGCGCATCTCTTTTGGGAAAAGGTCAAAGCCACCTTTGGGCAAAAGGTGTACACCGCCTAAGCCCACCTATTCTGTGACAGAATAGAGTTTCGCTGTGGAACAATGCCTCAAACAGCCACGTTTTGAGCGTGCCAAGCCCGGTAGTGTTGCTGGCAAAACCAGCGCACCACCAGCGGCTTGCTGTAGTCGTCGTGATGCTTTTGAGTGTCTGGACTGCCGCACACCTCGCAAACCTGTGGAACAATTTTGCCGCGTCGCTGATAGACGTTGGCGTACGACCGGCAGTTCATTTTGAACCGTTGAATCGGGTCGAGTGAATGCTGGGCACGCCAAGCCCGTAGGTAGGCCGCGTGGCAATCGTTGCAGTAGGCCGACAGTTTGCCAGCGACAAGTCGGCGTGGATTTCCGCACTGGCAGAGGGTTGAAGGCATCCCCAAGTTTCACCAATTCTGTGACAGAATAGCAAGCCGAGTTTCGCCTGCTGACCAGATAATTCCTGGCCAGCAAGCGGCACTCACGCCGTGAACAACAACACCAAAGGAAAGGACACCAGTTATGACCATCAAAGTAACCACCGCCGAAGCCCAGTTGATTCTGGCCGATAAATTCGCCCAGTTGACTAGCGAGCTGGCTTTGGACAGCACCAGCAACGTCACGGTCGAGATCATTCAGCCCGAACAGCCACAACCCTACCGAAACAAGATTGCGGCCATTCGGGTACTTCGGGACGACTGGAACAATCGGCACGACCACCTTGGTCTGGCGGAAGCGAAGCGGCTGGTTGAGCTGGTGTTCACGGCCGCAGGCATCCCGGTCTGATTGCCCCAATTCTGTCACAGAATAAGCCGAGCATCGCGGTCTGCCGTGGGGTTTCCCTACGGCAGCACGCGGACCTCACTTACGAGACCACCGCAACGTCGGTAACAACAACACCCCGATGGACTGGCCGGGACCAACGCCAGACCAAAACTACGGTTATGAAGAACACCACCAAAACCACCACCAGCACCAACGTCAATCACGGCATCGTCGGCCAGGTCGTCGACAATGCGGACGGCACCCGGTCGCTCATCCTGAGCGTGCCGTTGCAGCACCCTGCCCTGACCGAGAACAAGAAGAACTACGTGATCGCGAAGACGGGCACCTGGCCCAAGCAGTGGGTCACCGTGGACGTCGACGGGGAAAAGGTCGGCCTGACCTTGTGCGCGCTCATCCCGAACCCTGAGCACCCCGACAACAAGCCCGCGCCGGTCGTGCCCGTCGCTCCTCCGGTTCCGCAGTTCTTCCAGAACAAGAGCAACGCCACGCCCAAGGTCAACGGCAACGGCGTGTCCAAGCGCATCATGCCCGGTTCGATGGCCTGAGCACCACCAGCAACGGCAATTCTGTAACAGAATAGCGGGAACCATGAGCACTAACACAATGATCAACGGCCGTCGCACTGGGGCGACGGTCTGGAGCTGGCGGGTGATGACACACGCTGGCCCCATCATCATCTCCAACTGCACAGTTGGGGAAGCGGTACGGAAAGCAGGAGTCTTTGGGCCTGAGTCGGTCCAGCCAGCGACGGTAGCGGAGCATCGGAAAGCGGTGCAACAGTCGGTCCAGTCGGTCAGTCGGTAGTCGGTCAACAACAACAACCATCGGTAAGTATAGGAACCACCATGAAAACCATCGGATACCAGAGTCAGATTGACAGCATCGTTGAGCGCGACGAAGTCGCCGCGGCCAACCTCAAGGCGCTGAATGCCAATGCCAGGGCCAAAGCCACGGTGACCACAGCCAGTGGCACCATCACCATCGGCGCGGTTGACCCGGTGATCTACCGGAACGTCCGCGATACCATCGTGAGACTCGCGCTCCGCCGCTACTACAAGCCCAGCAACGGCAGCCGGTAAGATCACCACAGCCACAGCCACGCACCGCAGCGGAACCAAGGGGCAATCGTGCCCCAGTTCCCTGCGGGGCTGGCGGCTTTAACCACCCTATTCTGTAACAGAATTATGAACACACTCGAACTCACACTGGACCAAGCGCGGCTGCTTAATGCGGCTGTGTCCGACCGGCTGGCCAAACTTGGTAGATGCCAGAAGCCCAACGACGCGGCCATTGTCCGGGGTTACATCGACACCCACGCCCGAAGCCTCAAGGAAATCCGTTACCTAGTGAAGCAATGAAAGACGCACCACCAATCCACGAATGGACTGGCCCTACCGGGGTCAAGTTCCGTGACGTGCTCAGTCCTGGCGGAACCTATTACCGGGACACCACACCAAAAGCCGTGGTTCACCACTTGGAATTGGCGAGACAGAACGGCTATCAGATCCGCCTCTGGCTGGGCGACGCCAAAACTGGGCGTGACTGGCTCGAAGAGTGGGACGTTGTCGGCAAAGTCGGCCGCAGCATGGGACCAATCAAATCCCCGCTGCTACTCCGCACCTCACGCAGCATAGGCGGCGGCATCATCTCCACTGACTGCATCGTTCGGCTGTTCGTCAATGGCCGGGAAGTGTATCGGCACCCGAAGTATAAGCTGCCTTCGTTCGCCCTGGTGTTCGAGGACAAGCACAAGGATGTTCCGTGGGCGGTGTTCGTCAACGGACAGAAGGAACCTCACGCCCGATTCAAAACCCAAGCAAAGGCTCAACGCTGGGCTGCGTTCATGCGCGGCGAACGGTTGAGCAAATAATTCTGTGACAGAATAAAACCTATGATCATCATCCCATCCATCCTGAACGCCAGCACCCGGGCCTATAAACTGGTCAAGTCTGGCACCGACAACTGGAACAATCGCGGCAGCGCACCGCTGCTCGACCAGCTCACCCAATACGAAACCTATGGCGACGGCACGGTGCAGCACAGCGGCGATTGGTGCGTCCAGTTCGCCGAGCTGACCGACGTGTGCCTCAGCCTAGCGACAGCCATGTATGCCGACCCCAAAGCCGAGCACTGGCAATCGCTTGGCCGTCCGATGCCGTGCCAGGAAAACCTGCGGTTCGCCTTGAACGTGAAGTTCAAAGAAGGCAAGCGACAATGGTATTCCTACCAACAACAGAAGGTGACCACGTCCGAGAAGGTGCGCTATGACAAGCGCTACGAGGAAGTCAACCAGTACATCAACGGTGATCCTGCAGGTGCGCTGCGCGTGATCAACCCGGAGTATTACGACTGGCTCGACAAGGTCCGGTTGGTGTCCGCTCTGCGCGAGGAGTATTACAAGATGGGCGGCGGGTACCTCCGCATGGAGGACATCTTCAAGCCGCTCGAAGAACTGGGGAAGATCGGCACCGACGGGAAACGCCGCTGGCGCAACGCGCTCACCGCATACGAACACGCACTCAGCGCAGTCCATGCGCTCGACAACACACGCAGCCTCATCGACATCTGCCACCACAACATGGGCCTGGCCAAAGCAGACGCGGAGAAGGCTGCCTAATTCTGTCACAGAATAGATGAAACAATCCAAGGTGATCGCGGTCGAGTTCGACCCGATCTTCAAACGCATCTGGATCACCCGGCTCTGGCTGTGTGGCGTCCGGTCCTGCCGGGGATACCGGCACAACAACAAGCGAGTGACCAGCCTCTGGCGCCATGTCGGTGGCTGGGTTTGGGAACAGACCAACGGAGTCACCACACTGCGACAATGAAGCAACCGAAATGGAACGAAGAAGCTTGGGCCTTTAAGGGGTACACCCAGGAGGAGAGGGCCGGAGCTGAAGCCACGTTCAACCGCGCAATGGTTGAGCCTGCCTTCCGCCTCTGGTACCTGCAAGTCGAGGAGCACGTCACCAAATGCACGCCGGGTAGTTCGACGCCAATCATCATCTACTTCAACGGCTACTTCAATGAAGCCGATGATCTGCTGCGGCAATGCGGCTGGGGGCACAAGCGGAATGACTTGGCCCGAGCAGTGAACCGGTTTGAGTACGCTCACCCCGACAACAACGTCCGTATCATCCGCGCCGAAGGCGCATTCATCATCACCATCGAATGAAGAGAAGCATCCGACCCACAATGACAGGCGTGCCCGTCGCAGTGGCCGAGCCACCGCAGGCACCAGCACCAGCACCATCAACCGCATTGGTCCCGAAGACCGAAGCCGAAGGGCCGAACAAGTTCCGCACCTGGACACTGACCGAGAAGAACTACTGGCACCGTCCGCTGCGCAACGGCGAGACGCTGGAGTACAACACCCAAAACGATAGCCCGAGCGGGTACCGCCGCCTCTTCACCGACGCTGGCTGTATCTTCGCACTCACGCTGGGCTACGCCGCAGCGTTCGACATCAAGGGGACACCATGAGCCACACACCGACACCGTGGAAACTGACCGGGCTAATGTCGTCCGATGGCATTGCGATCGAGTCCACCGTGGATCACTGGGTAGTGGCCCTGATCGAGCCAGACGTGGACGAGGACGACGAAGGCCAGGATTCAAACTACAACAGCGACGAACAGCGTAAGCTGGACCAAGCCAACGCCGAGTTCATCATCCGAGCCGTCAACTGCCACGATGAATTGCTTCACGCACTGAAAGCCGTTGAGCTGGGCGTGTTCGGTTCGATGATCCCCGGCAGCGACATCGACGTCTGCACCAGGGCAACGCGCGCTGAAGTTCGCGCCGCCATCGCAATAGCTGAAGGGAAACAATGAACCTGAACATACCGCCAGCCGAGCTGGAGGAAATGGAGCGCGCCATCAAACAGCGAATCAGTGAGGCGCTTAACGAGGTGCCCGTAAGGATCACCTT